>DFDV01000114.1:0-827 GCA_002369025.1 Treponema sp. UBA3819 | reverse complement strand
CCTTCCGGTGTTGATTTGATGAAGGTAGGAGTTTCAATCTCCAGAAAACCTTTCTGCGTCAGATATTCGCGGACAGCAAAAGTTACCTGGCTTCTCAGGATAATGTGCTGCTGCATGGGTTCACGGCGCAGGTCAAGATAGCGGTACTTCAGGCGCAGGTCTTCATTGGGAAGAACAATTGTTCCGTCCTTCTGGCGCACTTCTTCAATAGAAAAAGGCAGTTCCTGGGAAGTAGTAAAGATTTCAATGTCTTTTGCTTCCACTTCGATTTCGCCTGTTGCCATATCTTTGTTTATGTCTTTTTCACTGCGGGCGGCAACTACACCTTCCACAGCGATACAATATTCGCTTTTCAGGCTGGAAGCAATTTTCTTAACTTCATCAGAAGCTCCGTCACCAACCATAACCTGCGTAATGCCATAACGGTCCCGCAAGCGTATAAATACAATGCCGCCCAAATCACGGGTGCGGCTCACCCATCCGTTCAATACAACGGTCTTTCCAACATCGCCCTTGCGCAAATCTCCGCAAGTGACAGTACGTTTTGTGTTTTCCATAGTAGAAATATTTTAGTGTGTTGTAAGGATTTGGGCAATAACTAGGAGGTGGGGCTGAAAAGAATAAACGCCGCCCAAAGCGGACGACGTTTACAAAAAAAAGTTAGTGCTCAACTAATCTGAATTAGTAAACAAATGCTACGCCAAGGCGTAAGTCAATGTTAAAGTGACCGGGATAGACCATACCTGTGCTATTCTTCCCTCCCGCACTTGCTGAATTTTCAATTATCTACAATAATATGGCATTATGTTTGACCCTGTGGTGTGGAT
>DFDV01000077.1:18986-36571 GCA_002369025.1 Treponema sp. UBA3819 | reverse complement strand
GCCGTGGAAAGCGGAGAAGCCCTGAAGCGTTTCCTGAAAAATGTTGAGCAGCAGGGAGGAAATCCCGACAAACTGCTTTCTGAAATCGGAAAACGCCGGTCAAACTTCCACACTCAGATTGTGGCGGAGAAAGACGGATTTTTGCGCTTGGACGCATTTAAGACAGGGCTTGCCGGCGTGTATCTGGGTGTGGGACGAAACAAAACAAGCGAGTCAGTCTGCCCGGATGCAGGTTTTATCATCCACAAAAAGACCGGCGACAAAGTGTCAAAGGGTGACTTGATTCTGGATGTGTACGGCAAAGACCAGGCCTGTCTTGAACCCGCAGTAAAAATGCTCAAAGACGAAGCGATTTTCTATACAGATGAAGCTCCGGCAAAAGAAGTTCTCATCTACAAGGAAATCCACTGATGAAAATTTGGAACAAAAAACCTGTCGCCCGGGAGCAGACCAGAGAACTGCACGATAAGTACGGTATTGATCCTCTCACTGCATCCATTCTGATTCGTCGTGGCATTACTTCGGGTGAAGATATACAGTATTTTCTGGAAGATGACAAACGTTTTCTTCACAATCCCTTTTTGTTTGCCAACATGGAGGATGCCGTAGACCGCATTCTGCAGGCAAGAGACGAAGGGGAAAAAGTGCTTATCTTTGGAGACCGGGATGTAGACGGCGTTACCAGCACGACTGTCCTCTACGACTGTTTTATCTCCCTGGGGCTGGACACCCGCTGGAAACTTCCCGGGGGAAATGATGCTTATGGCCTGAACAAGGCTGCCATAGACGCTTTTGCCGCTGATTACGGAAGCCTCATCGTAACCGTAGACTGCGGCATTTCAAACACGGAAGAAATTGCCTATGCTTCATCACTGGGCATTGATGTCATCGTGCTTGACCATCACAATCCGCCGGAAATACTTCCCTCACCCGCTATCATTGTAGATGCGAAGTGCCAGGATTCAGGCTACCCCTTTCCGGACATTTCCGGCTGTGCCGTAGCCTTTAAGACAACAAGTGCCCTGCGCTTTGCCCAGAGTGAACTGTACAAGCAGGAAATCTGTCTTCTTTCCGTCCGGCCGGTAAACGAAGCCTACACTATAAGCTGCATGAAAGTAGAAAACCTTGTGCAGAAAGCCATACTGGAAGAAACAATCATCCCGGGCAGCATTTCCATAGACAAAACCCGCCTTATGGATTTTCTGCGTGGACAGCAGATTTTTGTCTGGGACGGGGCTCAGACTGAGCGCATGCTGACGGATATATTTGGAAAGGGCGTTGCCTTTAACCTGATGGACATTCGTCCTGAAATTGCAAAATACATTTCCTCTGTGGCAAATCTTTCCCTGGTACGCTTAAAGTCACTCTCCAAAATTGCCCGCTACAACCCCGGAAAGGCAACAGAGATAGAAGGCTTTTACAATATTTTTGTCACCTACATGAACAAACTGCTTGCCAGTCAGTTTCCCCAGAATGCCAGGGCAGAAGAAAAAGAACTGCAGCTGGTGGCACTTGCGGCCCTGGCTGATGTAATGCCTCTGAAAAACGAAAACAGAATTTTCCTTCACCACGGGCTTGCCGCCATCAACGGGGGAAAGGTCCGGCCGGGACTCATGGAACTGCTTTCACATCAGGGCATGCTGGGTAAACGCATAACCAGTACAGACTTATCATGGTCTGTAGTGCCGGTTCTGAATGCGGCAGGCCGGCTGGGGCAACCGGAACTGGCGGCTGAATTATTTATGGAAGAAGATCCGGCGCACAGGGATGAACTTGCAAATCAAATTGTAGAACTGAACAATCAGCGCAAGCAGCTGGGAAGCGAAGCCTTTGGCTATGCCATGGAAAACGCAGAAAAAAGCCTCGCAAAACACGCGGACAAACTTTGTGTAGTCATTGACCAGCGCATTCACAGGGGTATTTCAGGTCTGGTGGCAGGAAAACTCTGCAGCCAGTACAATGTTCCCGCCCTTGTGGCAACAATGGTGGACGACACCGTTATAGGCTCCATGCGAAGCTGCCGCGGCTACGATGTGACAAAATTCCTGAACAAAATGAACGATCTCTTTTTGAACCACGGCGGTCACAATTCCGCGGCAGGATTCAGCCTCAAAAAGGAAAGGCTTGCAGACTTCACCAGAGAACTGGAACTGCTTGCCCCCACCATTGAACTGGAACCTGATACCAGCGAATCCATCGACGTGGACGCAGAACTTCCGCCACCCTACCTCAAGCCTGATGTACTGAACATTGTGGACACATTTGAACCTTACGGCGAAGAAAACCGTCCCCTCACCTTTATGTCTCAGTCTCTCAGAATTGCAGACGCCCAGCTGATAGGAAAATCAGAGCGCATGCACTTAAAGCTCACGCTGGACGCAGGCGAATACAAATGGCCGGCCCTTTTCTGGGGTGAAGGCGAAAGACTGGGCCGGGACTTTGTAAAAGGCGATCATGTAGACGTTCTCTACGAAATCAACCGCAATCTCTTTAACGGAACAGAAACACCACAGATGATTTTAAAAGATGTAAGGAAAAGCGTATGAAAAAACTGAGTCTGCTGATTTTTACATTTTTTCTTTCTTTCAGCGCATTTGCGGAAATCGGCCGCTGGCAGACAAATGATTACTCCTTAAGCATTCAGTACAACAAAGAAGTGCAGCCGGGAGATGCTGTTTTTGCCCGTCTCATTTTAAAGCCCCGCACAAAAAAAATACGCAAGCTCACAGGCACTTCCACCGCAAGCATGCACTTTTTTACCAGAGTCAGTGACGGAAACGAAGCAAAATCAATTGACAAAACAGACATGTACATCATCAACAAAAGCAAAGAGGCAAGCTCACCCGCTAAAAATGATGTACTTCTGGCAGGTCTTCCCCTGTCTTCTTACTGCAAGGAGGGGGACTATGAACTTAAAATCATTTTTTCCGCCTTTGGTCAGCCCGAATACGAGTTTTCCCTGCCTGTCACTGTTATTGCAAAAGAGTTTGTGTCAGAAACAATTCCCCTGAACGCCTCCAACACAGCCATTAAGACAGACACATCAAAAACAAGAGTTAATCAGATAAACCGGCTGAATGAAATTCTGAAGGCAAAAAATCCGGAAAGCATATATTCCCTTTCTGCATTTTCGGCTCCAAATCCAGCCACCCGCCGTACTTCATTTTTTGCAGACAGGCGCGTCTATGCCTACAGCAACGGAAAATCTTCTACCAGCCTGCATTACGGCATAGACTACGGCATCCCCACAGGAAGCAAAGTCCGCGCCTGTGGTCCAGGAAAAGTTGTCATGGCAGAAGACAGGGTATCCACCGGCTGGAGCATCTGCATAGAACACCTGCCGGGTCTCTACAGCCTCTACTATCACATGAGCAGACTGGATGTAAAAGAAGGACAGATTGTAAAGCAGGGTGAACTGCTTGGTCTTTCAGGCGCAACCGGACTTGCAACAGGCCCTCACCTGCACTGGGAGATTCGTCTGAACATGGCGGCCGTAAGTCCTGACTTTTTTACCGGCGACTTTACCTTTGCAGACAGTCAGGAAAGCAGAACATACCGCTAGTTTACAGGCTTTCCATGCCCACATTAAGGCGTAAATCATCCTGATACCAGTCGATAATCAGTGAAAAAAGTGTATCCTTGTAGCCGGGGCACTGGGCAAGGATTTTCCAGACGGAGCCGGTAACCAGTTCATTCTGAGGCACTTCATCCAGCGCAACCCAGTTATTTTTATAGAGAATTGAAAAAGCCGTGGCGGAAGTCAGGACATCGCCACTTTCAGTGTCATAGGAACGGGCCCTGATTTTCAGCTGACGGCCGACATTTTTCAGTTCATCAAAATTGATGGTCAAATCTTCATCACCGATGGCAAAACTCTGCCAGACGACATAGGGCCCCGCCGCCACTTTGATACGATAGCGGCCCGGTTTTACATAGACTTTTTTAGCCGTATATTTTTTTGGTGCATTCTGTACGGTCTTCTTTCCGGCACTTTCCCTGACTTTAGAAAAGATGCGGCGGCTGTTTGTCACTTCAGGAATATTTTTTCCGTCATCAACAAAGAAAAATGCCCTTGCCGGTAAGTCACTGCTTACACTTGCCGTTGCAGGCAGGGTCATGTTCAGCGTGACAGCCGAATACCAGGGACGGAGAAGGGTGGCATAGAAATAACTTTCCTTCCAGGCATAGAAAATTCCGCCTGCAAAAAGAAGAACTGCAGTGATTCCCAAAAATACATTGCGCACCGTCTGTTTTTTCTGAACAAAGACAGGCACCGCAAACTGTCTCTTAATCAGAACGCACTGGGCAAGGGCCAGACGGATTGCATGGGTATCAAAGCGGGAAAGATATTTTTTTACGATATCAATGATGGGGTCAACAGACTGATAGCGGTTTTTGGGATTTGCCTTGAGCATTTTGCGAATCATGGCGCAAATCGGTTTGGGGATAGAACGGTCAATTTTACGGGGGTCTACATAGCGACCCTTTTTGATATCCTCAAGGTTTTCTGCAGACAGTTTTGAACCGAAGGGCTTGGAGCCGGTCATCATTTCGTAAAGCATGACACCCATGGAATAAATGTCTGCCCTCTTGTCCACTGACCGTGAATCTGAAATCTGCTCAGGAGACATGTAGGCGGGAGTACCCAGTGTAACGCCTGTCTGAGTAAGAGTGCTGTCAGCATTGTTTACGGCATCGCCATGGAGGTCATCCCCCTTTTCACTGGAAGCAATACCAAAATCAGCAAGTTTAACTTCAGCACGGCGGGAAATGAGGATATTTGCAGGTTTAATGTCCCGGTGAACGATTCCCTTGGCGTGAGCATATTTAAGGGCATAGCAGGCATCAAGAAAAACCAGAAGCGAAAGTTCCGTACCCAGGGCAACCTGTTTTTCAATCAGTTCCCCCAGATTCATGCCGTCTACATATTCTTCAACAATAAAATGATTGTTTTCTTCAATAAAATAGTCATACAGATGAACGATATAGGGGCTCTGCAAATCCAGAAGAATCTGCGCCTCCCGCTTAAAGCGTTCCCGGACAACAGTATTCCGACGGATTGTAAGTTTTTTAAGGATTACCAGCCGTTTGAGAGTTGGATGAACAGCCTTGTAGACAGCCCCCATGCCGCCTTCTGCTACAAGACCCATAATGCGATACTTTCCAATGTACACCGGCTTTTGCTCTGTCATATATTACCTCAAGAGTATTATGTCCGTTTCCGGATTAAAAATCTTCCCCGGCTGCAGCAGGGCAATCTGCTCAAAAAAGGGATTGTGAATCTGAACCAGCCGTCCGCCCTGACGAAGGGCATATTTTTCAGGTACAGGCCGATGACCGGAAATCCACACTGCATTTTTTGCACCTTCCCTGCCTAAAAGTCCGCAGAGCGTTTTTTCCACACTGCCCTCATCCGCCTCATCGTTTGCCGTCCAGGTAAGCCCGAGAACCAGGTCAGGATTTTTTCTCATGGCGATGATTTCTTTTCGCGAAAAAAAGTGCTTTGGCTCTGCATGGCTCACCACACAGGAGGGAAAGGCGGCACAAACGGGAAGCGCATGTTCCCACAGGCTCATCAAGTGCAAAAGCGCATCTCCGTAATGGCTGAGCATAAAGTCATAGACCATATTGCCTTCATCAGCAAATTTACGGAAGGGATAATTTCCCCGGCCGCTTTCATTCAGAATATTTTCGTGATTACCCTTGAGAAAATGAAAATGCCGGGGATATTCATTTTTTACCCGCAAAACCATTTGAAAAAGGATAAGATTTTCCAGCATTTCTGCAGTCATTTCTTTACTTTCGTAATTCCCCTTCTGATACTCATCCCAGGCTGCCAGCCAGCGCAACTGCCCGCGCTTTTCTGAATGAAACAAATCGCCCACGCAGACAAGCCTGAGCCTGCCCAGGGCAAGTCCGTCCAGCACAGTCAGGTTAGCCTGTCTGCCGGATTCATCCCCTTCTCCGCCGGTATGTCCGATACCCAGTTTTTCAAGAGGATATTCCATAAGATGAAGAAAAAAATCTGCCCGGGCATGCAAATCAGGCACCACAATCAGGGGAAGAAGAGGAGCCTGGGTAAAATCAAGCAGTCCGCCGGCTTTTTTTCCATCAGCAGTTTTCTCTTCCGGCCGGTATGACGACGCTTCTTCTTCCAGAAGGCTGATTGCCTGGTCTGTGAGAAAAAGCAAATCATCATGAGAAGGCAGCTCTTGAGAGGCATACAGGCTGGCTAATTCCCCGTGAATATCTGTCATAGGCATTTTCGCTAAAAAAATTGAGTCCCTTCTGGATGTCAGCTCATTACCAGATTTGCAGTGCCGATGGTAATCTTATCGCCTGCATTCAGTCTGATGTATTTGTCATCGGGAATCCGTTTTCCGTTCAGGAAGGTTCCGTTTGTACTGCCGTCATCACGCAGAAAATAAGCGTCACGGATTTTCTGGATGACCGCATGGTGGCGGCTGACCAGTTTATTGTCCACCACCACATCACAGTCTGTGGACCGCCCGATGGAAATTTTTGCGGCAAGAGTAATCTTCTGCTTGTTGAACATGAGATAGGAGACCTGGCTTACATCAGCAATTTTTTCCAGATGCTGGCCGACTACGCTCGAAGAAATAATGGTCGTATCTTTCATCTTTTCCTCCCCGGGAGATGTTACAGGCTCTCCAGCTCACCTAAATCAAGAAGATTCAGGCTGGAGGCAAAAATTTTAGCACAGCTAATCTCATAATCTGCCCACTTTGAGGGAGTATGCGATTTATAGAAAAGCACGCCTCCCTTGATATCATCAGGCTCACCGATAATACAATGCAGGGCAGAACAGATTTTTCGCTGATGCATTGCAAGGGCAAATTCACTCTTGTCTTCAGGAATCTCATTGGGAAAGTCAATACAGAGGAAACCGTCCTTCATCAGTTTCTGGGTGTTGTCAGAAAGTATGTAGGCAGCCTCATCATATTCAGGGCGGTCAATACCTACGTTAAAGATGCGGCGCATACCTTCCCCTGCATAAACCGCAATGCCGTCCGCCGCATAGGTTCCCAGCATGTGGCGCATGATGTTCATGATTGCCCCGTGGGGATCATCGCCCAACTGCTGCAGATAGGTGGCAATAAATTTCAATTCCTGTATTTCGCGGCCTTCAGTTTTCTTTCCTTCATTCTTTGCGGTCTGGGCTTCGGCATAAGCCTGGGCATGCAGGTCATCCCGGAAGAAGACATAGCGGTCGCGGCCTTTATCCTTTGCGCGGTAGAGACAGAAGTCTGCCTTGCGGAACAAATCATCGTAAGTGGTGCCGTTTGTCGGACAGACTGCCGCACCGATGGAACAGGTAAGTTCTACTCCTTCAAAATTGCCTTTGAATTCTTTCTTTACATGCACCAGAAGAGCCCGCAGCATACCGCGGAGAACCTGTACATTGTCCACATTATTCAAAAGCAGCATAAACTCATCGCCGCCAAAGCGTCCGACAACTCCGTCTCCGCCAACAACATCTTTTATGACTGCGGCGGCACGGGCAAGAACACGGTCTCCAGCCAGATGACCGTACTGGTCATTTACCGGCTTAAAGTGGTCAAGGTCTATGATAACGAGGGCAAAACAGTCAGACTGCTTGGCCTTAAAACGCTGTTCAATGTAGGCAGTTATGGTCTTTTTATTGTAAACCTGAGTAAGGGCATCAAGCTGCAGTTCATCCATCAGATTGTGGGCGTGATGAATCTGGCTGAGGGCCTCGTCGGTCAGGATATGACCAAGCATATAGGTTTCAGGACTTCCCTCATGCATACCCTCATGCCGGGTTCCTACAAAGCGAAGTTTTTCTACGACGGCTCCGCCTGTACGGAAGGAAGAATTCATCTTGATGGTAAAGTTTGACGGAAAAAGTGTTATGTCATTTTCCAGAACTTCCAGAGCAGAGATGTCTGAGTCAGGTACCAGATGTTCTGAAATCATGAGATTTTTCCAGTCGGCAAACTTCATCTCAAAGATTGTCGTTTCCAGACCCTGGCTGTAGTGGTTGATTTTAAAAATGCCGTCTGACTTTCTGTAGGAAAAAAGATAGGTATTGGTAAGTCCCAGTGCCGTACGAATCATGCCGTTTTCTTCTGCGGCAATGCGGGCAAATTCTATAGCCTCATAAATATCAAAAAGACGGATACGGGCAGCATACTTTCCGCGTACATTGCGTACCGTAACAAAATTGTAGCAGTACTCCCCTGTGTTTCTGAGCAGATGGAAAATTTCAGAACGATTATCAGACTGATCATATTTGCCGGTTACCAGATCGATAAACTGCTGGCGTTCATCAGGATGAACAAAGTCGACAATATGCTCACACTGAAAGTCAAAGTACGTGAAAAAATCTTTTGTTGTCTCTTCCGCCACAATGTGAAGGCTTTTGTCCAAAAGAGCGCTCCGATTTTTTACAGTAAGAGTCATAATACATAGTATAACAGAGACTTGCAAAAAAGACAAAACAAAAAAATCATTTATCAAAAAAATCATTTTTTTTGTCTTTTTCAATAAACAAAAAAGGACTGAAAAGCCCTGCAAGCAAAGCAGGTATTTTTCAGCCCTATCATTTCTTTCTTTAAAAAACTATTCCGTTTTGGCAGCAGTGGCACGACGCTCGTTGTGGCGTGTTTTCAAGGCAACACCTTCTACAACCAGGAAGACTGCAAGAACAGCCATGCTGATTGCAAAGAGCAGCTGGAACCAGTTACCCCAGTGGAATGCACCTTCCGCTCCAGCAGCCATTGCCCTGACCTTTACGATGACAGTGCGCAGCAACTGGGTAAGAGTTGCAAAGAGCATAAATGCTGACGGAATAATGAACATCTTGTTGTTCTTTCCGATATCACTGATCCAGGCGGCAACAGCCATCAAGGCAATGCCTGCCAGCAGCTGGTTTGCAGAACCAAAGAGACCCCAGATCTGGCTCAGGCTCAGACCGCCCAGAATACAGCCGACGATTACCATCAGCAGAGTTCCGAAAAGCGGATGAGCAAGAAGTTTGCGTCCACCCTTTGCATCCATAAATGTCTTTTCGTCATCCTTAAGGAAGAGTTCGCTGAACATAAAGCGGGAAAGACGGGTTGCTGAGTCAAGGGATGTAAGGGCGAATACAGATACGGCCAGGGTCAGGAGAGCGTAAATAGCGTTATTGTTGTCCTTAAAGCCGAACATGGTTGCAATACCAGAAGCAAAGGCTACCGGCGGAGCACCTTTGAATGCACCGTCTACGATAAAGTTCTTTGAAACCATACCCACAGCAATCAGGGAAATAATGCCCAGGGCAGACTCGATAAGCATGGAGCCGTAACCGATTGCCTTGGCATGTCTTTCGTTGTCAAGCTGTTTTGAAGTAGTTCCCGTTGCAATTAGAGAATGAAAGCCGGAACAGGCACCACAGGCAACAGTGATAAAGAGTGCCGGGAACATAGGACCGATTTTTGTTGACCAGCCGGTAAAGGCAGGAAGATGGAATTCAGCATTTCCTGTAACGGCGCTCACCACAATACCCACCAGAGCAAGAGCCATCATACCGTAGAGAAGAAATGATGAAAGATAGTCACGGGGCTGCAGCAGAACCCAGACAGGAACCAGAGAAGCAATGGCGATGTAGGCACCGATAAAGACAATCCATGCAGTGCGGCTCATGGCAAGTCCATAGTTCAGGCCGACAATAACTGCAAAGACAATACCGACCAGACCGATAATCGTGGCAGGCAGGGTCTTCATGCCGCAGCGGTTAGTAAGGATACCGTAGATGATAGCCAGTACGATAAAGAGAACTGAAATCATGGCAGTTGTCTGGTGTCCTGTAGGATTGGGAACAATACCGAATCTGCCGTCAGTAGAGAGGAAAGTTCCTGCAACAACATTTACAAAGGAAGCAATAACCAGAATCAGAACCAGCAGGGCAAAAATGATAAAGAGTTTCTTTGCACGCGGGCTGATAGAAGCCTTGATGATTTCACCAACAGATTTTCCTTCATTGCGGGCAGAAGCAAAGAGAGAACCAAAGTCCTGCAGACCGCCAAAGAAAATTCCACCGATAACACACCAGAGGAATACCGGTACCCAGCCGAATACGGCAGCCTGAATCGGACCGTTAATCGGGCCTGCACCAGCGATTGATGAGAAGTGATGTCCCATCAGAACTGCCGGTTTTGCAGTTACATAATCCACGCCGTCTGCCAATTCTTCAGCAGGCGTCTTTCTACTGGGGTCAATCCCCCACTGCTTTGCAAGCCATGAGCCATAGAAGACATAGCCGGCAAAAAGCAGAGCAAGAGCAGCAAGAATAATCAATAATGCTGTCATTTGTTTTCCTCCTTTAGGAAACTTTTTTTTCTATAAATTGCTGATGAGTTTCTGCAAGTCTTTGCCCGGCCTGTTATAAGCCAGACGGCCAGTAGAAAGCTCATAAGCCAATGTCCTGAAATTACTCCAGCCGTAAAGGCCGAAAGTGTATGATTTGTAATGTTTTGATTTTTTGATTTTGGCAAAGACATCCTCATCAATTTTGTCTGCGAGGATAATCAGCGTGACATCTGAATTGCGGTGTCCGAAGTAAGGTTTTACCCGGGAAAGGCCTTTTTCCCAGGCTGCAGAATCAAGCTCCGCAAGACGCTGACCGCTAAGCACAGTTTCTTCTGCAAAAAATACATATTCATTGGAATCTATATCAGCAATATGGGCGGCCTTTACAAGAAAATACTGCTCCCCGTGGGCATGAAATTCTGCCTCAGCAGAAAAAGGGGGCTCAAGACCATCTGATTTAATAGTATAATATCGTTCAAAAGATTTTAGTAATTTTTGTAAGGCATCATCACCTTTCATAATACTTCATTTTATGCAGTATTTATAAAGAAGTCAATAACTTGCAAAGAGGCTGCAGGGAAGGAATAATGTTCCATGCAAGGGCCCGGATTTCTTCAGAGGGCTGAATCTGGTCGGGAACCATAACACAGCGCATACCTGCCGCCGTTGCCGCCCTTACCCCGTTGGGACTATCCTCTACGGCAATGCAGCCGGCAGGAGAAAGTCCCAGAGACTCGCAGGCTTTCAGATAAATGTCAGGCGCGGGCTTGGAATGAAGGACAGTGTCACCGCAGACTATGCTTTCAAAAAAGTCAAAAATTCCTGCGGCGGTCAGCTGACGGTGCACAGTAGGCGTGCGGGTTGAAGAAGCAAGAGAAAGACGGAAGCCCGCCTTTTTTAGTCCCTGCAGACATTCTACCACATACGGCATAAGGGCAAGACCTTTTTCTGCCTCAATTATATGGAAGAGTTCTCCAGTGCGGGCATAAAAAGCGGGGGCATCAAAATCTGCACCATAGCGATTGCGCAGGATTTCCATGGTATCGTTGGTGTTTGATCCAATGCAGAGACGGTAAGCCTGATCAGCATCAGGGATTCCCCTTTCCTGACCTGCCCGTTTCCAGCACTCAAAACACACGCTTTCCGTGTCCAGAAGAACGCCATCCATATCAAAAATCACTGCTTTAATCACAGGCTGCCCCCAGTCCGCAAAAATCTAATGCTATACTGCATCTTCTTCTATAATAATCTCATCTATCGTGTCTATCAACTGCCGTATGCGGGCGGCATTCTCCTTTAAGTGCAGGCGGTAGAAAATCTGGGTTCCTTTTTTTATAGGCTCCACTACTCCACAGTCTTTAAGCACTTTAAGATGATGAGAAATTGCCGGCCGGGAAAGAATGGATTTTCCCGAAAGCTGGGCAACGTTAATGCCTTCCGCCCCTGCCGCCGCAAGATCCAGACAGATTTCCTGCCTCATGTGGTCTCCGAGGGCGATAAAGAGCGAAGAACATTCCTTAAACTGCGAACGGGCAAGTTCAAGTTTTTCCTTATCAATCATTTGTACCCCCTGAGGGGCAGACTGTTTTTTCTGTCCCTCAGCAATTTTTAAGAATTTTCTTAAAGAAATCTTTAAGAAAATTCTTAAAAATCTCTTGACTTTAAGAATAAGTCACTGTATATTAGGTTTATCAGTTTAATTACTTAAACCAATATATATGATTTGCTAAAAATATGCAAGTCATCAGCACAAAATTCATTATAAGGAGATAAACATTTATGATTAAGAAAATGCTGAAATGCTCATGGCTTATCATTGGCGCATGTATTGCACTTACAGTATTTTTTGGCGTGCAGATTGCAAAAATCTCTATCGAAAACACTGTCCGCATGTACATGCCCCAGGCAAGCGACTCTTACAAGCGCATGCTCAAGACAGAAGACGATTTTGGCAGCATGATGGTTCTGGGTATTTCCCTGGAAACAAGCGGATCCACAATCCTTACGCCAGAATACTTGAAAGTGATTCAGAGCATTACCGACCAGATTGAAAGCGTTGATTATGTAGAAAGCATCGATTCTCTTTCCAATATAGATTTTATCTATGGCGAAAACGGAAGTCTCGTTGCCGGAAGCCTGCTGGGTGACAACTACACCGGCAGCTTCCAGGACATGGCTCAAATCAGGCAGAGGCTTGTTGACTGGCAGGAAATGTACAACCGCGTAATCATCACCGATGACGGCAGAACCACACAGATGATGATTACCCTGCAGCCTAAAGACGAAAACGGCAACATGCTCAACTCAAAGAAGCAGATGAAGGCCCTGCATGACATCAAAGATATCTGCCAGAAAGAAACAAGCGCAACAGACCTGGAAGTACGTTACTTCGGAGACCCGGTTTTGAGCAACGATGCCCACGACTTTATGATTTCTGACCTTGAAATCCTGATTCCCTTTGTCGCACTGATTGTCCTTCTGTCACTTTATTTCTCATTCCACTCATGGAGCGGAACCCTGCTTCCCCTTGCAACAGTTCTGATGAGCACCATCTGGTCTGTAGGCATCATGTGTATGCTTAACATCACCTTTACTATTGTAGGAAGCATGATCCCGGTCTGTCTGATAGCATGTGGTTCAGCCTACGGCATTCATGTACTCACCCACTACTACATCGGCCTGAAAAAGACTGAGGGCGAAATGACAAAGGAAAAGCACGCAGACGCAATCGCATACGGATTAAAGGATGTCTGGGTTGCAGTTCTTCTTGCAGCAATTACAACAATTGCAGGCTTTATTTCCAATGTAACCAGCCCCATTATTCCTCTCCGCTCATTCTCAGTCTTTGCAGCAGCAGGCGTTGCATTCTCCCTGATTCTTTCCATTACTTTCATTCCGGCAATGCTCTACATCATTCCGGTTTCAAAAGTCATTAAGCACCGGAACAAGCAGAACCGTCTGAGCGCAAAAATCCGCGAGCGCCTGGAAATACAGCTGGTCCGCCGGGGTGGAAAAGATACTAACGAGGCTGCTTCTTCAACCCTCTATGCAATTTACCACTTCTTCTCAGGAACCAAGCCCCGTCTGATTATATCTACTGCAATCATCCTCATACTGGCTGTCATAGGCGTACACAGACTGATTGTTGATACTGCACTGGTAAACTACTTCCCCATGGACAGCAAATTCCGCCAGGACATCAGCTATGTAGACAAGCACCTTGCAGGATCAAACACCCTCTTCTTCATCGTCAGCGGCAAGGAAAAAGAAAGCCCGACTGTGGCAGAAAGTGAAAGTCCCGCAGATGATCTGGCAGGCGAATTTGGCTTTTCTGCAGGCGAAAGTCTTTCGGATTCAAGCGCAGCAGAAGAAAGTGCAGATGATTTTGGTTTTGGAAGCGAAGGTGATGATTTTGGCTTTGGAAGCGAAGGTGATAACTTTGGCTTTGGAAGCAGCGAAGGTACAAGTGAAAGCGCAGCAGTTCAGAAGGACTACTATATGCTCACAAATCCGGAAATTCTTCGCGCTGTAGACGGCATGCAGGCCTTCCTTCAGGAAAAACACAGCGATGCAATCGGTAAGATTGTTTCTTTCACCACATTCATCAAGCGCATGAACCAGGTAATGCATGTTCCCGCAGACGGAGATGACAAGACATCCTCAGCCTATGCTCAGAATCTGGAAAAAAGGATTTCTGTACAGGATGTCCTTACCCTCTTCCATAATGCCTATGCAGCGGCAGGCGGAGAAACTGCAAGCGTAAGCGAAATCGTACGTGAAATTGAGCGTAACATGAACTACAACGGTATGAATTACTATGAAGTGCCCTATGATGTAGAAAAATATCCGGTAGAAAACCGTGAAGAACTGGCAGATCTGGTTACCCAGTACCTCTACCTGCTTTCCAGCGACCAGATTAAGCGCTTTGCAGACGACATGACTTCACCAAAATCAATCCGTATTCAGGTACAGCTGTCTACCCACAGCACGGACATCACTTCTGAAATCATTTCAGACGCAAAGGAATATGCGGCAAAGTTTTTCCCGGAAGGTTATATTATTGAAGCAACTGGAAACGGCGAAATGGAATACACCATGACAAAGATGGTCGTAAACAGCCAGCTGATAAGCATCATCTTCTCCCTGCTCATGGTCTTCATCATCATCGCCCTCTCCTTTAAGTCTGTATGGGCCGGTCTCATCGGAGCAATTCCTCTGGGACTCACCATCCTGCTCAACTTCATGGTAATGGGTTATGCAGGAATCGCACTGGACTTGTGTACAAGCGTTGTTGCATCCGTTGCAATCGGTGTTGGTATTGACTATACCATTCATTTTATGGAAACTTACCGTAACGAGAGAGCCAAGTCCGATGTTTTGGAATATGTGACAAAGAACACCTTCAGATCAAGCGGCCGCGGCATCATCACAAATGCCATCGCAGTAGGCCTGGGATTCTGTGTTCTTCTGTTCAGTAAATTCATCATTCTGCGCTATATCGGCGCACTGGTAGCGGTTGTCATGTTCACCAGCTCAGCACTGGCCATGACAATTATCCCTGGTCTTCTGAACGCCTTTGACCCCAAGTTCATGTGGTCTGACGAACAGAAAGAAGCATACAAAGCAAAAATCGCAGCAGAGACTGCGGAAAACAATTAATTTTGGAGGAAACTCTTATGAAACTTTTGAAAACTTTAACAGCAGCAGCACTTGCATTTGCACTGGGAACATCAGCATTCGCCATCGACGGTACAGAGGTCATGCAGAAGGCATTTGACCGCCAGAAGCCCAGTTTCTCAAAGGCCGCTGTAGAACTTACTCTGGTAGATAAGAACGGTTCAAAAGAAGTACGCCGCGTAGGTGAATACGGACGCTGCAAAAACAACCTGACAGACGTGGTAATGATTTTTATCAGCCCCGCTTCCGTAAAGGATACCCGCTTCCTGCAGAAGGAAAATGAAGGTAAAGACGATGACAAATGGATCTTCCTGCCCGCATTGCGCTCAACACGCCGCGTTGCCTCATCTGAAGGTGACAAGGCATTCGTAGGTACAGACTTCACCTATGACGACATGAGCAGCCGCGAAGTATCTGATGATACACACGA
The DNA here is from genome assembly GCA_002369025.1 of Treponema sp. UBA3819. Classification (GTDB taxonomy): domain Bacteria; phylum Spirochaetota; class Spirochaetia; order Treponematales; family Treponemataceae; genus Treponema_D. The sequence goes on along the minus strand of DFDV01000077.1, from coordinate 21,132 downwards.
ACTCCTCAAGGAAAGCGAAGACAAGGGTAACTTCAAGGATCTCTATGTTGTTAAGTCTACACCGAAAGATGCAAAATCAAGCCAGTACTCATACCGCATTTCATGGGTAACAAAAGACAACTTTATCCCTACCTACATCGAAATGTATGACAAAAAAGGCAAACTGCTCAAAGTAAACGAAATCAAGAAGATTGAACAGAAAGTTGGAAACAAAACTTACAATGTGCCCACAGAAAACATCATGACAAACGTTCAGACAGGTCACTCAACCACTCTGAAAATGGTAAACCTTGAAGTGGACAAACCGCTTGCTGACGGCTACTTTACCCCCAACTTCCTGAACACCGGAAGACTCTAAGCCTTCTGTCATTTTTAACGGCTGAGAGTAGCACTTGCTTTCAGCCCCTCTTTACAGCCCGCCCTCATGCGGGCTATACTTTATCTAAATCATAAAAACAGAGGATGCATTATGAAATTTTCAAAAAAACTCTTGTCTTGCCTTCTGGGCGCAAGCATGCTTTCCGGCGCTGTATTTGCAGATGATTTTGGTTTTGATGACGGCGGAAGCGGATTTGGAGATTCAGGAGACTTCAGCGAAAGCAGTTCAAGTTCTTCTGCTCTCAGTGTAAATGGTGAAGCAGTCATGGAAGGCCGTCTCTATGTAGACAAGCGTGACAGCGACGGAGACCGCTTTAAGTTTGCAGACTTCCCCACCGATGTATTCCCCATGCTGAGACTTGGAATTGACTACACAGGTGCCTACACAGACTTTTCAGCAAAAATCAAGCTGAACAAGTATTCACTTGGAAACTACAAGCAGGACATTCTGGAAGAGTTTACCGCTCGCGTTTACGTAAACAGCAACCTGCAGCTGGAAGCCGGTAAAATGAAAGTTGTCTGGGGTAAGGGTGACAAACTCCACGTTCTGGACAATTTTAACGCCAACGACTATACCGACTACATCATTCCGGACTACATTGACCGCCGCATTGCAGAACCCATGTTCCGCGCAGTATTCAGCACAGAAAGCGGCTTTAAACTTGAAGGTATCTACACGCCGACAATGACACCCGACAGACTGGCAACAAGCGGTACATGGCAGCCTCTGGCTACAAAGACTCTGTCTGCAGCCGTAACACAGGCAGCGGCAACACAGCTGGCAACCCTGAATGCAACCCAGGCGGCAACTGCAGTAGCCATGGCAAATGCAGCCACAGCGGCACAGGCAGCAGCAGCAAAGGCACAGGCTGATCCAACTCCCGAAAACAAGGCGGCTGCAGCAGCGGCGGCAGAGGCGGCACAGGCTTACACAAAAGCTTACGGAACCGCATTTGCTTCATATATGAACTATCAGACTGCAGCCCTTTCACTCATGTCTGACTCAACAAGCATCTACCCTGACACCTTCTCATTCAAATATGGTCAGGCAGGTCTCCGAACAACCTTTACACTTGGTCCTATCGACCTGGGTGCAAGCTACTACTACGGACACTACAAGCAGCCCACTGCAAACCTTTCAGTTCTTGCAGACGCTTCAAATATCGACAACATAAAGAAAAATCTGCTGCACTTTGACCGCGTACAGATTTTTGGTCTGGAAGCAGCATTCATCCTGTGGAGATTCAATACCCGTGCAGAGTTTGCCTACAATCTGACTGAAGATACTGCCGGTGACGATCCCTGGGTAAAGAACAATAGCCTGGCATGGGTTGGCGGTTTTGACATTGATCTTCCCATCCACAATGTAAACCTGAACGTACAGGAACAGGGAAGCTACATTCTGAAGAACGACAAGATTGATAGTGGCGACAGTCTTTCTGCAGCATACAAGAAAGCAGGTCTCAAAGACTGTGAATACGATGCAAAGGGACGCTACACAAACAACAAAATTGTTGTAGCCCTCACAGACAGTTGGGATCATGAGAAGACAAAGGTTGACATCAAGGGAATCTGGGGTATTGAACGCAGTGACGTTATCGTAATGCCCAAGCTTTCCCGCAACATCTTTGACGGCTTTGACCTGTCTGTAAGCGGTCTCTTCATCTGGTGCAAGGATGAAAACAGCGAATTCAACGGCTGGGAACACAACTCCTTCGTAACACTGGGAGCAAAATACCAGTTCTAAATACGTCGAGTCAAGGCACGC
>DFDV01000077.1:0-18929 GCA_002369025.1 Treponema sp. UBA3819 | reverse complement strand
CGCTTAAAGCCTTGACTTCGCCGTTTTGAGGGTTTGTAATAACCCCTCAATCAAACGGCAGATTTTGCCGCTCTCTACTATGTGCCGGACTTCGTAATTTTTGCGGGTCCGGCTTTTTTTTGACACGGATAATTTCAGCCGTGAAAACCAATCATTGTAAAAATTGCGATATGGTGGTATCATATTCTTTATTATTACTCATACAGGAGCGTGTCAATGCGTACTCTTTTAAAGCATCCAAAGTTCATAATCATTCTGAATGTATTGATTACGATTGCGCTGGCAATTCCACTTAAAAACATTAAGCTGGAAAATTCAATCAGGGATTTCTTCCCGCTCAAGCACGAAGCATACCAGCGGCTTACAGATACTGAAGAGCAGTTTGGCAGTATGATTTCCATCGGAATTTCACTGGAAACCCGGCGGGATTCCATCATGGATGAAAAAAATCTTGATGTAATCCGCAAGATTACTGCAGAACTGGAAGGCGTAGAAAATACAAGCGATGTCATTTCCATCACCAATATTGATTTTATTTCCAATACAGATGACGGCATTAAAGTCGCTCCCCTTCTGGACAAAGGTGATCTGGAGCCCGTTACAAAACAGGACTCCTGGACCCTTCGCGAGCGTCTTGCAAGCTGGTGGCGTATCTATGACTATGTCGTCATCAACGACAATGAAAAAGGAACCCAGATTTCTCTTTCTGTAGATCCAAATGTTCCTTCATCAGCCCAGACAAAAGCTCTTGATGAAGTTCGTGAAATCGTGCAGAGGAATATTGCCGGCACAGACTTAAAGATGAAACTCTATGGTGAGCCGGTAATCAGCCAGGACTCCAGAAGCTTCATGCTCACTGACCTTGCAATACTGATTCCTCTGGTCGTACTGGTTGTATTGATTTCCTTGAACGCCAGTTTTGTTACACTGGACGGCACCCTTCTTCCCCTGCTTACCGTCTTGATGAGTACAGTCTGGTCATGCGGTCTTATGGCTCTTTTGGGAATCACCTTCTCTCTGGTTTCATCCGTTATTCCGGTTGCCCTCATCGCCTGTGGTTCTGCATACGGCATTCACGTAATGACCCACTACTACATCGCTGTTGATGACATTAAAAAAAGATGTGCCCGCGAAGGCCGCGATTTTTCTGAAAAAGACCATATTGATGCAATCTGCGAAGGTTTTAAAAATGTCTTCCTTGCAGTTGTGCTTTCCGCCCTTACGACAGTCATCGGTTTTGCATCACTGGTAACCAGCCCAATCCGTCCTCTCTTTAGTTTTGCTATCTTTACCGCTCTGGGTATTGCCTTCTCCCTCTGGCTTTCCATGTCCATCATTCCTGCAATCCTTTCCCTTAAAAAACTTGATTCAATCGGAAAGCGCACCAAGCTGATGAAAAAAATGATTGAGCGTGCAAAAAAGCGTATTGAAAGACGCCGCCAGCGTTTGGGCCGTGAATCTCACGATGCCAGCAGCACCCTCTACGCCATTTACTCATTCTTCTGTGGCACAACTCCCCGTATGATCGTATCCAGCATTGTAATCATCGCCTTGTCTGCAGTCGGTCTTTTAAAACTGGACATTGATACGGCACTTGTAAACTACTTCCCCGAAAAAAGCCGTCTGCGTCAGGATTTGGACTATGTAAACGACAACTTCGCAGGAACAAACAGTGTCTACTTCCTCTTTAAGTCTCCGGCAAATACGGCAAAACTGCAGTCTGCCGCACTCTACGATGAAGCTGCAAAACTAAAGGAAGAGGCAGAAAAAGATGGAGGCACGATTGACGATGCGACACAGACCAAGATAAACGAACTTCTGGAAAAAGCAGGAAAACTGGCTCTGGACGCCATTACCCTTCCCGATATGACAAATACAGAAGTTCTGCATCAGATTGATGTTATGGAAAAATGGCTTACCGATAACTACAAAATTGTCGGAAAGGCGGTTTCCTATACAGATTCACTAAAAAGAATCAATCAGGTATGGAACGCCCCTATGCTGCGTGCGAAAGATGACATTGTAGCTGCTTCAGAAAGCCAGCCCGAAACATTCGGTGACTTTGACTTTTCCAAGGGCGACGTTGCAACTGATTTTGGATTTGAAAACGATTTTGGCTTCCCCGATGAATTTATTGATGACTCAAAACCAGAAAGCCCCACATACCTTACAGATCCAAATGAGGCATACCGCAACATGCTGAGCAAGAGCGTTACAGCAAATGATGTCCTTAAACTCTTTTACGATGCATACATTCACGATCACTACAATGGTGATTTGGACACCTTTATTGAGTCCCTGCAGACTGAAATGAACTATAACGGCATGGCCTTCTACGAGATTCCTACTGACCCGGCAAAATACATGCACGACTCTCCTGAAGATTTGGCGGCAATCGTTTCCAACTATACCCTCCTTCTGGGTGACGGCATGAAACGCTTTATCGACGATATAGTCAACTACAATCCGACAGTTGTCCGCATGCAGGTTCAGCTTCACACCCACAGTACAAGCGTTGTCGGAAAAATGCTGGAGGATGTGGAAGAATATGCAAGGAACAATCTGCCGGAAGGTTACTACATGGAAGCTACCGGACAGGGTGAAATGGAATATGTAATGACAAACCTTGTTGTTTCAAGTCAGCTTTCCAGCCTTCTGCTTTCACTGGCACTTGTTATCGTCATTATCGCAATTTCCTTCAGGTCTCTGCTTGCAGGCTTTATCGGCGCAATTCCGCTGGCTTTCACTATTATTCTGAACTACATGGTTATGGGTCTCTTCGGCATTAAGCTTGACCTGATTACCAGTATCATCGCATCAGTTGCAATTGGTGTTGGTATTGACTACACCATCCACTTTATGACTGAATTCAGGGCCCTGCGCCAGAAATCAAATGATCTGAAGGAAGTTACAAAGGGAACCTTTAAGTCCAGCGGCATGGGCATCATCACCAACGCTCTGGCAGTAGGTCTGGGCTTCCTGGTACTCTGTTTGAGCCGTTTCGTTGTTCTGCGCTACATCGGTATTCTGGTTGCAATCGTTATGTTCACCAGCTCCGTGCTGGCAATGACGATTATTCCCGGTATCTTTAATGCAATCGATCCTAACTTCCTCCACAAGGGTAAGCCCAAGGCATGGGAAGAAGAAGATCCGCAGAAAGTTGCAAACCGCCGCCTGATTACCTACATCAGGGAAATGGCCCACATCGATGCAATTCAGAGAAAAGTCGGCTTAGCCATCGAAATTCCGGTAGAGGGTATCAGTGCACTCAAGGCAAAACTTGGCGGAGACATTCCGGACAAGGAACTGCACGAAACCTACGAAAAGGCCCTTTCAGATCGCGACTAAGCTTTTCACCAGAAGGCTCAAAGCCTTCTGGTGCATGTCTTTTGATTTACTTTGAATATTTTGCGTATTCAGACGCAATGATTTTTATGCCTGCTTCCACCTCTCCGGCGGGGCGGGCATAATTTATTCTGAGGCACTTAGAATAATGCGGATGTTCTTCCAGCGGCGGCGTAGAATCATCATCTGAGGAACCAAAGAAAAAGTATTCTCCCGGAACTACAATCACACCCTTTGACTTTAAGACAGAATAAAACTCCTTTGTAGAAATGGTAAGGTCATTCATCAAAAGCCAGAGAAAAATTGAGCCTTCATTCTTATGGACGGCAAAATTTGTGTCCGCAAAATACTGCTTTATCCACTGTACGGTGGCATCTGATTTTTCCTTGTAGAAGGGACGCACGATATTTTTTGCCGCAGTTACCAGTTCCCCGCTTTTGATGAGGGGTGTGGCAATTGCCTGACCGACAGAACCGCTTGCAAGGGCCGCAATTGCATTTAAATTACTGAGGGCGGTAACGATTTCCTTTTTTGCGATGATAATGCCCGTCCTGAGGGAAGGAAGGCCAATCTTGCTCATGCTCATGCTGAGGACGATATGCTCATTCCAAAGTGGACTTGCATTATCGGTGAAAATAATGTGGGGCCAGGGTAAGCCGTAGGCATTGTCCACAAAAAGAGGAATATCATACTGTTCTGCAAGTTCTGAAAGGCGGCGGATTTCCTCATCAGTAAGGACATTTCCTGTGGGATTGGTCGGCCGGCTCACGCACATAGCCCCCACATCGTCATGCTTTTTCAAATAGTCTTCAAGAAGTTCAAAGTTTACATGATACTTAAAGGTATTGTCAGCAAAGGTTTCAAAATGACTGGGAATGCTTACAAAGGTACCGTTTTCCAGCCCCTGATCTGCGTAACCTATGTATTCAGGCACCAGGGGAAAGAGCAGCTTCTTTTTTGTCTTTCCGCCTTTCTTATCCGTAAAGGTTCCGCTGAAAAGATTAAAGAGATAAAAACAGGCGCTCTGGCTTCCATTTGTAATGGCCACATTTTCCGGTCCGATCTTCCAGCCGTAAGTAGCAGAAAGATAGGACGCAACAGCCTCTATGAATTCCGTTCTGCCCTGAGGCGCATCATAGCGGCCGATAATGTCGTCAAATTCATTGCCGTTTGCCAGAATCCGCTCCATCTGGCTGCGGTACATATTTGCAATCTCAGGAATCTGAGCCGGATTTCCCCCGCCTAACTGATACGATGGAATTCCCCTGGGGAGGGGCTTTCCCAAATCGTCCATCAGCTGAAGAATGCCGGACTCGCCGCATAGTTTTCGTCCAAAATCAGAAAATTGTGTCAGAGACATTTTATTACCTTCCTGCCAGCTGTAAAAACTCTTCTTCGTTTATAATGGGTATGCCAAACTTAGCGGCTTTCTGGTTCTTGCTTGAACCGCTGGTCGTATCGTTGGTAACCAGATAAGACAAATCTTTTGTAACGCTTGACTTGCATGAGCCGCCCGCTTTTTTTACCAGTGCCTCAGCATCGGAGCGCTTCATGGTGCGCAGTTCTCCGGTAAAGCAGAAGGATTTTCCTGCCAGCGCGCCACTGGCTCCCCCCTCCTGCAGGTGGATTGCAGAGGAAGCAAGGCTGCGCATTTCCCGGGCGTTTTCTGCCAGTCCTTCCACAAGAACCCGGGCAGTAATGTCAGCAAAACCGTAAACGGCGGCAAACTTTTCTGCCGGAGCAGTCAAAAGCAGTTCCAGAGTATTCAGGCCCGAATCGATGAGTTTTTGCACCATGGTTTCGCCCATGCCTTCTATATCAAAGCCGGCAACAAAGGCAGCAAGGCTTACGCTACGGTGGGCCTGAATGGAATCATATACTTTCTGTGCGCCCAGAGAGTCCTTTTTGTCTACAGTTTCTTCATTTAGGAAATAGGGCTTTAACTCATCCGGGGTCAGCGTGTACAAATCAGAAATGGAAGTTACCCGGCCATTTTTGAAAAGCGAAGAAATAAGGGTTTCGCCCAGATCCCGGATGTCAATAATGTTAATCCACTTGAGCAGCTGATGCAGGATGCGCTTGGAACATTTTTTATTGGGACAGTAGAGACGGCTGCCGTCATCCACCAGAGGACTTCCACAGGTAGAACAGACTGAGGGAAAGATAACAGGTGATGTTTTGTCTTCCGCCTCTTCCGGCAAAACCGCTTCAATTTTTGGAATGATTTCTCCCCGCTTTACCACAACCACATGGCTTCCGATTTTTACGCCCAGTTTGCGGATTGTGTCTGGATTAGCAAGAGAAGCCCTCTGTACGGTCGTGCCGTTTAACTGAACTTCGTCAAAAATTGCCACAGGGGTATAGGTTGCGCCGGATTCACTCCACTCTACTTTCCTGAGGATGGAAACCGCTTCTTCCAGACTGAACTTAAATGCAATCTGCCGGTCAGGACGGGCGCGGCTGGCATCTTCCCGGTTGATTACCCTTTCCTTGATGACCAGTCCGTCTATATCGTAGTCCAGATTTTTGCGGCTTTCCATAACTTCCGCCCGGTATGCAATCACTTCGTCTGGATTTTTACAGATTTTAAGGGGAGAAGTCTTAAAGCCCAGACTCGCCAGCCAGGACATTTTTTCCACTTCATCGGCAAAGGGACTGTCCCCCTCCGTTGCAAGGGCATCATAGGTCATGAGGACAAGATGCTCGCTTCCCCCGCCATCTTTACGCTTCATAAGTCCGTTAGCCGCATTACGGCAATTTGCCTTGTCTGCGTAATAGCGCTTGTGAACAGTGTGAGTCATAATCACTTCGCCCCGGATGCCGCCGGTAAAATCAATGGGTTTTCCGTCTGCGTCAAAGAGGGCTGCCTGTACGCCCTGCATTTTTTTTGCATTGGCAGTAATGTCGTCACCAATGCTTCCGTCTCCACGGGTTACCGCATGCTGCAATTCGCCGTGCAGATACTGCAGTTCAAGAGAGGCTCCGTCAAGTTTGTATTCCACCAGATATTCATTATAGACATGATTTTTTGCCCAGGCCAGAAACTGCTGAGGATCTGCCGCCTTTTCCTGGCTTCCCATGGGCATTATGTGTTCCCGCTTGGCAAAATTTCCGCTGTCAGCCCCAACTCTCTGCAAGATTGGGTTAGAGGGATCCAGTTCTTTTAATTCGTCCCAGAGGCGGTCAAATTCTGCATCAGAAATTTCCCCCTCACCATTGTAATATGAATCCTGATATTTTTTTATGAGCGTTGCAAGTTCAGAAATCCGCGCACTTTCGTCAATATCAAATAAATCAGCCATTGTTACCTCAATATCTTTGATGAAACTGGAAAGTCAAAATATGTCTGGGGATAAGGTTCGTCATGCAGGGTAAAATGCCACCACTCGCAGTCCAAGGTATCAAAGCCGCCCTTTACCATAGCCTGCTGCAAAAACATGCGGTTTTCATACTGCTCGTCACTTATTCCCTTGTAGTCAGGATGAGAAAGCTGGCTGAAAAGGTCAAAAGGACCTCCCATATCCACTTCTTTTCCAGTCTTCATATCCAGCAAAGTCAGATCTACCGTGCTTCCCCTGCTGTGACTGGACCTTTTTGCAATATATCCTTTTTCAAAAAGTTCATGCTTTTCTAAATCCGGGTAAAAAAACGGTTTCATTCTCTGATCCAGATCATCAAGACCCCAGAGGGCAAAATGTTTTACCGCAGATACAGGCCTGTAGGCATCGTAAATTTTCAGCCGGTAGCCAAGTGCATTCAGCTGACCGGCAACCGCCTGCAGGGCATGAGCCGCTTCCCTGCTAATAATGGCACAGGGTTCTTCATAACCGGTAATTCTTTCACCGGTAAAATTGTAGGTTGAATAATATCGTATTTCCTGTATGATACCCGGAACATAATCCGCAAGGAGGACAAAGCCCCGGGCATCCATAGAGTCAACTATATTCTCCATGTTTTTCAATACTCCCTAGGGGAAAAGTTTATTTACTACGCCTGCAAGAACAGCATCTTCAAACATGTCTTCATCATAGGGAATCTCTCCCCCTTCCGAAACAGGAATGCCGCCTTCTACATTTGACCAGTCTTTGCGGGCAATGCGTTCCAGACCAGAATACTGATAAGGAAAGCCGTCTGCAGTACAGGCATGTCTTACGACACAGCTTCCGCCACCGCTTTTCTGACCGATTATTTTTATACTGTTGTCTGCACAGATTGCAGGCATTGCATTTCCACAGGAGAAAGACATAAGACTGGTAAAAATCAGAAAATTATATTTTTTCTTTTTGTCATTGCTGTCGATTTTTCCGTCGAGATTCAAATCGCTGCTTGCCGTAAGGATTTTTTTACCGCCGCTAATCACATCAAGAGTGAGCAGAGAAGAATCCTTGGAATCTATCATATAGTTGAGGAGAAACTGTAAAACATCGCTTTCTCCGCCACCATTATTTGCAATATCGATGACCACATTCTTTACATTTCCAGCATAGTTCGGATCATGTTCAATTGCGTAAAAGGACTTGTAAAAAGTACCGATTGAATCATCAGGAATAGAGACTGAAGTCGGATCAGGGGATGTACTGGGTTTCGTGCCATAATAACCTTTCCAGCCGTCATCATCAAAATAGAAACTGTCAAACCGAATGATTGCTGTCTTATTTTCATCAATTACTTCAAAAGCCGGAACTCCTGAAGAATCAGCGGGAATATAAGCAGCACCGCTCGCCTTTCCTTTTCTTGTGTTCTTGCGCCAGTTTGGAATATTTTGCCTTGCGTTAAGTCTTGCAAGAATCTTTTTACTGTATAAATCGTCATAGCCGTGTTCTTTTACAGCCTGACTTATAGTATAAATATCCTGATCTGCGGAAAAAGATGAATGACTGTCTCCATAAAGTTTTATAAAGAGTTTCATAAGTCCATAGATGTAGTCTTTATAGGAACTTGAAAGAAGGAGTTTCCTGATACTTTCTGCTTCTTCCCCCTGATGGAGCAGCTGATCAAAGTCCAGCTTATCAAGGACAGCAGTTTTCTCAGCATCAGGCGAACCGTCATCAAGGCTTGCAATACCATAGTAGCCCGGGTGTCCATACAGTGTGTCATGGGTAAAACAGAGCAGTTTGTAGGAATAATCTATCAGAGTCTGGGGGCGGGCTTTAAAATTCCCATCCGCATCAGTATACCAGTCACTTTTGTAGAATGATTCATAGCCCTTTGACTTGTCGTAATAGGTGCCTTTGCCTTTAGTACAATACACGGACTTTCCGTTATAAAAATATCTTTCATATTTCAATGATGAAAAGAGGTTTGAAAGAATACAAAGGGGAATGTAAACTTCATCAGGAGCTCCGTACACCTTAAAGCCATATTTTGCAAGGTCAAAAGTACGGGATTTTTCACCGGTATATTTTGTAACAAAGGAACACAATTTGTCCCGTATAGATTCGTCCATTCCGATATTCTTAAAATCAGTGTAGGAAGGAATCCGTATTGAATCAGTTTTTTTATTCACTACTATGAGTATCCGCTTATTTCCATTTAAGGTGTCTTTTATGGTGTAACGGTATTCATCGCTGGAATAAGAGGCAGAAACAATGGTGAATTTCATGTATTCTTCCAGAAAGTACTGAAGGGAGACATAGGGAAGGTAGCGGTCATTCTGATAAAAACGGACATTCATGGATGATGTCTCTTTTTCTTCAGGCATAATGACAGAAAGTGATTCAGAAATATAATCCAGGCTTTCTTCCGTACTTTGAGAAGAGACTATGGTGTCTCCCTCATAGGTACAGGCAGCTGACAAAAGCAAGAGAACCGCTGTCAGGGCAAAAATAATGGAATGCATCGTTTTTTTCATTTTTCTCTTTCTCCTTGCTGTAAGAAATTATATTTTTTCAAACATGAGTTCTTTTATGACGCGGTTTGCATCCAGCCCCTTCTGTTCAAAGCGGGTTTCCGGCCGCCATTCCTGGTGAGGTGCAAAAGCCTCGTATCGGTTCTTTAAGCCTTCCGTGGCAGTCAGTTCTTCAAGACCAAATTCTGCATACGGAAGCCAGTCGGTCACAAAGTAGAGATAGCCGCCCCGCAAAAGTTTTCTGGTAAGCAAATCCGTTCTGGGCCGCTGAATCAGGCGGCGCTTGCAGTGGCGTTTTTTCTGCCAGGGGTCAGGAAAGAAAATGTGAAAGGCACTTACGCTTTCATCCGCAATCTGCCCGTCTGCAAGCACTTCCATGGCGTCATGCTCAATAATACGCAGATTTTTAAGATTTCTTTCCTTGATTTCGCCCAGCAGCTTTCCTACGCCCGGCTTATGAACTTCCATGCCGATGTAATTGATATCAGGATTATTTTCTGCAATGATGGCGGTTGCCTTTCCCATGCCAAAGCCGATTTCAATGACTAGAGGATTTTTATTGCCAAAGATTTTTTCGTAGTCCAGGGGATTTTTGTCGTAGGGAATGCAGAAAGTATCATGCAGTTCATCGTAGTATTTCCGCTCAGAATTGGTAAAATGCCCCGAACGAAGGACAAAAGTACGGATTTCTCGGCGGAAAGAAGGTCTTTCTTCAGTATTTATTTCTTGGGGCATGGTATCATTCTTCATCGGAATCATCATCCTCAGTATCAGTTTTTGCCGTCTCTGCTTCAAAGAGCAATTCTTCCGGCATAAGACAGACCAGACGGTTGCTGTCTGCAGAAAGGCATATTCTTTTTGTAACCGCTCCGTTAAAATCACGAAGGATGGCGGCATTGTTTGTCCAGTTACTGCGCTTTTTTCCAAGAAAAATCAGCACATTGTTTTTGTCGTAGAGGGCTATGTCTTCTGTAGCGCCGGTAACCAGATTGGGAACATCGCCGGCCTTTGCAGTCAGCAAAGCCTTGGGATAGGCAACGATAAAAGAAGAAGAAGCCACTTCACCTGCGGCGTCATTGTAGCGGAAATCGTATATACCTGCCGGAAGAGGTTCGTTTACAGGCGGCTGCAGGTTGGTATAGCAGGCCCATTTTTTTTCGCCGTTTTTAAAGAGTCTGGGAGAGGAAACCCGCCAGTTGTAGCCGCTTTCCCGGCTTTCCATTTCCAGCGAATCCGCTCTCTGCACTTCGCTATCCATCTGAACGAATACGGCCAGCCGCAACTGGGGCAGACTGTTTTCATCGCTATAGTCAAAAACTGCCGCTCCCGTGGCAAGAATCAGTTCAGGAGTAGAATCTGCACAGGAAATGCACGAAAAAAGAGCGAGTACTACAAATCCATAGAAAAAATGCCTTGCCATGGAATGTCCTAAAAGTTGAAAACCAGATTGATAACCGTCAGATCGCTGGCAGAGAATTGATTTACAATTGACTCAAATTTGACGTTTACTTTTTTGCAGGCATCATCAAGATAAGAGAAATAATACATACCCAAGTCAGTGCTCTGCTCTCCGTCGGGAAGTTCACGGTAAAAGTCAATAAGGCTCTTGCGGTTCAGGTCTGCAGAAGATTTTGACTCGATATTCTCCTTCATTTCCTGAAACTCGTCATCCTTGTTGTAAAGCGTAATCTGAAGGCGTCCCTGCTTACCGATTGCCGTTGAACCGCCACCAAGTTTCCATGAGAGGAATACCAGTTCGTGTTTGCGTTTGAGTTCCGCCACGATTTTTTCGCGTACTTCCGGGTCATAAATCATGGAATCCGTATCTTCGATGCCGCCGTACATATTGCGGGCTTCTTTTTTCATGTTGGTATTTTCGCTGTTCAGGGCAAGTTCCATGACCAGAATGGAAATGTACTCGGCTACCTTAGACTTATCCATATATTCTGCCAGAAGGTGGCGGATGGCTACAGTCATCTGGGCAAAGCCTTCTGCCTTGTAGAATTTAGTGATGATATACCAGTTCATGAGACTGAGGCGGTTAAGGAATTTTTCCGTCATCAGAAGGTAAATGTTTTTTTCTTCCGGAGAAAATTCCTTGTTGTCCATGATAGACTTCCAGATGGGGTCAAGGATTTCTTTGCGGGCAGCCTGAATGGCGGAATCTTTATTTGCAAGGTGGAGACGGAGCTGATTGTCACTCAGATGGGTGCGGTCATCAATCAGCTGGGAAGGATTTGAGCGGTTGTGCTTCTTTACACAGTCACACTGAATGATTTCAGAAAAGACCTGACGGTCAAACTGCTTGTAAAGGAGGGAATACACGATAACCTTGGACAAATCCATGATTTCCTGACGGGAGGAAACGAATTCAGACATGGAAATTTCTATCTTTGAGATATAATCCACAAGAATCATGTTCTGGATTGACTGGGGAGAAAAAGGATTGAGCGAAATGCCGTACTCTTCAGTATTATCTGCAAGCCTGAAGCGAAGCAGTTTTTTATTTGCCGTAATGAAATGAGAGGTGCCTGATTCCGTAAGAATAACTTTTAAAGGCAAATTAAGTACAAATTTTTTTTCAATTCCACTCATAGAGTCTCCCGTATCAGATAATTATATATGAAGAAAGTATCATTGTAAAGACTGCAAAAATGCACTATACTGAGATTACAATGCGAGTGAAGTGTCTTATCCTCATACTCCACATTATGACGCTCATGCCCCTTTTTTCTCTGCCGGTACGGGGACTTTCCCTTTCAGTCGCACTGGAAACCCTGATGAAAAAGAGGAATTTTGATACTGTAACGGAGCCTCTTTCAGTTACCTCCCAGGACCAGTTCCCCTATAACATTCTCGTTTATTTTCCCGCAAACACTGTTCTTCCGCCCTCAAAAAAAGGAATTCATCCCCGAATCAATACAGTCACATCAGACAGCCAGAGAAATCTGCTCATATATGCTGTTACCCAGGAAGATGCCTACGACCATCTGGACGCTATACTCACCTTCCTTACCCAGCTGGACAAAAATCCCCGCACCTGTGACTGCCTTGTATTTTTTTCCGCCCAGGAAAAATCTTCTACGGGGGGCTTTCTCTCATTTACAGGTACTGAGGTTTTTGCCCGCACCTTTGAGGACGCAGAACGAAGCGCGGCGGTAGTCATCAATTTTGGCAGCGATTCCGTTATAAAAATACACACTGCAAACATAGACCGCACAGCCCCCCTCTGGCTTACCCGGCAGCTTTCGGCGGCATGCACTGAGGCAAAAAGCAGCTACACCTATGCGGATAAATTTTCTTCACTTTACAGGCTGGGGCTTTTACGAAGCGACCGCCGCATGAACGCCTTTATCAGCAACAACATTCCCGCCATACGCATAGACTTTCCCCTGAGGACAGACCTTTCTCCCCTCAACAAACTTGCAGTCAGTTACAATCAGGCATACACCGCCGTTTGGGACAGTCACTACCTCTTCTTTCATCTTTTTGGCAGGGATTTCTGGCTGGGAGAATCATTCTTCTTCGGCTTTTCCCTGATTCTGGGAACCATTCTCCTTCTCCTGCTCTGTACATCCACCTTTAAGGGAAAAAACGGAGAAGACTACAGAAAAGAATTCATGCGCTCATGTTTTTTTATCCCCCTCACCATTGCCGTCACTTTCTTTTCACTCTATGTCGGGCAGGCTGTCTGCAAAGCAGGCTTTCTTTCCACAGCCTCTCCCGTCATGCAGTTTGGTATCAAACTCCTTTTTGCCCTCTTTTTTAATGCAGTCTTCTTTGGAATTCAGGAATTTCTCCGCGTGTATTCTGTGCAGTTTACCCACGGTTATTTTATCTACCTGATTGGAATCAGCAATGTCTTTATTTTCAGCACCGTTGACCTGCTCTTTTTTCTGACTTTTTTGATTGAATACCTTTGTATCTATGTTGCAAGGCGGTCTGTAAGGATTGTGCCTCTGGTGCTTTCCGTTTTACTCATGCAGGTGCCGGTTGTTCCCTATGTCTATCAGCTTATCCGCTACGGTCATCCCCAGGATTTGCAGCAACTGGTCTTCTGCAGCCCCCTGCTCAACCTCCTTCTTGCCATGCTGATTTTCCCCTTCCTGATTATGTGGATACGAATGATTGTCCGTCTGCAGCTTTCTCTGATTGAAAGCCATTTTTCCCTGAAGAAGCTGCTCATACGGGGAAGTATTCCAACCGCCATCGTCATAGTTCTGGTCCTGATTTCCGTAAGCGTACTTGCCGTCATTTCAAACCGGACAAAAAGAGTTGTGGAAGAAAAAGAAGCGGAAATCATCAATGAAAATCAGTACACCTTCCTCATCGCCACAAACAAAACGGAATTTCTGGGCATGACAACTCAGCATGTTACAATCGCCTCAAAAGATGACGTACTCAAATACGAGGCGGTCATTTCGTCAGAAGGCGGCATCCCCCTTTACGACTCCACCTACGACTACACGGTAAATGAAGAACTTAAGACGGCATTTTTTACCCTGCCCGACTACCCGCCCCGCACCATCACCATTGACTATGCAACTGATGTCAGGGATGCCGCAAATGTATTCGTCACCGCCTGGTATGCTACGGATAAGGAAAATACCTACCGGAAAGAAACCCACGCCTTTATGATAACAGGAAAGCAGTGATGCAGTCAGTTTTTCTTCATATTGACCTGGATGCATTTTTCGCTTCTGTAGAACAGCTTGACCATCCTGAATGGCGGGGAAAACCCGTTATCGTGGGAGGAAAACCGGGAGACCGCCGTTCCGTTGTGTCCACCGCCTCCTATGAGGCACGAAAATTTGGCGTACACTCAGCAATGCCCATCGTTCAGGCGGTAAAACTCTGCCCCCAGGGCATTTACGTACACGGCAACATGGAACGCTACCACCAGAAATCCCAGGAAGTAATGGCAATCTTCCACAACTATTCCCCTGATGTTCAGCAGATGAGCGTAGACGAAGCCTTTATAGACCTTACCGGCACAGAGCGGCTTTTCGGCTCCCCGGAAGAAAGTGCCCGGAGAATCAAAAGCGAAGTAAAGGAAAAGACAGGTCTTACCGTTTCCGTGGGAATTGCCTCGTCAAAATATCTTGCAAAAATCGCCTCTGGCCTGAAAAAACCAGACGGACTCTTTACGGTTCCCTTTGGCGGCGAAGAGGAATTCATGCTCAATCTGCCCCTGGACAAAGTATGGGGCATTGGAAAAAAATCCCTTGTCAGGCTTCAGAACGCAGGCTTACGCACAACACGGGAAATTCACCGCCACTCGCTTACTTTTTTAACAGGCATCATGGGTCCCGCAGGCGGAAGTTTTTTATACAATACAGTCCGCGGACTTGAAAACGACACTTTTCAGCCGGCAAAGACCCATTCCATCAGTTCGGAAAGCACCTATCCCTACGACCTTGTGGACAGGGATGTCATAGACACAGCCCTTCTGGAACTCTGCTATACAGTCATGTTCCGTCTGCTGCGGGAAAAAGCCAGAAGCCATTCACTCGGCATTAAAATCCGCTACGAAGACTTTACCACCGTAAGCATTCAGGAAGGCAGCGACCGGGATTTTTCTTCCGTAGACGATCTGTTTGAGCGGGCAAAAACGCTTTTCTACAAAAAATACGAAAGCGGCCGGGGAATCAGGCTTTTAGGAGTTGCTGCCCAGAATCTTGAAGACTCTTCCGCTCCAAGACAGGCCGATTTATTTGACTTTGGTGAAGAAAAGAAACGCAAGGTCGAGGAAGCCATACTTAAACAACTTGAAAAAAATCCCGCCATAAAAATCACAAAAGCCCGCATGATGAGGGACTAAAATTTTATGGTCGCACCCAGAGTCAGTTGGGCGGTGACGGTTACGATTTTATCCCAGGTACAGGCATAGGATGCCCCCGTCACGGTATTCAGCGTGATAAAACGGTTTATAGCAATATCGAGGGCATGATTATAGGCGGCACTGTATTTTTGCACGGCAGATTCGGCGAGGGATGTTTTTGACCGCGAAGCCCCCAGATTCATGCTGTCCGTTCTGGTAAGCCTTGCCCTGCTTTTGTCATAATTCGGGCGGAAAAGCATGTATGCACTGACCAGGGGTGAAGAAGATGAAAGGCGCTTCCAGATGGCGGTAACTTTTGCACTCCAGTTGTCACGGTTTTCAAAAGAGCCTTCCAGACCGGTTTTGATTGAATTCTCTTTTGTTACAAAAAAACTCGCCTGAATGTAACCGGTAAGCAGAAGGGAATAATTTTCAGGGGCAGTCCGCGGAATTTTCACCACTCCGGAAAAACTTGCCGCATATTCATCCTGCTCAAACCATGACGCTACGGGAATGACGCCGGTCAGGCCAAAAATATTGAGGGCATTATAGCCTATGGTACTTTTTATCTGATAGACATCCGCACTTGTAGATGCCGTACGGATATCACGGACAAAAGAAAGCGTTACGCTTGACGGCATGAACAAATCTTTCTTTCCGCCGTAAAAACCCCGCTTCCACGCAGCCTCATACACACCAGAGTAATAGAGGGATTCAGAAGAACTGGCATTCATCGAAGAATCAGCCAGCACATCATCAGAAAGCCCGGAACTTATCAAATCATAAACAGGAAAGGATGTTAAAAACCAGCGCATATCACTATAAGACGAGCGCAGTTCTCCCATATCCCGGGCATAATTTCCGCCTTTAGAAGACAGGCTTACCCCGCCACCGCTCTTTTTCCATGAAACAGAAAAATGATGGCGGTCAAAGGCAAAAGGCACTTTGATTTCCAGGCTGCTGTCATCAGAAAAAGTCTCTTTGGAGGAAGATTTGTAAACACCCGCCGTTTTTACGGTGATTTTTGGCGTCAGGGATTTCCATGGCAGGGAAAGGGCAAAGGAAGTCTCACCGTTTACCCCCCGGCGGGATGCATATTCACTGCCCGTATCAAAAGCAAGTCTGGAACTTTCAAGCCAGCCCCTGCCGTAATTATCCGAAGGAAGAAGCGACACACCCTTTGTTGAGGGAAGCTGTTTCTGTTCCACGCCAGCCTTTACCTGCCAGTCACTTATGCCGAATTTAGTGCCCAGCTCTGCCCCGGATTTTTGGGTAAGGGCAAAGGAATTGGACTGGGCACTTGTCTGGGCCTTGATGGATAGAGGCAGCCCCCAGTCCGTAAAATCGAGACCCGCGCTGTCGGCTTTTTCCAGAGACTTATCCTCTGAATTAAAACTGTAGCTTTCCGAAAAAGACAATACTTTTCCCAAAGGCGCGGCTGTAGAGAGAGTGTGGGCGGCACTGGAAAGGGGGCTGCGGGAATCAGAAGAAAAAGCGGCGTCTCCCGTAATGCGGATTTCCGTAAGGGTAAAGGCAGCCTGAACTGTTGAGTTCACTACCCCGCTGTTCTTTCCATGGTCTACTGTTTTTATCAAAGCACTTCCCGTACCCGAGGCAGAAAGGGCGACATCCTTTAGAAATGCATATCCGCCGCTTTCCAGAAGGGGACCATCTCTTTTCCAGGATGCACGGGCCTTATCCTGCAGCACCACAGAGGGACTTGCACCGGAAAGATGCAGTTCATCTACGGAAAATGAGCCGGTCTCATAATATTTTTTGCTGCCACTATCCGACGCGTCTGCCGTATTCAGTTTTATTCTGAAGCGCACCGGAATGACTGACGTATTGACTTTTACGCTTCCCTTTGCGCTTCCGTCAATTTCTGCCCGTCTTGCAGCCAGATTGATGGAAAGAAAATGCCATGTCTCCCCCACCGGGAGTTCCTGAGGAAGAAAACTTACTTCAACGGCAGTCTTAAAACTTCCGTCTTCTTCCGGCCGGTCAAGGACAAAGACAAGAGCCTTATCCCCGCAGTCTGCCTGACAGGATGAAGGAAGAGGCTTTTCATTCTGAGGATTATACTTGAACCAGAGGGAAACATTTTCGTAGTTCTGCAGGTCAATCGCCTTATAATAACGGTCGGCAAAAATGGTAAAGTCATCCGTCACAGACAGTGTGGAAGGATCATAGACGCGCCAGTCAAACTGCTGTACATAATTCGTACCTGTGTTCAAATCCTTTACCTTAGAGGCAGAAAGACTTCCGTCCCTCATCTGCATGGTGCTCGCACTGGTCACAGAGTTAGTCTTAAGCGCAAAGCCCGCTCCCTCCGCCTGATAAGGACCAATCAGAATTTCTCCCCCGTCGATATCCTGATCTGAACAGATGATTATGCGGGCATTGGGATAAAGGGCCAGACGGCTGCGGTCTGCATCGGTCAGTGTAACACTGACTGTCTGCCAGCCATTTGTTTTTTCCGGATACTCTGAGAGTACAAAGGCAGATCGGACATCAGTGGGATTGGCATCAGAGGAAGAAACTTTGCTGATAAGCCAGCAGGGAACGGCAGCCCTGTCCTCTGAACTTAGTTTTGAAAGAGAATTTTCCGCCCTGACTCCCAGCTGCAGGTAGACCTTAAATTCCAGGGGTGTGGACATGCTTGATTTGTTCAAATTCTGATTTTTCAGCGCAATGGAAAAACTTGTGGCAGAGGCAAGTACGCCGTTTACCCCCGGCAGTTTTAAGGCAAGGCCTGCCCAGTCATAATCAGAGCTTTTTCCGCTGTCAGACAGGCTTTTCCATGAAAGCGGCACGGCATAGCCTGAGATTCCGCTGTCATTGTATCCATCCCGCACCCCTTCAAGACGATTTTCTCCCAAAGACTCTGGCATTTTTTCGCTGCCGTTCTTTCTTTCTGAAAGCTGAGGCTTAAAAGCGGAAGGGATGGCAACGGCGGCATTTTTTGCAAGGTAGACGGTATCTGTTTTTGCATCGTTCATTCCCAGAATGCGGTAGGTGCCGGTTGTATTTGTCGTCTCAAGCGATGCCGCCATGGTATTTGAAAGAGACACTTCTTCACCGCTGTACTTTACCCGGCTTGCAAGGGTGGCGTAACCGGGAGCCGCATACTGGGCGTCGGCAAATTTTCGTCCGCCTGCGTAGGTCCAGCGGGCAGCCGTAGACACATCTGTGGACAGGCGCTCCAGAGGCCGGTATTCAAATCCTGCCGCTCCGGCAAAGGCTCCGCTGTCGGCCGCCTCACTATCTTTGTACCAGACAGCCCTGATATGGTCTGAAGGAGAAACTGCAGTAGACAGGGTAATTGAACCGGACTGACTGTCGTAGTGGGCGCCGCCGTCCAGAATTCCGTTTTTGTAGACCCTTACCGTTCCCGGAACCGCATCAGTTCCAATGTCAAAGCGGGTGACAGCCGTATAGGAACGGATTTTCAGAACAAGATCTGTCTTTTGTGAAAAGCCCAGGTAAACCGCACCGTCAATCTCTGCAAGAGGATAGCGGACCCGGGGATTTCTTAAATCACTTCCAGAAAGATCCGGGCAGTAGATATCGGCATAGGTATGGTCAAGGGCAAAAAAATCCTTTATCACAAAAGACAACTCATCATTTCCCAAAAGAACGCCAAATTCCCTGGAATTTGTTTCCGCATACTGGGAGGCTACGGCACCATCAGTCGCAGCAGTTACCCCGGCATCGTAACGGAATGACACTGAAAAGGGCGAAAAGCCTGACGGATGCTGAACAAAAAGCATTCTCTCCCCGTTAATCAGGCCTACAAAGGGACTTGAAGCGGGATCGGTCCTTACATCTAAAAAATAATCTTCCACTTCTATGCCGCCTTCCGCAAACCAGTCCTCAAGGTCCTTTATCATCTGACCCGCAGAAGCCGCAACAGCA
>DFDV01000129.1 GCA_002369025.1 Treponema sp. UBA3819 | reverse complement strand
CATTTCATTTGTCCAGCCGATATTCAAGTACGATATGTATAATGCGTTTGCCCTGGTAAGTATGTCAGTAATAATGGTTCTGGATGCCGCCGTCTTCATCAGGGGCAAAAGCGCGTCCGTAAACGGGATTGTTTATCTGCTTGCGTGCTTCGTCAAATTTTGTCCACATGAGCCTTTTTGCTTTTTCACTCACCATCTGATAGATTTTCTGCAGCAATCTGGGGCGCACATCGGCTTCAAGACCCTGCTGACCAAGAGAATTGGCAAAAACAAAGATGTACATGTTCTGGCCGTTAATCTCACGGTTCATCAGCAGAATGGCATCCGTAGAGAAATGCAGGCCGTTGATATTCACCATCATATGCCTGATTTTTTCATACAGGGGAATGCTGGGCGGATTATCAAATACACAGGAAAAATGGCTCATGCTTACATCCAGCACATTGCCCTTAAAGAGACCTTTTTTTGTCTCAAAATTGACCTTGCTGTTGTTGTCGCAGATGGCACGAACATTTTTTCGGCGGCCACAGGCCTGGTTTGCATACATTACCTTGTCGATGAGCGCAAAATTCTTTGCCTTCTGATATTCCAGCGGAATACAGCCGCACTGAATACCAACATCAAAGAGATAGTATTTTTCCAGCCGCTTTTTCTGGTCTTCGGTAGAACGCTTTGCATAAAGCACGCCCAGCAGCACTTTTTGTCCATAGCGTTGCTGCAGTTCGCGGATATAAATATGCCAGTCAATTCCGTCTATCATTGTATCTATATAGAAGAAAAGAATGGAGTCGGTAAAAGTCTTGATGATGATATCAATCTTTGTGTCCAGCGGACAATAGCGGTCATCACCTATGATATATGTTTCATACCCGCGCGCCATGTAGTCTTCCAGATACGTTTCCGGAAACAGTGATACATCAGGGACAATGAAGAATGTCTTACGCCCTTCAACAATGTGTTTAATCGATTCGTCCAAAGTAAACCTCTACAAAAGCCGTGCCAAATCTTCCGGGTGGAAAGTGGTATGTCCATTGGGGTCACGGTCACCCCTGCCCACTTCATCAAAAACCAACTGCAAAATCATCTTTACCTTGTCGGTGACCATCTGATAGATTTTTTCCGACAGGCGACGCTTTAAGTCTTCTTCCAGCCCCTGTGCGCCATCGTGTTTAGAAAAAATAAACACATAGAGCATTGTGTTGTTTGAAACACGCTGGAGCAGAAGAATTGCATCTGTTTTAAAATGCAGTCCGTTAATGTCCACAAAAACATTTTTGATTTTTTCGTATAACGGAATGTAGGATTCACCGGGAATCGTACATGAAAAGTGCGTTAGACTGATGTCAGCAAGTTTAGCAGTAAATTCAACATTGTTATAGAGGAATGTTACCTTGCTGTTGTTGTCACAAATAGCGCGGACATTCTTGCGCCGGCCGGAAGCCTGATTTGCATACATAACCCGGTCAATAAGCGCAAAATTCTTTGCCTTTTGAAACTCAAGTGAAATACAACCGCCCTGAATGCCAACATCAAAGAGATAGTATTTTTCTATAATGCGGCGCTCTTCGTCACTATGATGTTTAGAATAGAGTACACCGATGAGCACGCGCTCGCCGTACATTTCCTGCAGCTGTTTGATATAGGTCTTCCAGTTCAGGTTTTCTATTTCTGCATCAATATAAAAGAAGAGGATGGAATCTTCAAAAATAGAAATGATGGACTGCACCTTTTTTACCAGAGGACAATTGCGGTCATCCGGTATAATGTATGTTTCATATCCGCGGGTTAAATAATCTTCCAGATATGATTCAGGGAGAAGTGACGGTTCCGTAGCAATAAAAAAAGTCTTCCGTCCTTCCAATGCAAAATTAATTGTTTCGTCCATTCTTTTTTAATTATAAGCCATATTTCGTATTTAGACAAATATTATTCCTTGAGTATCGCCAAATTTTTTGGTATTTTTTTGGTATGATTCTTTGTCCCGCACAGCCATTTGACCTTCCGTCAATAATGCAAATAGAAAGAGCCGCTTTTATTCCAGCCATTCAGGAAAAACAGAAAATTTTTGATGAACGCCTGCAGTTATTTCCCCAGGGCTTTTTTGTCCTTTCTGACTCCAGTGTGGAAACAGTCAGCAGGGCAGGCCATGCTGTAAACGCAGGCTATTTCTGCTCAGAGCTCTGGCTTTCCCTTCCCGCTGATGACAAGGCTTTTACCCTCAATCACAAACCATTTAAATCACATCATCGTGACGGTACGATTTTGTATGCAAGTTCTTTTGCCCTGCTTCCTGACTACCAGGGAAAAGGCTATGCCCGCCAGTTTTTTGCCTCTTCCCTTGCGGCAATCTGCGGTGCATTCAGTCAGATTAAAAGTGTCGTTCTTCTGGTGAACGAAGAATGGCAGAGTGCCCGTCACATTTACGAAAGTCTGGGCTTTAGCCAAGTAAGGCGGATAGAAGGCTTTTTCCCTTCACTACACAGGCGTGAAAAAACAGCCGGAATTGTAATGACCTGCCCCGCAGACACCTTCAGGACAGAGGGCATCCTTCACCACAATCAAAACGGCAGTGTTGTAATAGGAGGGGCAAAATGACCCCCGCGCAGTGGAAAGCTTTTACAGACTTCAGGGACAGATTTAAGGCAAAATGCAGGGAATGGGATGAGCGTTTTTCTGACAGCCTCAAGCCCCTGCAGAAAGCCGCCGCAGAAAAAGATACGCCTGACTATCCGCTGGAAACTGCCCTTGTATACAACCGAGCCTTTGATGACATAACATCTGCCGATACCATCCGCTATTTTGTCATCGGCGATAACCCCGGAAAAGACGAGCAGCTGGCAAAAAACAACCGCTACCTTGTCGGGCAGAGCGGAAAAATTGCGGCGGGATTTTTTGCCCGCAACCCGGAATTTCAGACTGACTTCCGGAAAAATGTGCTGATTTTAAACAAAACGCCGGTACACACGGCAAAAACAGCCCACCTCAAAGCTGTCGCCAAAGCGGGCGGCGTGCAGATACAAAAACTCATTCAAGACAGTCAGGCCTGGATGGCAGAAGAGACGGCCCGTCTCCACGCCGCCCTTTGTGCCACCGCCGATAGCGAAAATCCTGCGCCGGAGTTGTGGCTGGTCGGCTATGCAGAACTAAAAGGAAAAGGTCTCTTCCTCCACTACCGGGATGTACTCCGCGCCTCCTATACCGATCAGGTATGGCAGCGCGTGTATGTTTTCCAGCATTTTTCAATGAACCGCTTTCTGATTGATTTAAAGTCCTTCCGCAAAACGCGCCCGGAACTTTCCCTGCAGGAAGCAGTTCATGCACTTGGCCGGCAGCACCGGATTGAAATTTTCGGTGCCTGACTCCATCTGTAGCGGAAAAACTTATTTTTCAACCACTAGCCTTTTCTGGCTTTCACGGTAGATTTCGGGGATTTTTCCGTCATTCTTTTCTGCAAGGGAAGTAATGTATTCTCTAAAGATATCGAAGGCTATTTTGTCTCCGCCTGAAATCCGCTTTGCTCCCTTAAAGAGATGACCGTCTCCGTTCAGTTTGATGGCATAATCAAATGACGCAACCGTATAGGTTTTTGTTACATCAAGTTTTTCGCCATTTATCATCACATCATGAACACGATACGGTCCTTTAACTTCGCCCGTAAATAATTCGTCTTCATTCATCTGAGCGCCGCAAGGCAGGCTTGTATTGACTTTGTAGGTAAGTCCGGAAGTCTGAAGAAAACCTCCATCATTACCAGGCATCTTTTTTGCGCCGAATTCAAGTTCATCCAGAATGGTCTGACCGCTTATTTCATATGCACAGGCAAAGTTTTCAAAAGGATAGACATCATAGATATCTCCAAGGCTGACTTCTCCGGATTCAATATTTGTTCGTAAACTGCCTGCATTCAGAAGACATATGTCTGTTCCCAATACTTCTTTCATCGCATCTGTGAACAAATCACTTAGATTTGTTTCTTCATGACGGACAAGCCAACTTTTATTTGCATCGGTTGCGAGCAAATCAAAATCAACTGTGGCAATTACTTTTTCAAACCTGGCAGAATACTCTTTTTTCATGTTTGCGATTGTTTTTGCAACAGATGTATCTTCTTTTAAACCGTCTTTCTCTGGAACAGAAGAAATCAATTCCGTTTTTATCGTGCCGTCTTTTGCAATTGTCACTTTTCCGATATTTGCAAGTTTTGTGCCTGACTGAGTTACCGGTATTTTTTTGCCGGTTTTATCTGCCGTCAGAAGCGAAGTAGTTACTTCGTGGGAATGTCCATCTATGACTGCATCGGCTCCGCTTATGTGCGAAAGTACGCTTATAGAATTCCATTCTTTCGTAACGCCCCTTTCGCCAAGGTGACCCACCAGGATGACATAATCCGCACCCTTTTTACGGGCTGCATCAATTGCCTCCTGTACCTCTTCATACATGACTCTGCCCTTGTCTTCCCCACCAAAGGAATAAATAAAGTTCTCATTCTCATCCTGAAATATATGTGGCGTGGATTTTGTTTTGGTCTCAGGTGTACAGATACCAACAAAGGCAACTTTTTTCTTTCCAAAAGAAAGCATTTTATAGGCAGGAAAAATAAGCTTTCCAGTTTTGTCACGAAAATTGCAGGAAATATAACCGCATTTCAGCATACGGGAAAGTTCCTTAAAGCGATCCATGCCATAATCAAACTCGTGGTTTCCCGGAACTGCCACTTCATAGCCCAACTCATTCATCAGCGTGATGATATAGCTGCCGTGTGAAACCAATCCGATTATTCCCCCCTGCACGGCATCTCCTGCGTCCACAAGTGTAACATAGGGAGTCTGCTTCAGCATTTCCTTTTTGTAGAGGGCAAGGCCCGGATATCCAATGTTTTCATCCACGCCACAATGCACATCGTTTGTATAAAGAATGACAATGTCGCTATCCGGCGACGCGGGTTTTCCAGTGCATGAGGCGAATGAAAAGGCAACTAAAAGAGAAAAAAAGAATAATATGTGCTTCTTCATAAATCTATTATAGCACATTATTCAAGAATTGTAATTTCTACACGACGATTCTGAGCTCTGCCAGCATCAGTGCCGTTGTCCGCAATGGGTTTTGTGCCGCCCCAGCCACGACAGATGAATGCGGCGGAACTGACTCCGCGCTTTGCCAATTCTTCGGCAATCTTGTGGGCGCGTTCCACAGACAGTTTCTGCTCTCCCGCCGCACGCCCAACCGCCGCCGTGTGTCCTTCCACCAAAAACTGTGACTTGGGCGCAAGTTTGAGGACCGCTGCAATTTCATCCAGGCGGCCGCTTTCACTGGCCAGAATTTCGCTCGAATCCGGCTTAAAGCGAATGTCGCGCACAGAAAGCCGCAGTCCGGCAGGAGTTTTTTCCACCACCATGTTGTTCTTGTTTTTTGCCGCTTGAGCCACAGCCTTGCCGGGTTTTGCCGCCGGCTTTGTTTTTGCTTCAGATGCCGCCACCCACGAAGATGTGTTCACATTTTCGGGTGACATTTCGGGAGACAGGCTTGCAATCCGTTTGAGCGAAAGAATCAGTTTGTTTGTGTCGATTGCCGGCGGATATTCCGTAAAGAGCGTAATCGTTCCCTTAAAATTCACCTGCTCACCGTTGGCGTAGATAAAGGTTTCGTCCACCGTATCCACAACAAGCATGGGCTCTCCGCTAGACTTGCGAATCAAAATGTCTGCCTTGTGACCGCCGATTGCCTTCTGCAAATCCTTGTCACCGTCATAATCCCGATGATTTGCGCCATAGTTTGTCTGCCAGATTGCCTTGAGCCGGTACACATCCTCATCACGATATTTTTCCGCCTGAATAAACGTGTAGGCAACTTCCATAGGCATACGGGTAAAAATTCCCTTGTTCAGCGGGTCTACGCTCCGTTCCGCACTTGCCGACCAGGAATCCCCGCTTTTTACCCTGTCAGTCGTAAATGCCGGAAAACTGCGAAAAGAAGGATATCCATTATCCGCATACATGGTCACTTTTCCTTTGGAAGAAATATGAAAGACTGAAGGAATTGAATCGTGAATGCCACCCGCTGCCTGAGCCATATTGCGGCGGGTTTCTTCAAGTACATAAAAACTGCCGTCATACCATTGGTCACCGTAAAACTGATGCCGGGGATTTTCATAGGCAGGGTCAGGAGAAAGCGATGGACTGATAAAAGACCTCACCTCACGACTGGTAAGCCCCACATACTTTCCGTTCACATAGCGGCGCAAATTTGTCCGCTCCACCAGCGAATAGCCGCCCGTGCCCTTGTATTTCAGCGAAACCGTCTGCGCACTTCCATCCGCCTGAGCAAAAGCCGCCGCTCCATACAGGCACACAAAGACACCAAGTACAATCCTTGTAACAAAAAATCTGAATCCGTTCATACCCATAGTATCGGCAGTCTATCGGCATATTTTAGAAAAAGTTGAGGATTTTTTTGGGCAGTCCGGCAGTTCCTGCCGTCGGGCCTTCCATGGCTTGCTATGCGCGCGGTGCTCGCTCCCCTCGCACTGTCCGCTTTGCGTCCACCATTCCACGCCCTACTGCTTTGCCATTTATAAGGAACTATGCCAGTTTTAGCGTTCCATTCCTCAGTTTCTCTAACGCAGCGTTTATTGTAACGCGATTTGTAGCACCATTTTGCTCAAGCCAAAGTAAATTTTCTTTATCAAAAAGATTGTAAATCATTTGAAATGCTTTTCGCAAATTCCGAGGATAAAACTCCTTTGCCTGTTCCGACGTTACCTCTGGAATATCTGACAAATCAATCGGGCGATTCTGTAGTTCAGCGATTCTTTCTGGAGTCATAATACAATTCCTTTTCTGATTCGGTTGCTAAACGAGCAGAGATTATTCGTGTTCGCTCTCGTTCAGTGTATGCTGTCATTACAATGACGGCACCACCAGATTCTCCAAGTCCAATAAACCTTTCTTCTTATAACAGTTATTTAGGATATTATAGCATATTATTTTTAAAAATCATTAAATTTTTTACAGTCTACTTTGCCCCCTACGCCGAAGGTCCCCAGAAAGTGCCGATTACGGTGAGGTAGTGCCACAGTCGGAACTTTGCAAAAAGGTCAGTTTGAGTCTTTGTATAAATAATAGTAGTCGTAGGTACTCTTCAATTTTTTTGCATTTTCTTCCGCATCATCCGCACTCATTGCGCCAATTCTCGTGCCGTTGGTATAATTGGAAGAATCCGTTTGATACCAAATACTATCACTATCGGTAAATTCCACGCTTGTAAGCTTAGATTGAGAGAAAGCAAATTTTCCAATCTTCTTTACCGTTGCAGGAATAGTGATTGCGGATACGGTACTTCCAGCAAAGGCATTTGCACCGATTGTTTCCACACACTCTTGAATTTCCCAGTTGGTCGGCAATACCAGCGCTTCGGGCACCCTTATGAGTACCGAACAGTCTTTGTTGTATAAAATACCAAGCGTTGAAGAATATTTCTGATTTGCTCCATCGACATTTATTTCCTTTAAGGAAGGACAGTCATACACACTTACCGAAACAGTGTCAGGAATGTAAAATCTGGTAACTTCGCTTCCTAAATTCAGTGTTTCAAGTTTTCTATTTCCATCTAGTGCAGCATAACTAATCCCACCGCCATGAAGAGAAATTACTTTCAAGTTATTACATTCATAAAATTCTTGAATATCGAAGCTTTTTGTTCCTAAGAATGTAATTTCCGTTAATGACGGCATCTCCTGGAACGGTTTTTTCCCAAAAGAAGTGACTTCTGCAGGAACAGTAAGACTTTCCAACTTGCTCTTGCAAAATGCATAACTTCCAATTTCTGTTACCGTTGGGGGAACCGTAAAACTCTTTTCTGTTTTTGTGACAGGGTAGATGACAAATTTTGTTTTATCAGCACTATAAATTATGCCGTCCTCCTCAGTATATGATGTATTTCCGCTTGCTATAGCAATTTTTTCTAATGCCTTGCATCCACAAAAAGCATTTCCTAAACTGGTGACGCTTGCAGGAATCGTGACCTCCGCAAGTTTTGTGCAGGATCTGAATGCACCAGCATCAAGTGCTGTCAGCCCTTCATGTAGCGTTATTTTTGTTAAACCTGAACAATAGCCAAAAGCAATGTCTCCAATTGTTTGAACAGACGCAGGAATTTCAATTTCTGTTAGTCCGCTGCAATTATCAAATGCTTTTGTTCCTATGCTCACTACTGTTTCGGGCAAAATAATAGAAATCATGTTTGTACAATCCTGAAAATATGCTCCACTTGATTTGTTCAACTCAGTCAGTCCCCTTGTTTCAGACAAATCAAGCGCAATATATGCCGATGAATTGTTTCGCATTGCAGTCCGTATTGCACTTATCGTTGCGGCGGAAATCTCGCCAGACAGTTTGATAATACTCGTTGTGTTTGCTCCAAGAGATGCGATAACTGCGGCAACATTGTCTTTTGTAATCGCCATAGCACCCTTGTAGCAAGCATACAAAGTGATTTCCGTACATACATCTTTCCACGGAAGCGTAACTTCTGCTCCATCTGCATACTCTACAGATCCGCCCAACGCTGTCGTCCAGCCGACAAATTCTGCTGAACTGCTCAACCCAAGTTTTTGAACAGTACGCAATGTCACAGGTTTATCGGCATCCATAATGGAACTACGCTTTGTAGCCGTCATCGCCACTTTCTCGCCATTCCTTGTTCCATCATAGGTGAAGATTGCCTCAGAATCAAATCCTACATTTGCATCATAAGTCAAATATACTTTTTTTGGTCCCCAGACGGCATACAGTGTTTTATCGCCTGCATATAAGGGAAGTTTTTCCTCATCCGTCGCCCATAATTGCACGCTGTCACCATTCCGAGATAAGTCATAATAGGCTGAGAATCCATCTGTCGAAGTTCTTTTATATTTTATTTCTGCTGTTATATCACTATACTTTGACCATCCGACAAATACATAACCTTCGCGTTCAAAAGTATTTTTTCGTAACTTTGTAAGAACTCCAACATTAGCACCAGTCTTAAATGTCTGTGTAACTTTTGCGGGATTTGCACTTCCATCATTTGCGTAAAATGTAATCGTATATGTCTTTAAACCAGTGTTTTCTCCAGGCGTTTCTTCTTCCGGCTTTTCGTTTCCTTCCGCATCAGTTGTCCTTGTCGTAACCGTGCCGTCTGCCGCTACGGTCGTTTCCGTCTTGCTGGTCTGATTGCCCTCGCTGTCGGTTTTTGTTACGATGGTGTCACTCGTGGTCTTGCCGTCGGCGGTTGTCTCAGACTTCGTTTCGGTAACAATCGTTGACTTATCCGCATTGGTTACTGTTGTTTTGGAAGATTCACTTGAAGATCCGTCGGCCTTTTCCGTCTTGGTGCTTTCTGCCTCGATTTTCGTGCCGTCTGATTTTACGGCCTTCTCGGTCGTTTCCGTGACTTTTGAGCCGTCTTCTTTTGTGGTCACCTTTTCGATTTTTTCTGATTCATAGGAATCCGCTCCCACTTCGTTCGTCGTGGTAGTCGTAGTCTTTTTGTCTTCAGAAATTGTCGTTGTCGTCTTTACAAAATAGGCGAACAAGGTCACATCGCCCGTAACAGCCTTTCCGGTGTAGTCCGTGCCGTCTGCCGTAAACCAGCCCTTAAAGTCGTAGCCTTCTTTTGCGGGATTTATTGCCGCTGAAAGACTTTTGCCGCTTTCAACGCTCACTGTCGTTGGCTCTGCCCCCACAGCCGTATACAGCGTGACGGTGTACTTTGTCCCTTCCGGTTCAGTATTGCCGCCATCTCCGCCATCGCTACAGGCCACAAATGACAAAAGTAAAAAAATGCCTGCCACTACGGTAAAAAAATTTCTCTTAATCTCCATACGCTCATTCTCCAAGTCGGTATTTTTAAGTTTTGTCACTCAAAATATCAAAAGATATTTATTATCTCCATTATAAAATCAAAAGATAAATAATACAACAAAAAAATTATCTTTTGTCATATTTTGATATATGAGTTTTTGGAAAAAAGTAGATTCAGAACTTTCCTATCAAGGAAAATCACGCAAAGAACTTGCCGCCGCAGTTGGTTTTGATGCTGCTAACATCAGTTTTGGCATAAAAAGAAACAGCATTCCCGCTGCAGACACCGCACTCAAAGTCGCCCGCTTTCTAGATGTTTCGCTGGATTACCTTTTGGACATGCCCAAAGATTCAACCTACCCCGTACAGAACCCGCAAATCGTAAAGATAGAAAAACGCCTGCGCCATTTTTCGCAGACCGATTTAAACGCCGTCCTTACTGTTGTAAATGCTCTGAATGAGAAATATAATAACATAGGATAATAAAAAAGGCGATGATTTCCAAGAAAATCATCGCCTTTTTTGGTAATAATTTGTTTTTTACTTCGTCAGCAATGCGTTCACAGCCTTTACGAACTCTGTGGGGTTCTTCAGTTCGGCACCGCTTACCAGCAGGGCCTGGTCAAGCAGGACTTCTGCCACATTTGCAATGTAGGCTTCGTCGCTGGTATTTTCCAGAGCTTTTACAATCGCGTGGTCTCCGTTCACTTCCAGAATCGGTTTTACTTCGCTCATACCGGCCTGGCCCATAGCGCGCATCATGCGTTCCATTTGCAGGCTGGGGTCATTTTCGTCCACAACAATGCAGGAGGGGCTGTCGCTCAGGCGTTTTGAAAGGATAACGTCTTTTACGCGGTCGCCCAAGGCTTTTTTCAGTTTTTCCTGTACGGGCTTAAAGGCATCTTCCTTCTTCTTTGCCTCGTCTTTGTCTACGCCCAGTTCCTCATCGCTGCCCGCACGGTTTACGGCCTTCAGGTCAAAATCCTTGTACTTCATCAGAGAGGGAATAACGATGTCGTCAATGTCGTCTGCCATAATCAGCACTTCAAAGCCCTTCTTCTTGTAGGCTTCCAGAAGCGGAGAAAGACGCAGATTCTTTTCGTCACTGCCTGTAATATAGTAGATTGCTTTCTGGTCGGGCTTCATGCGCTGCACGTAGTCTGCAAAACTTGTCCATTTGCCGTCACCGGTTCCGCTTTCGTCAGTTGATTTAAAGCGAACGATTTCTGAAATTTCTTCACGGTTTGCATAGTCACCGTAGAGACCTTCCTTCATGGGGCGATTAAACTGGCTTACGAATTTGTTCCATTTTTCGATGGCCTTCTTTTCCTCGTCACTGCGCTTTGCTTCTTCAGTTTTGCGTGCCTTGTCAGCAGCGTCTCCCATCTTGCGGAATTCAGAAAGCAGTTTTTTGACTGACTGGGTTTTGATTGTCTCAAGAATTCTGTTCTGCTGCAGAATTTCACGGCTTACGTTGAGCGGCAAGTCTTCGCTGTCAATAATACCGCGCACAAAACGCAGATATGCCGGCAAAAGTTCGCGGTCATCATCTGTAATAAAGACACGTTTTACATAAAGTTTTACGCCGCTCTTGTAGTCTGCCTGATACATGTCAAAGGGAGCATTCTGAGGAATGTAGAAAAGAGTTGTGTACTCCTGTGTTCCTTCAGCGTGAGTATGAATGTATGCCAGCGGGTCCTGAGTGTCATGCGTTGTTGTCTTGTAGAATTCGTTGTAGTCTTCTGCCTTCAGTTCGCTTTTTGCCCGCTTCCACAGGGCACTTGCACTGTTCACCTGGTCGATTTTATTGTCGCTTCCAGTGATGTTTCCCTTGTCGTCATACTTATTCTGCGTGTAGTGCAGGTAAATGGGGAAGGCAATGTGGTCAGAATAGCGTTTGATAAGTTCTTCAATCTTCCAGCGTGAAGCGTAGTCCTTGCTGTCATCGTTCAAGTGCATTTCGATTGCAGAACCACAGGTTTCCGCCTTGTCAAAGCCGTATTTTTTTGCAAGGTCGCTGTCTGCCTTGATTTCTTCAATAGAGTATGAATTTGTGCCGTCGCTCGTCCACTTCCAGATTTTTCCGCTCTTGTCGCCGGCCTTGCGGGTGATTACATTGATTTCTTTTGCCGCCATGAATGCGCTGTAGAATCCAACGCCGAACTGACCGATAAGATTTGACTCTCCGGCATTCTTGTCCTCGGCGATTTTTTCAATAAAGGCCTTAGTTCCGCTCCGTGCAATAGTGCCCAGATTGTTGGTCAAATCCTCTTCGTTCATGCCGATGCCGCTATCCTGCACAGTCAGCACTTTATTGGGGTCATCAAAGGAAATGTCTATTCTCGGCTCAATTTTGATGTCCTTGTAGTTGTCGTCGGAAACAGTCAGATACTTGAGCTTGTCCAGTGCGTCCGATGCGTTGGAAACAATTTCCCGCAGGAAAATGTCCTTGTTTGAATACATTGAATGAATAATCAGTTTGAGCAACTGATTTACTTCTGTTTGAAACTGATAGGTTGCCATTTTTTGCCTCTTATCTGTAAGATACTAACAGAAAGGGAAATTCGGCAAGAGAAATTTTATGCAAGTCCTAGTTCTTTTGTAAAATACTGCAAAGCACAGAATTGAATTCGAGCATTTGTATTGATGTAAGTATCATTTATAATAACAACCGCCTTTTGAAAGTCCAGTCCCGCATTGTTTTCTTTATCCGTGATAAAACAATCCCTATTATTCGGGTTTATATGACTTCTAAACGGAATAGCAAATCTTTTGCCAACCGTTTCTATAATTAGCACGGTATACGGTCGGTCTTGTTTTATGAGGATTTCTTTGCAATTTCTGTATTTTTCATAAAATGCTGCAGATAAAAAACAGAATTCCATGCTTCCTCCCATAAAAAAGGCCCTGTATTGCTACAGAGCCTCATCTACTGATTTTCTTTATTTAGCCAGGACACAATCTATGTCCTCATCATCGACTGAGCTTCTTTATTTTTACAAGGACACGCTCTATGTCCTTATCATCTGACCATAGTATACGGCAGAAATAGTATATAAGTCAAGAAAAAATCTTCCCCAATCAAAAAAGATTTTTAGAGAGATGACCGCTATTTATCATCGCCCACGGTAAAGGTAATCGCTTCATTTGCAGGAATAGGCTTAGAGAAATAGTAACCCTGAATCACATCCGCACCAAAATCACGCAACCGCTCAAACTGCCATTTTTCTTCCACGCCTTCAATAATCATTTCCTTGTTAAGGTCGTGCATAAGGTGAATGATATTCATGATGAAGGAATCCTTGCCGTCAACCAGATAGGTGTCCACCAGAGACTTGTCCAGCTTGATGACATCAACCGGAATGTATGAAAGATATCCCAGAGAAGAATAGCCGGTACCAAAATCATCCATCAGCAGGCGGATTCCCATTTCCTTAAAGCGTTTAAAGATTTCGTCAGCAAGGGCACTCTTTTCCAGGAAGAGCCCCTCGGTAATTTCAATCTCCAGATATTCTGCCGGCACCTTGTACTCTTCAAGCAGACCTTTGACAAAATCGATGTAGCCATGATCGTTAAGCTGATTGCCGGAAAAATTAACGGAAACAGGATGCAGTTCATATCCCGCCTCACGCCAGTCTGCAAGCTGCTTGATGGCAAGTTCCGTGGTAATGCGTCCGATTCTCCAGATCCAGCCGTTTCTTTCTGCAACGGGAATAAATTTTCCGGGAAACATGCCGGGGGCTTTCATGCGCACCAGAGCCTCGTAACCGCTAACCTTCTTTGTCTTTGAATTAATCTGAGGCTGATAAACCATGTAGAAGCCGTCATGCTCAAATGCTTCCTGCAGTTTTTCCTTGATGACAACTTCTTCCCGGGCGCGTTCCTTCATCTCTTCATTGTAGAGGGCCGCTCCATTCTTACCATGGTTTTTTGCCTCGTACATGGCGATTTCTGCATTGATAAGATGCTGTTCCGCCGGTGTAATGCCATCGGAATTTGAAATGCCCATACTTGCCGTGATTGCAAGCGTTTCATCACCAAGAGGAATTGGTGCCCGAATACCCGCAAAAATATCCTGAATGGCAGGAGATTCTATGGTAAGAGTCTGGTCGGGAATAAAGAGCAGGAATTCGTCTCCGCCATAGCGGGCAATCTGCCAGCCGCCTTCTGCCGCCATTTCCTTAAAGAGGGCAACCAGATACTGTAAAATACTGTCTGCCAGAGAATGTCCGTAGTTTTCGTTCAGCGCCTTAAAACCGTCAATATCCACAATGACCACAGAATACACAGCATCCTGAGGAACATTATTGCGCAGCTGTTCGGTAATGGTACGCCTGTTCAGAATATCCAGAACCTCATCATATTCCAGCTGATAGCGCAGCATTTCCTGAGATTCCGCCAGTTTATCCCTTGAACGGCGCAGTTCTTCCAGACCGTGTTTAGTCCGGATTGAATTGACATATGCAGAAATCAATGCCAGAAACAGTGAAAGCAAAATTAAGCCTGCAATGGGCAGAATGTTTCCGTAGACCGTAAAGAAATTCTGGGGCTGGTTATAGAACACCGTATTTTTGGGAAGCAGAGAAAAATTCAGCCCGTACTTCTTCATCAGCTGATAGTCAAACCATGTCAGGGCCGGAGTTTCTACAATAAGTGGAATGTCAGAAATCTTTTTTCCGTTCAGAATGTCGGCTACCACTTGCGCTGCCATGGCACTCTGTTCTTCCATATCCATGGTAATGCCACCCAAAATGCCTGCACCCTCTCCGCCACTGTAATTGCGGAAAACAGGAACCTTTGCATGATTTACAATCGTATTGGTTCGTGCCACAACAGAATAAAGATGGCCAGTTTTATCAGAATAGCATGTCATATAGAACAAAAGTGAATCTTTTGGCAGATTTTCCAGCAGAGCCACCAATTCTTCATTTGAATACATGGAAACATCAAAATTGATAAAGGCATAATCTGGATGTGAATCCCGGAGATTCAGAAAAATTTCTATATCCGTACGGCCTGCAGCAGACTGGTCATGCAGGGCAACCAGCGTCTTTTTCTTAGGAAAGAGTTTCATGGCAAGCTCAATCGTCTGGTCAAGATAATTGTACTCAAAAAATCCCGTCATCATGGGATTGCGTTCTACCTGACGAGCCAGCTTAAAGTCATTTATGCCAAAGCAGACCATGGGAATGCCGGAAAAGAGTTCACTCTGATATTCCATTGCAAAGCGTACTGCCGCATCATCTGCCAGAAGCACTGCTTCATACAGATGAAGGTCTACAAGCCTTGTTTTGAGGATTTCATGCAGAATTGTCTGATTTTGATTTGCACCGGCAGAATCTGAATACATAAACATTACATCATATTCAATGCCATGAGCATACAAAACCCTCTCCAGTCCTCGTGACTGAAATTCATAGGTGTAGTACAGAGGATTATATGATGACAAAAAAAGCACCCGATGAGTAACTTCAACCGGAGCCTGCACATTCACCTCTTTTGTAGTCGAAGTAAAAAGCCTGACTAAGAGTACAACTGCAGTCACCAGACAGATGCAGCATATTGCTACGGAA
The DNA here is from genome assembly GCA_002369025.1 of Treponema sp. UBA3819. GTDB lineage: Bacteria > Spirochaetota > Spirochaetia > Treponematales > Treponemataceae > Treponema_D. Next base: position 1,054 of record DFDV01000129.1, on the reverse strand, counting down.
ATGCTTCTGAATGCTATGTGTAATTTTTTTCCAGCCATAGAAAAAATCTCATCACTAAATACAATCTTCCTGCAAATTTTGCAGAAAAGCCGATGCCTTATAAAAGTGCATATTTATTATATCATACCTTATGGATTTCGCAACATTTTGAATTTTTCTTATTTTACGGGGGCTGCCCGCTTCGCAGGCTGGGCTTTTCGCACTTCCGTTGTCGCTCATCAGTTGTAACTGTCTGTAGATTTTTCTACGATTTTTTTGAGGCTTTCATTTGCATGGATAATGACGGAGGAAAACTGAGCGTATAAATCCTGTTTGATTTCTTCTCTGGACTTTGATGCATCTGTAATAAAGAGATCTGCTGGATTTACGTTCAGGGCTTCAGCAATCGTTACCATCATATCAAAGGAAGGTTTTGTCCGGCCTGATTCAATTCCGCCGATTGTCCCCGGAGAACACGCACACTTTTCTGCAAGGTCAGCCTGGGTTATTTTCTGCAAATCCCTGTAGTGCTTGATGTTATAACGAACGTCATCCAAGTAAGAGTCCATATACTCATTATAAGCGAGTTAAGCCTGCTTTAAAGTTAAAGGAAATGAGGATTGATTTTCCATCCTCGAAGTGAACGAGTTTTTTTCACCATATCCTCAGCAGAAATAAAAATCTGAAGATTTCAGATGCTTGGTAGAAGCCCTTAAAATATGCTACACTCAATGCATGAAGGTTCTGATTCTCCAGCCGCCTGTCATGCAATTAAACACGGCCTACCCCAGCGGTGCATATCTATCCTCATTTTTTACGTCTCTTGGCTGCAGTGTCCAGTGGAAAGACCTGAACATTGAACTTTTTTATGAGATTTTTTCACGCAAAGGTCTGGAGAAACTTTTTTCACTTTGTGCAGATAAGGCAATCTTTCTGGCTGACAAGGCTGAAAAATCTGGTGATGACGCCACAGCCTTTAACCTGCGCCGCTATGTAAGCGAACGAAATCTATGGTGCAACTGGATAGACCGCATTACATCAATACTGCGCGGGCAGGGACAGGAAAGCGCCCATC
>DFDV01000143.1:700-10606 GCA_002369025.1 Treponema sp. UBA3819 | reverse complement strand
GGAATAGTTTTATCCGGGAGAAGTAAATATGAAGATTTTAATACGCCCCCATGACATCGGAAAGGGCAGTGCAGACTGGCTTGGTTCAACAGCCCATGAATGGGGGTTTGACGGTGTTCAGCTTGCCATTGCCAAGGCAGTTGAAGGACAGAACGGAAATCCCGGCACTCTTACCCCTCAGACTGTCAGTGAGATTCGTCACGGTTTTAATGACCATGGTGTAGAAATCCCCCTGCTGGGCGCGTATTTTAATCCCGTTCACTCTGATAAAAACAAGGTAAAGGCAGGTGCAGACAAGTATGCTGACCACCTGCGCCATGCTGCCGAATTCGGCGCAAAATGTGTTGCCTCAGAAACCGGCAGTTACAACGATGACAAGTGGACCTACAATCCCAAAAATCAGACGGAAGAAGCTTTTAAGGAAGTGGTGAATATTTTTGCCCCCATGCCGGCTATCGCAAAAGAGGCTGGAGTCTGTATGGCTCTGGAAGGCGCCTGGGGACACTGTATGTATAAGCCCGAGCAGCTCAAGCGTCTGGCTGATGAAATAGATCCCGGCCAGAATAACTTCCGTTTTATCGTGGATATCTATAATTATCTCTATATCGGAAATCACGAAGATCGTACCCGGATTTTTGAAACATGTTTAAAACTCTTTAAGGGAAAAATCTTCGGCTTCCACATGAAAGACTATCTGGTAAAAGGCGATGAACTGGAAATCGCTCCCTTAGGTGACGGTCTTATGGGCTGGAAAGATTTGCTTCCCCTTGTTAAGGCTGAGTGCCCGGACGCTTACCTGATTTTTGAAGGTGTAAAGGACGTTCCTAAATCACTTCGCTTTGTACGGGATATCGTCGGCTAAAACTGATTAGACCTCTCCCATGCAGGTTCTTCCGCCCCATTCGTGAGAATGTTCTTTTTCCCGCGCTATGGTGGCGTCAAAGTCTGCCATGGGGTCGCACTTTGCTTCAATCTGAAGGGCGGTGGCATGCAGTCGCTTAAGGCACTCGCTCTTATCATTGTATCCCAGTTTTGATTTTTCTATGCTGTCTCCCAGTACGCGAATAGACTCGTCGTAGATTTTTGTCGGCACAGGGAAGGGGTGTCCGTCTTTTCCTCCGTGGGCAAAACTGAAGCGGGCAGGGTCATTGAATCTGGAAGGCGTTCCGTAAATCACTTCGCTCACCAGGGTAAGGCTTTGCAGGGTGCGTGGGCCCAGCCCTGGTGTAAGTAAAAGACTTTCAAAATCAGGATTGTTTTCGCCATAGGCTGTGGCAAGTACGCCACCCAGACGCTTTAAGTCCAGGTCTTCAGCCCTTACATCATGATGAGCAGGCATAGTCAGATTGCGGCTCTTTTCAATGATGATGTTTTCAGCCTGCCATGAAGGAGACTCTGCCTTATCTCCCGCTTCTTCAAAAAGTGAGCCCTGTTTCATCAAATCATTTCCGCTTATCTTGGCAATTTCTTTAAGCATCTGGTCAGGATTTTCGTGACTCAGCGAAAGAATTGAAGTCCTTGTGTCTGCTGCCATGGAATCAGTCAGGTTGAGGATTTTTCCCCTGTTTTCTCCTGTAACGGCGGAGTGGGGCTGGTCTACAAAGGATTTTATGTCTGCTGAGCACCAGTGGTATCGCCTTGCCGTCTGACTTTTAGTGTTCATGCCCTGCTGAATGACTGCCCAGTCCCCCTGGTCTGAAAGAATGAAATTATGCTGGTAAAGCTGAAATCCGTCCTGGACGGCAGTATTGTCTACTTTGGCGCAGAGTTTGCTGGCTCTTATCAGTTCTCCTCCGTTCAGGCCGCTGGCATTGCAAACCCAGTCAATCTGTTCGGGTGTTTTGCGCGAATATTTTCCCCGGCCGCCGCAGACTACCAGTCCAAATTCTCTGGCCCGGGCATTGATTCCTCTTTTTAAGGCATACATGACACTTGTTGTGATGCCGCTGGAATGCCAGTCCATGCCCAGCACTGCTCCCAGAGACTGAAACCAGAGGGGATCTGAGAGGCGGCGCAGAACTTCACGTTTTCCGTAGTTGATGAGCAGGGCTTCTATAATTTCCGTTCCCAGAGCCATCATGCGGTCGGCAAGCCATTTTGGCACCGTACCCGTATGCAGGGGCAGATCTGCGAAACCACTTCTCTTGAGCATAAGAGATTTTAACATAATACTATACAAAAAGCAAGAAAATAACCTTGCCTTTTACCCAAAGATGTGATAGCATATAGAAAGAGGTGTCTATGACCGTAAGTATGACGATTGAAAATGCTGACGACTCGTTGCTGAACGCAATAAAAAGCGTCATAAAACTGTCGCCACAATCGAGGGTCAAGATTCAAAAAAAAGATGAGTTCGTAGACCAACTGCTCGCAGAGCGTGCGGAGATAAAACAACAGTTTGCGATAGGAAATCTGAGGACATACGCTTCTATGGCGGAGTACAGGGCGGCACATGGCAGCGTATAAGTTAGCGACCACAACGAGTTTTGACCGTGATTACGGTAAATTGTGCGCTGATGATAAAGTACTGGTTGATGCAGTTATTGACAAGTTGCTTGCGGGGCAGAAACTTGAGCCAAAGCATAAAGACCATCCTTTAAAAGGCAGATTGAGGGGCTTGCGTGATTGTCACGTAAAGCCTGATTTGTTGCTTATCTACGAGTTGGATAAGAATATTTTGATTCTGACCGCCTTCAGAATTGCCTCACACAGTGAATTATTTTAGACTATGCATAAAATTCTTTTTATTTGTCACGGGAACATCTGCCGCTCACCCATGGCCGAAATGATTATGAAACACCTTGTTCATCAGGCGGGACGGGATGCTGATTTTTACATTGATTCTGCGGCGGCTCAGCGGGATGCAATCGGCTGCGGTATCCACAGGGGTACCCGCCAAGTCCTCCGCTATTATAATATTCCTTTTACGGAGCATTATGCCCGCCTTGCTACCCGTGCTGACTATGCCGACTATGATCTGATAATCTGCATGGATGAGGAAAATATAGACGATATGAATTACCTTTTCAGCGGAGACGGAGACTGTAAGGTTCATAAGCTGCTGGAATACTGCGGACTCTCCCGGGATGTGGCGGATCCCTGGTATACCGGAAATTTTGAAGACACCTATCAGGATGTAATGGCGGGCTGCAGGGCTCTTCTTGGAAAACTTTCAGAATAGGAGAAGGGCATTTATTGACCTAACGGTATTTTTTTGGTACACTCTTAGAACATATATACGATATCGTTTTTGGAGTAATAAAAATGGGTGCAATTAGCGTTATTCTTTTGGTTGCGTTTGTAATCATCTGTGTTCTTGCTATCCTGCTGGTTTTGGTTCAGGATCAGGACAACAGCGGTATGGGCGGTCTTCTTGGTGGCGGAAACTCTGCTGCTTTCGGCTCACATTCCGCTTCTGTGCTTACAAAGACAACGGCTGTTCTGGTTGTTTTGTTCTTTGTCGCAACATTCTTTATCGCTTTGCTGAATAAAAAGAAGGATGCAGGTGCAAATCTTGCTGCCGTAGCCGCTGAAGCACAGGCTGTAGAAGCAAGTGCTGAAACTGCAGAAAATGCAGAAGCTGCCACAACAGAAAAAGCCAGCGAATGGTGGAAAAACGCAGATTCTGCTTCAGAAAAAACATCAGAGAGTGCTGCAAACTAATTTTTGTAGGTGAGTATTAATGGCTGAGCAAGAAGCTGATATCATTGGTCATCTTCTCGACATAGAACGTACTGCTTCTGCTGTGCTTTCTCAGGCACAGGTAGAGGCAGATAAACGTATTTCTGCGGCAAAAAATCAGGCTGATCAGAATTTTAAGGCACAATACGATGTGATTGTTGCTGATGAAGAAAAACGCCTTGCTTCAGAAATTGCCGCAATAACACAGAAATATGATGCAGATGTGGCTGCCTATAAAGAAGGGCTTTCATCTGCAGCAAAAGATATTCCTTCCTTTAATAAGCTGCTTGATAAAGTTCTTTTTGCAAGCTGAGGCGGTGCCCTATGGATCGTTCTGCAGCAAGTGCTTATGTTTACGCAAAAGCGAGCGGCATGCTTGCAAAATCTTTTGTCGGGTCGCGCGCTGAAAAACTTTTCTCTGTAAAATCTCTTCGGGAACTCTACGGCCTTCTTTTTGATGATGAAGTACCGGCTATTCCGGAGCCTATGCTTGCAAAAGTAATTGAAACAAAAGCCCAGAAAAATTTTGTTGCCCAGTATACGGGGCTTCTGGAAAATTATTCTGAGCCGGACGAAGTGCTTATCACACTTTTGCGTTCTTATGATTACGAAAATTTAAAGGAAATCGGTGCGGCTCTCTGCTATAAGGAAAATGTCATGCCGGACCTGGTGGACATAGGCTCTTATTCCCGCATCGCTTACAAATACTGGCCGGATCTGGCGGCAATGACTGCAAATTCTTCTGTTTCGTGGTATAATAAACCGCCTAAAAGTTCAGAACAGCAGGCAATCGACCAGAGACTGGATATGCAGTATATCGCTCATCTGTGGGAATCTGCAAAAAAAGTTCCCCTTGCAGAAAGAGAACTGATGCTGGATTTTGTCCGCCGGGAAGTAGTGTATCAGAACATCATGTGGACTTTGCGCCTCAAAGTCTTCTATAAGTATGATGGTGAAAAAATTGCGGATATGCTTTTCTATGAGAAGAGTATGGATGCTGCATCGGGCCGCTTTTCCGGCAGGAAAACTGACTTGTTTGCCCGGGATGCCCTTGCTATTCTGGACAAGGAGACTGATTCATGGGATGCATGGAGCGGCTGGAAGTATGCTGACTTTTTGAATCCTCATGAGGACGGAGTAGTGTGGGAAGTTGACCCCTGCTGGGTGGAAAACATGATGCGCCGGGATTTAAATCAGCGTGCACTTCGTGCCTTTCATAAAAATCCGGACACGGCGATGGTGCTTTTTTCCTGGTTTAAGATAAAACAGAATGAGTTGAGTTATATCCGCTCTGTTGCGGAAGGCTTACGGCTGAATGTAGATGCGGACGAGGTACTTACTGCAGCCGGCGCGTCCCTGCCATCGGCAAAATGAGATTGTGGAGGTAATGTATGGCTAGAACAACTCCTATGCGGCTTGTTGAGCTGATGGTTCTCAAAGATGACATCAACTCTGTCGTGGAGTTTTTGGCAAAGAATGGCAATTTTCAGTTTCAGGAACATGGCCATCCGGCAAACATTGAAAAGAAATCTCAGATAAAAGAGGGTGAAAGCAGAAATCCTGACGCAGACACCTTTAATGAACTGCAGAAGGCCCGCATATACCTCCTGAGTGAAGATTTTTCTGCAGAGGATATGGCCTCTACGACATTTCCCAACGATGATGACCGCGTCCTTGCAAAAAAACTGATTGCTACCATAGAAGAACTTCACGGCCGGGAACTTAAACAGTCAGAAGAAGTAAAGCGCATAAAGGATGCTAACAGCGAGGCTCATGCTTTTGCCAACCTCAAGGTTCCCTATTCAGAACTGGATCATCTTTCTTTCCTTTCACTTCGTATCGGACGCATAGATCCTTCTGCTCTGGAAGAAATCAAGGCAGATCTGAAAGGCCGCGCAGTAATCGTTCCTCTGGGTGAGGATAAATCCCGGGTTCTGGCTGCATCTTCCAAAAAAGCCCGTTTTGCACTGGATAATGAACTTAAAAAATTCGGCTTTGTCAATCTGGAAATCCCCAAGGACTTTAAGGGTATTCCTGATGACGTACTCCTTTCGCTTGCAAAAGAGCAGGAAGCTGCCGAAGCCGTACTGGAAACTATTTGCGAAGAAAAACGCAATTTTGCTGCAACGCATGAGGCGATTCTTAAAGCCCTGCTTGCAAAATTTTCTATCGGCGGACAGATTCAGACGATTCGTAACGGACTTGAGTCTACATCCCTTGTTTACCGCATTACAGGCTGGATTCCCGAAAGCGACAGTCATCAGATGATGAATGATCTGGATAAACTTACCGAAGGTAGAATTGCAATCCGCGTCTATCAGCCTCAGGAAGTGCCCTCTGTCGCCCGGGGAGAGGAAAAGGTTCCTGTAAAACTCACGCACGGAAAACTGGTGGGTGCCTTTGAGCGCATGATTTTCAGTTATGGCTCACCCCTCTACGGTAATATTGACCCCACGCCCTTTGTTGCCATATTCTTTACTCTTCTCTTTGGCATTATGTTTGGAGATGCGGGGCAGGGACTGGTCTTCTTTATCGCGGGTCTTCTCATGGCCTTTAAGGTAGTAAAAGCGGGCGGCTGGAATAAATTTGCACCCATTTTTATGGCAATCGGCTGTTCAAGTATGATAATGGGTCTGCTTACCGGTGAATTCTTTGCTACGGAAAGCGTACTGGAGCCCTTTGCAAGATGGGTGACAGGTCTTTTTGGAGAGCCAAGGGAAAGAATTCTGGATTTCAGTCCGACCGGACCTGCTTACATCAAGATGATTTTCGGTATCTTTGGCGTTACCATCGGTATCGGCTTTATCATCAATACTGTTGGTCTGATTATCAATATCATCAACAATATTACCCACCGGCATTTTGGAAAGGCTTTCTTTGGAAAAACTGGTCTGGCAGGCGCCTGCTTCTTCTGGTATGTGGTGGCACTTGTTATCAGGATTGCGGCATTTAAGCACAGTCCTGCTGTCTACGACTGGGTTATTATCGGACTTTTTGTCTTTTTTGCGGCATTCGGAGAGCCTTTTGAAAGACTGGTTGACGGTGAGCGTCCTGTGCTGGAAAACGGTGTGGGTGCCATGGTCATCGGCGGTGTAGTTGAAATTATTGAACTGGTTTCAACCTATCTTTCAAGTTCAATCAGTTTTGTGCGTGTCGGTGCCTTTGCGCTTTCACATGCGGTTCTGGGCTATATCATCTACACGATGACGGAGATGGTTGGCGGTATAGGCGGTGTGCTGATTCTTATCATCGGTAATGCCATCGTTATCGTTCTGGAAGGCATGATTGTGGCAATTCAGGTTGTCCGTCTGCAATATTACGAGTTCTTCTCGAAATTCTTTAATGAAACTGGACGCGAATTTAAACCGTTCGTGTTTGAGTATAAATCTTGAGTGAGGTAACACTATGAATAAGAAGGTTTTTACTATTGTTGCTGCATTGCTTCTGGTGAGCGTTGCAGGTTTGTTTGCTCAGGCTTCTGCTACAACAGAACAGGCTACTGCACAGGAAACAGCGGTGACACAGGCTCCCGCATCAGAAGCTCCGGCTCAGGCAGAAAATGCAAAGAAAGATAGTGGCAGCATTAAATTTATCGCCGCTGCTATTGCAGTTGGTCTGGCTTGTATTGCCGGCGGTATGGCTGTTGGTAAAATCGGTTCTGCCGCAATGGGCGCAATGAGCGAAAATGCAGAATTGAGCGGAAAGGCTCTTCCCTTCGTCGGTCTGGCGGAAGGTATCTGTCTCTGGGGCTTCCTTGTTGCCCTTTTAATTATCATTCTGTAATTTTATCAGCGTTTTTGGGAAATAGCTTTGGAATACTTTGTTATTGGCGAAAGGGAACTTATTCTCGGCTTTAAGCTGGTCGGCGTGGACGGCACGGTTGCATTGAATCGTGATGAAGCGCTGGAGGCCTTTAACCGCGTGACCGGACAGGGTGGAGTAATGGGCCTGCCTTCGCCAGAAAGACCCAAAGTACTGATTTTGACGGAAGAAGTTTCTGCCATGCTGGAATCAGAAGTTCTTGCCTGGCAGAAAAAGGCTGATTATCCGTTGATTGTGGAGATACCGGGGCTTGGCGGACACATGAAGGGCAAAAAATCCCTTACAGATGCCATCCGCGAAGCCGTTGGAATTTCGGTCTAGGGAACGAATACGAGTATAAGGAAAAGAAATGGAAGAACTTCGTTCAACTGAGATACTGGACAAGGAAATTGAGGCTGATGCCCGCAAAAAGGCAGAGCGTCTTTTGTCCGATGCTGATGCAGAATGTCAGAAACTGCTTGATGCGGTAGACGGCAGGGTAAAAGAAGCGTCAGAACAGAAAAAAACATATTACGACGCAAAAATTGCCACTTTCAAAAAGAATCGTGACGCTGCCCTTCCGCTGGAACAGGAACGTTATCGTGTTTCTTTTTATACGAGTTCTGTTGCGGACGCTTTTAACGCATATCTGGAAAAACTGGGCCAGGAAAAGCAGCTTTCTTTGATTGAATCAATGCTTGTGCGTTCTAAACATGCCCTGACAGGAAAAAATGTACATGCACTCGTCTTTGGTATTTCTGCGGCAGATGCAAAAAAACTGCTTGAAAAACATCTTGAATCAAAGCAGGTTCTCTCATGTACTGAGACGACATTTGAAAAATCTGGTGATGAAGCCGTTCTGATGAACAATGTTCACAAAGGCATCATTCTTGAAAGTGAAGATTCATCCGTTCGCGTACGTCTGACTATTGATCAGCTGGTGGGCGAAATTGAAGATAGATACAGCAATGAACTTGCAACTACTTTATTTGGCGGGAGGTTGCCCGAATGATTAGCGGTAAGATAACCCGCATTTCAGGACCGATTGTCTATTCTGAAGGGCTGGAAGGCTGCGGTCTGTATGATGTTGTTGATGTAGGTAAGAAAAAACTGATTGGTGAAATCATCCGCCAGAACAAAGGCAAGGCGACCATTCAGGTATACGAAGATGACACAGGAATGGAAATAGGTGAGGAAGTGACTTCTTTTGAACGTCCTCTCTCCCTGCGCCTGGGTCCCGGACTGGTTGGCACGATTTATGATGGAATTCAGCGTCCTCTGGAAGCTCTTTTTAATGATTCCGGTGCCTTTCTTGCTCCCGGCGTAAGAACTGAGCCTCTGGATGTAAAGAAGACCTGGAAACTGGAAGTTGCGGAAGGCATTGCGCAAGGTGCTGCAATTGCTCCCGGACTGGTGCTGGGCTATGTGCAGGAAACTTCTTCAATCAGGCACGCAATTATGGTACCGCCCATGATCCGCGGACGCACCCTCAAGACCTTTAAGGGCGCAGGCGAATACACGGTGGATGATGTCATTGCAACCACTGAATTTGACGAGGAAATCAAACTGAGCCACTACTGGCCACTCCGCCGTCCGCGTCCCTATCAGAAAAAACTGACTGTTAGCCAGCCTCTTGTAACCGGACAGCGTGTTATTGACGTTTTCTTCCCCCTGAGCAAGGGCGGTACGGCTGCAATTCCCGGCGGATTTGGTACAGGAAAGACTATGACCCAGCACGCCATTGCAAAGTGGTGCGATGCTGACCTGATTGTCTACATCGGTTGCGGTGAACGCGGAAACGAGATGACTGACGTTCTTACGGAATTTCCTACGCTGATTGACCCGCGTACAGGACGTTCCCTTATGGAACGCACGATTTTGATTGCGAATACATCAAATATGCCGGTTGCGGCTCGTGAAGTTTCTCTGTATTCAGGCATTACTCTTGCAGAATACTACAGGGATATGGGAATGCATGTTGCAATCATGGCTGACTCAACTTCCCGCTGGGCAGAGGCTCTTCGCGAACTTTCCGGCCGTATGGAAGAAATGCCGGCTGAAGAAGGCTTCCCTGCATATCTTCCCACCCGCCTTGCTGAATTCTATGAACGGGCAGGCCGTGTGGATTCCCTCTGTGGAAAAGAAGGTTCAGTTTCTGTTATCGGTGCAGTTTCACCACCGGGCGGTGACTTTTCTGAGCCTGTTACCCAGCACACCAAGCGTTTTATCCGCTGTTTCTGGGCTCTGGACAGGGAACTGGCAAACGCCCGCCATTATCCGGCTATCGGCTGGATTGAAAGTTACTCGGAATATGCTGAGGAAATCCGTGAGTGGTGGGATAAACTTGATCCCAAATGGGCAGAAATCCGTCTGTCTGCACTGGAACTGCTCAAAAAGGAACAGCGTCTGCAGCAGATTGTCCGC
>DFDV01000143.1:0-592 GCA_002369025.1 Treponema sp. UBA3819 | reverse complement strand
GAAATGATTAAAAACGGCTTCCTGCAGCAGAGTGCCTTTGACGCAGTGGATGTCTATTCCGTGCCTGAAAAGCAGATTGCCATTCTGGTGCTGATGATGGACTTTTACCACCGGGCTCTTTCTGCCATCAAACAGGGGGCACCGCTTATGAAAGTCAATGCGCTTCCTGTGCGTGAGGAAATCGTCCGTATTAAGTCTACGGTTCCAAACGACAAACTGGAAATGATTAAGGATATTGAAGGTCATCTGGAAAGCCAGATGGGTGAACTGGAGCGGATGTACAAGCGGTAAAAAACCGCAGGTCTAGCGGGGGAATAAGTCCTCCTTTGGAGTAGAAAATGAAGGGAATTGAATATAGAGGCATATCATCTGTAGACGGTCCGATTATTGTTGTCCGCCGGAGTGAAAATGTCTTTTTTAACGAAACAGTATACGTCCGCGACAAGAATGGTCAGAAGCGTACGGGACGTGTCATAGACCTGAATGAAGAAACGGCAGTCGTACAGATTTTCGGTACGACAACCGGACTTGACCTGAACGACACAAGCGTTGAGTTTCTGGAGCAGAGACTTGAACTTCGTGTAGGCGAGGG
>DFDV01000020.1 GCA_002369025.1 Treponema sp. UBA3819 | reverse complement strand
AAAAACAGGATGCAGTTAAAAAGGCTCTTGAAGGCCAGATGTATGTTCCTTTTAAGTTTGAAAACGATGGAACAAAAATTATCTATTACGGACCGGAAGAGTACACAAAATAAAAAGATTGTCGGGTCGAGCCCGACAATAATACAGTGAGGATAATATGAAATATATAGACCAGTTGATTGAACGCTATCCTTCTCTCAGAGCTTGCAAAAAAGATATTGAAGATGCTGCAAAGGCAATGATTGAATCCTTCAAAAACGGAGGAAAGCTTTTGGTTGCCGGTAACGGCGGTTCATGTGCAGACAGCGATCATATTACAGGAGAGCTTTTGAAATCCTTCTGCAAAAAGAGAACTCCTTCCAGCGACTTTATCAATCAGATTAAAGCTATTGATGCTGATACAGGAGCCTACCTTGCAGACAAACTTCAGGGCTCCCTTCCGGCAATCGCACTTACAAATAACACTGCCCTTATGACAGCAAGTTTAAACGATGTTGACGGAAACGTTATGTTTGCCCAGCAAGTAAACGGCTACGGCGTAAAAGGCGATGTATTCCTTGGTATTTCAACTTCAGGAAATTCAAAAGACATCGTTTATCCGACTGTTGTTGCAAAGGCAAAAGGTCTTAAGACAATCGCACTTACAGGAAAAAACGGCGGAAAACTAAAAGGTCTGGCAGACATCTGCATCATCGTTCCTCAGAATGAAACCTTTATGATTCAGGAGTTGCACCTTCCTGTTTACCATGCCCTCTGTCTCGAAATCGAAGAAGCTTTTTGGGCTGAATAAATCTAAATCCGGTGGAAAATATGAAAGTTATTATTATGGCAGGCGGCATGGGAACCCGCATTCAGTCTGTTCGTGCCGATGTTCCAAAGCCTATGATTGAAATCTGCGGAAAACCAATTCTTCAGTATCAGATTGAAAACCTCAAATCCTGTGGCCTTACTGACATTACAATCGGAGTCGGTCATCTTGGGCACGTAATCAAAGAATATTTTGGTGACGGTTCTGCTTTCGGCGTAAATATTTCTTATTTTACCGAAGACCGCCCTCTTGGAACTGCAGGAGCACTTTTTAAAATGCTTGACGGCAAGGCTTGTGACGAGATTCATACAAAAACTGTCATTGATGATGACTTTCTTCTTTTGTGCGGAGATGTAATTTTTGACATCGACTTTAACCGCTTTATCGCTTTCCACAAGGAACACAAGGCCTGGGCGAGCCTTATGGCTCATCCTAACGGACATCCTTATGACTCATCCCTTCTGGTAACAGAGGTTTTACCGCCTCCCGAAGCAGGCGGACTTCCTGTAAATACAGGCCGCGTTACAAAGTGGATGGCAAAGGAAGACGAACGCCTTTACTACAAAAATCTTGTAAATGCAGGGCTTCAGATTATTTCACCTGAACTTTTGCGCGAAACAATGAAAAACTTTGTTCCCCGCCACCCGGAAACTCCTGATAAAATCGATCTTGACCGCGATGTTCTTAAGCCTAACATTAAAGCAGGAAAGATTTATGCCTATGAAACTCCTGAATACATCAAGGATATGGGAACTCCTGACCGCTACTACGAAACAGAAGCAGATATAAAAAGCGGAAAAGTTCACGCAAGGAACCTGAGCCAGAAGCAGAAGGCAATCTTCTTAGATCGTGACGGAACAATCAATAAATCCAACGGATTCATTACAAAACCTGAACAGTTTGAACTCATTCCTGGTGTTGCTGAAGCAATCAAAAAAATCAATAAATCAGGTTACCTTGCAATCGTAATTACAAACCAGCCTGTAATTGCCCGTGGCGACTGCACTTTTGAAGAACTTGCAGAAATCCATGCAAAAATGGAAACAGAGCTTGGAAAAGAAGGCGCCTTTATTGACGGACTTTACTTCTGCCCTCATCATACAGACAAGGGCTTTCCAGGAGAACGTCCTGAATATAAATGTGATTGTAACTGTCGTAAACCAAATGCTGGGCTTTTTGAGACAGCTGCCAAAGACTTCAACATTGATTTGGCACAGAGTTATATGATTGGAGACAGTTCAAATGATGTTAAGGCTGGTGAAAACGCAGGCTGCAAAAAAAGCTTTTTACTCAAAACGGGGATGACGCTTTCAGATGCTTTGGCAGAAATCAATTAGCAAATAAATGTAAATTTCTGCCTTCACAGATGCTTTTATACTACAATAGTTATTTTTTTATCTGCGACCAGTTTTCATCTTTGTAGATGTCATCGTGGACGGTAAACCATTCGTCATCGTCCACTTTGAATTTTATGTTCTTGCGACTTCTCATGTTTTCTACTGGAGCATAGGCAATTTTTACATAATCATTTTTATCTGCAACAGTCAGGCTATTTTTTGTAAATGGATTCACTGGATTTTCAGCAATTCCCTGCAGCGCAAGGGCTGGCGTATCAGCGTTGGTCATAAACTGATTGTCAATGGTTAACTGACCGTGAGATGCAAAATCCTTAACCATCAGCAAGGCAGTAACATTTTCTTTGGCATCTTTTCCGTTAAAATTTTCTTCATTGAACAAGCCCGTCCTGTCACCTGCTCCATGATCAGAAACAATGATAATTCGGGTATTATCGTAGCAATCGTTGTCTTTAAGGTACTGGAAGAATTCTGTCCAGCGTTTTAGGGCCGCAATATCTACATGATAGTGTTTAGATTTTGAAAATTTACCTGTTCCAAAATCTGTAACCTCATCAACCGGAACATAATTCGGAGCCTGCAGGTAAATGGGTTCATGAGTAATCTCATTTACCAATAGAAGGAACTGACTGCATTTTCCATCAAGGGAGGTAAGTTCCTGCATCATCTCTAATGGTACATAGCAGTCCATAAATGCTTTTTCTTTCATCTTTTGATTGTCCTGAATCCACCAGGAGCGATGGTACACAATTGGACGAAACAATGGCAAAGCTATCTTGAATATGCTTAGGTAAAGAAAATTTCGTTTGAGCAATTGGGTTAGAATCGGATAAGGTTCTTTTCCTTGTCGTTCATACCACAATTTAGTGAAGACCCTCTTGGCAAGCACACGATGAATGTCATAGTCCTTATATATCTGTGCGACAGGCTCTTCCCCGTAATTTTCATATGGAATATCACTTATCGTTACATCAAAGCCTTTATCCAAAAAAAGTCGTGGCATTGTAAGAATCGCCTCATTATGTTTTTGCTGAATTGTCTTATCGGTCATTTTATTCTGTTCCCAAGGTGTATAATCATATCCACCAAATAACCCCGGAACACCCAATTGCGTGTAATACGACATGGAAACTGCATTCGGATAATAAACAAATCCATCGAGAGATTTTTTTAATTCCGGCGCCTCTTCAAGAATTGCCGGCATATATTGAGAGATAAACCTATCCTGCATGATGACGATTACATTTTTTTCAGTTTTAGAAAGATGATAAACCGGCTCAATTTTTGTAAGCTCATCGTATTTCATGTTGGAAAATGTTGTCTGAATTGTGGCAATATTTTTTAATGTTGTCGCAACAAAAGAAAATGATACGATTCCTAGTGCATATACGATAATTTTAGGATGTTTTAAAAGAATTGCAAAAACTATGAAGCATATAACAAACATAGCACAAATGCTTCCAATCATCATTCCTTTTTCTGGAAAGACAACTTCATGCATAAAAGTCAAATCATCATTCAGAGCACCGTATTCCCCTGAAAAGACAAAGCAATTTACTATTGCAATAAAGAAAAGAAGTGGCATTAGAATAGATAAACTCTTCTTTACTTTGTTGGAGAAAAGCGCATATAGACATACCGGCCACAAAAGGAAGAGGCCTAGGGACTGTAAAAAAGGTGTTAATAAAAAAACAAAAGGCGACTTATTGTTATCAACATAGCAGAAATTTACTGGCGATGACTCAATTACAAAAGAAGGAAGCAGTAAGCCAGTAAATATCGTCAATGCAAAAGAAGAAGCAACAAACAATAAGGCACGAAGTTTTTTGTTGGTATCAAGTGCAATAAAATGTGTAGTGATAAATGCTGAATACCATGCAGAAAACTTTGGATAGGCAAGCAAAAGCATAAAGAGTACAGATGCACCAGTAATGTAAATTATTTTCCCTGTAGTAAAAGAAAATATAAGACCTCCAAATGAGACAATGCAACATAAAATGTAAAAGACTTTTGCAGGATTCTTAAGCTTGTAGAATATATTTTTTACAAGTGAAAGCAAATTGTTCATTGTCCAATAGACTACAAGACCTGCTGGAGAATAATATAGTAAAACCAAAAATACCAATGCACAGGCATAGAGCTGAATTTTTTCGCTCAACGGATGCCCTTTTGAATAAATTGCACCTGCCACACAATTAATCAAGGTCATGGCAATTGGCAAAACATTAATCGGAAATGCACCAATATGCAAAAGCTCGTCTGGCATTCCGAAATTTTTTATGAAAAGAAAACTGTAGTCTTTCAATGCTTCAAGGTTTGACAGAAACGAGTATGCAGCTATAAAAAAAGGAACCTGTATAATTAAACTAAAAGATGAGCGTAAGGCCATCATCGGATGATAGTGCTGTTCCTTGTAATATGCTGTTGTTATCATATAGCGCTCATCACCTGAAAAAACCGCTTTAATTCGCTCAAGGGTCGGCTTCATTATAGCTTGAACCTGCCTTTCTTTTTCTTGCCATTTTTCAGCAACAATATACAATGGGAGACACAATAAGGTTACAACAAAACTTAATGCAATAACAGCAAGGCCTTTTGATGTAACCGCAGAGAAGAAAACATAAAAAAATTCGAGTAAATCATAAATCGGAGCAATAAAAATATTGTAAAGAAAGGATTCAAGCATGTGAAAAATGATACTGTTTTAAGTTTTTTTTTTCAACAGAAAGGACTTCACAGTCTCACAGAAAGTCTTATACAAACTCGTTAGATTGACTTAACCGCTATATTTAGCTAAAATAGAGACAGTTTTTTTCAGGTAATACAATGGGACATCTCTTATATACACTTATCATTTATCCTCTAGTACAAGTCATTGAATTTGCCTTTCTGCTTTTTGATGGTGTTTTTAAGGTTGAAGGAATTTCCGTTATCGGCGTAAGTTTTGCCGTTTCCATTCTCTGTCTTCCCCTCTATATCGTGGCGGAACGGTGGCAGCAGATTCAGCGCGACACTGAAAAACGCCTTGAACCGGGCATGAAGCGCATTAAAGAGACTTTTAAGGGCGATGAGCAGTACATGATTCTCTCTGCTTTCTACAAGGAAAATCATTACCATCCAATGATGGCACTGCGTTCTTCCTTTGGTCTTCTGATTCAGATTCCCTTTTTCATTGCGGCATACAATTTCCTTTCAACTCTTCCCATTTTGCAGGGAGAGTCTTTTCTCTTTATCCGTGATTTGGGTAAAGCGGACGCTATCATCACAATCGGTTCCTTTCCGGTAAACATTCTTCCCATCGCGATGACCCTCGTAAACATTATTGCGGGCGCCATCTACACCAGGGGCTTTAAGGCAAAGGATAAAATTCAGATTTACGGCATGGCTCTGGTCTTCCTTGTCATCCTCTACAATTCTCCTGCCGGACTGGTTCTCTACTGGACCATGAACAATGTATTCAGCCTCGTAAAGAATATCTTCTACAAAATCAGGAATCCCCTCAAAGTCCTCTACATTCTGATGGCAGCCTTTATCATCTTCCTTGATTTTTACTTGCTTTTCATTCACGAAGGTCTGCTGCACAAGAGGATTTTGCTGGCAGTGGTTGCATCTCTTCTCCTGCTGACTCCTTTTGCCGTAAAGGGAGTTATATACCTTTTGAATACAGTGCTTAAGCCTCTTGTTGAAGACAAAAAACTCCGCTTCTCTCTATTCATTACATCAGCTCTGTCTTTGTGTCTGCTTACAGGCTTTGTCATTCCCTCATACATCATCAAGTCTTCCGTAGTAGAATTTTCTGGCATTGACGGTTATGGCTCTCCCCTGATTTTTCTCTTTACGGCAAGTCTGCAGATGCTGGGCTTACTGGTCTTCTGGCCGGCCTGTGTGTATTTCCTCTTCCACGGACGCATTCAGACTCTGATTGCCGGTACACTGACTATCCTGCTTTTTTCCGGCATGATAAATGCATTCTGTTTTTCAGGTGACTACGGAGTTCTTTCCCGCCTGATTACCTTCTCCCAGTCAATTTCCGCTCCTTCAAAGACGGTTATGCTGCTCAACATTCTGGCCCTTCTTGCGGCAATAGTCCTGCCCTTTGTGCTGATAAAGATAAAGCAGACCCGCATACTCACCGGAATTCTTTCTGTCGTGCTGATTGCTCTCTTTGGCGTAACGGTCGTTCATTCAGTACAGATTCAGTCTGAATACAGCACCTATAAAAATGAAGTGGCCGGTGACATTCAGGAAGAATCTTCTATTTCTCCTGTTTATCATCTTTCCAAAACAGGAAAAAATGTTGTTGTCTTTATGCTTGACCGGGCAGAAAACTCCTATGTGACTCCGATTTTTGAAGCCTTTCCCGAATTATATGACGCCTTTACAGGCTTTACCTACTACAAGAATACAATTTCTTACAACGCATGGACACTTTTAGGCTGTCCCGGTCTCTACGGCGGTTATGAATACATTCCAAAAGAAATGAATGCCCGCTCAAATGAAAAACTGGTGGACAAGCACAATCAGGCCCTCCTTCTTATGCCCCGCATCTTTACCGAGCAGGCCGACTTTACCGCTACCTGTTCTGACTTAAGCTGGGCAAACTACAGCTGGATTGCCGACATGAGCATTTGTAATCCTTATCCCAAGATTACCGGCCTGAACATCGAACGCAAATACACAAGCCTTTGGGTCAAGCAGAACCCGGACAAGGTAAAGGCAAATATCACCAGCAGTGCAATCAAGCGCAACCTCGTCTGGTTCAGTCTCTTTAAAGAAGTCCCCACATTTGTCCGTGATGCAGTCTATCAGGACGGTCACTGGTGGTCTTCTGATGATCAGACTTCTGACGTAATGGAATACATTGACTTTTACTCCGGACTGGTATTCCTGCCTCAGCTTACAGATTTTACGGCAGAAACAAATACTTTCACTACGATTGTAAATGAAACGCCCCACTCCAATACAGATTTGCAGGCTCCAGATTATGACCCGGCAATCAAGATCACAAACAAGGGACCCAAAGAAATCTGTGACTGGTTTGCCATTGACTCAAATATTGCTACCTACAAGCGAATTGCAGACTGGATTAAGTGGCTTAAGGCAAATGACTGCTACGACAATACCCGCATTATTATGGTCAGTGACCACGGATGCGGTACAGGAGAAGGCTATAAGCTTGATTTTGAGCAGAACTGGCCCTTTGACTACAATCCGGACAAGAACCATCCCATCCTCTTTGTCAAAGATTTTAACGCAGACGGAAAAATGGTCACCAACATGGACTTTATGACCAACGCAGATGTTCCATCTTTTGCCTTTAAGGACATCATCGACCATCCGACAAATCCTTTTACAGGAAAAGAGATTGTCCCCATGCCTCTGGAAGGAAAAAAAGCATCAGGTATAGTCCTTACCCACACCTGGTCTCCCGGTGCAAACAATATAAATACATACCGTGTTCCCGACGACGACTGGTATACGGTTTCCGAAAATCTTTTTGAAGCCAAAAACTGGCAGAAAGGAATCAAATGATGAATACACTTTTTTTACTTTACATCGATCCTGGCACAGGAAGCATGCTCTTTTCCATTTTGATTGGAGCGGCAGCAACGCTCTTCTTTTTGGGAAAGGCTGCACTCATAAAAATTAAAGTATTTTTTTCAGGCAAAAAGGACGGTGGCGGACAGATGGATGCCGCCTACAAGCCCTATGTCATTTACAACGAAGGCAAGCAGTACTGGAATGTGTTTAAGCCGGTTTGTCAGGCTTTTGAAAGCAGAAAAATTCCCCTTGCCTACTACACATCTGCAAAAGATGATCCGGTTTTTGAGCAGAATTACGAATATGTAAAGGCAGAATTCATCGGTGAAGGAAATGCCGCCTTTGCCCGCCTCAACATGCTTTCTGCAGGTTTTGTATTGATGACGACACCCGGACTTCAGGTTTATCAGCTCAAGCGGTCTAAAAGAGTTAAGCATTACAGCCATGTCGTTCACATGCCCAACGATGCAACAACATACCGTCTTTTTGGTCTGGATTTCTTTGACTCAGTTCTGCTTACAGGTGACTATCAGGGTGATGATATCAGGCTTCTGGAAGAGGCTCGCGGCATTACGAAAAAAGATCTTGTTACCGTGGGCTGTTCATATCTTGATGTATATGCAGAACGCATTGCCGCAATTCCAGCAGAAGAAAATCATCCCTTTACGGTTCTTGTTTCTCCCAGCTGGGGTGCAAGTGGTCTTTTGATGAAATATGGCGAAAAACTTCTTGATCCCCTTTCAAAAACAGGCTGGCGCATTATCGTTCGTCCTCATCCTCAGTCCAAAAAATCAGAGGCAGACATGCTTGACCGCCTTTCAAAGCGTTACGCAGACAATAAAAATGTAGAATGGGACTACGAGCGTGAAAACATCTATTCCCTTAAAAAAGCAGACATCATGATTTCTGACTTTTCGGGCATTATTTTTGACTACACCTTCCTCTGCGACAAGCCGGTTATGTATGTAAACGCTGACATGGATTTGCGTCCCTATGATGCCTACGATTTGCAGAAACCTTTGTGGCAGTTTGAGGTTTTAAAGAAAATGGGTATTGAACTGCAGGAAAGTCAGTTTGATACAATAAAAGATGTCATTCAGGCCGCAAGCGACAGTGCAGAACTTTCTGCAGAGCGGGCAAAGGCAAAAGCCCAGGCTTGGATGCATATCGGTAAAGCCGGAGAGAATATTGCCGACTACATGATTAAGACAGTTGAGGCACAGAATAGCAGGAACTAAGTTTGATTGCAGTTTCTATAGGAGATTTATATGGCAAAGACAGTATATGTGGGTATTACAGGAGATATCATTCATCCCGGAATCATTAACATTATCAATGAGGGAGCAAAGCGCGGAGAACTGACGGTCGGACTTTTGACTGACAGTGCAATCGTAAGTCACAAGCGACTCCCCTATCTCACTTACGATCAGAGAAAACAGGTTGTTGAAAACATCAAAGGCGTTGCAAAGGTCGTTCCCCAGGAAGACTGGTCCTATGTTCCCAACCTCAAAAAATACAAACCGGACATTATGATTCACGGCGATGACTGGAAGACCAACTATCTTTCCAAAATCCGCGAGGACTGTTTTGAAGTAGTAAAAGAATGGGGCGGCGAAATTGTTGAGATTCCCTACACTAAGGGTATCAATTCCACTGCCCTGGCAGAAAATGCTTCTACAATCGGCACAACTCCTGACATCCGCCGTGCTTCTTTGCGCCGTCTTCTGGCAGCAAAACCGGTTGTCCGCATTCTGGAAGCCCACAGCGGTTTGAGCGGACTTATTGCCGAGCACGCACAGGTCACAAAAGATGACGGCATCCATCAGTTTGACGGTATGTGGTCTTCTTCACTGACAGACTCAACTTCAAAGGGAAAGCCTGACATTGAAGCCGTAGACCTCACTACCCGCATGCAGTCTCTGACCGACATTCTGGAATGTACTACAAAACCAATCATCTACGACGGCGACACTGGCGACATTCCGGAACACTTTGTCTTTACAGTCCGTACGCTGGAAAGAAACGGTGTTTCTGCAGTTATCATCGAAGACAAAAAAGGCCTCAAAAAGAATTCACTTTTTGGAACTGAGGCAAAACAGGTACTTGCTACTGAAGAAGAATTCTGTGAGAAAATCAGTGCAGGCAAAAAAGCTCAGGTCACAAAGGACTTTATGATTATCGCCCGCATTGAAGAAATCATCGCAGGTTACTCTGTTGATGAAGCGATTGCCAAGGCGTTTGCAGCGGTAAAAGCAGGTGCTGACGGCGTTATGATTCACTCAAAAGACAAGAGCGGCATGGACATCAAGGAATTCTGTGCTAAATTCCGCGCTGAATACAAAAATATTCCAATCGTCCTTGTTCCGACCACATACAACCAGTTCACAGAAAAAGAACTTGGCGAATGGGGTGCAAACATCATCATCTATGCAAACCACATGCTGCGGGCTTCCTACCCTGCAATGCGCAAGTGTGCAGAAACAATTCTGCAGGCAGAACGCTCACTCGAAGTAAACGACATGTGTATGCCGATAAAAGAAATTCTGGAACTTATTCCGGGTACTAAATAAGAGGAATGTATGATTAGACCATCATTTTTTTATGATTTGTTGATTAAGAACGGAACCGACTTCTTTGCAGGAGTGCCTGACTCTCTTCTCAAAAATTTCTGTGCCTATGTTACTGACAATGCTCCCGCAGAAAAGCACATTATTTCTGCAAACGAAGGAAGCGCAACAGGTCTGGCAACTGGTTATCACCTTGCAACTGGCAAAATCCCCATGATTTACATGCAGAACTCTGGCGAAGGAAATATGGTAAATCCCCTGCTTTCCATTGCAGACCCGGATGTGTATTCAATTCCCATGCTGATTGTAATCGGCTGGCGCGGAGAGCCCGGAGTGCATGACGAACCCCAGCATGTAAAACAGGGAAAAGTCACCTGCGACCTTCTGGATGCAATGAAAGTTCCATACGAAGTTTTAAGTGACAATGAAGCAGACCTTCCCGCTCAGTTTGAAAAGGCCTACAAATACATAAAGGAAAATAATGCCCAGTATGCCTTTGTAATCCGCAAGGGAACATTTGATGAATACAAGCTGGTAAACAATATTCCTGTTGAAGGAAAAATGAGCCGAGAAGAAGCCATTGAAAAAATCATGCTTGGAGCAGACGACAAAACAGCCTTTATCTCCACAACTGGCATGATTAGCCGTGAACTCTATGAACTCCGTGACAAACACGGCCAGAACCACGACCGTGACTTCCTTACAGTCGGTGGCATGGGACACGCAAGCCAGATTGCTTTGGGCATTGCACTCCAGAAAAAAGACCGCCAGATTTACTGTCTTGACGGAGACGGAGCTTCAATCATGCAGATGGGCGGCATGGCAACAATCGGAAGCAGAAAGCCTTCAAACTATGTACACTTTGTCCTTAACAACGGAGCCCACGATTCTGTGGGCGGTCAGCCGACAGTCGGACGGCAGATTGACCTCTGTGTCATTGCAGAAGGCTGCGGCTATGAAAATGTGGTAAAAGTTGAGACTCCGGAAGAACTTGACGCAGTCCTCCACGATTCTGAGACAAAAGAAAAACTTACTTTTGTTGAAGTTCTGGTCAAAAAAGGAGCCAGAAAAGATTTGGGCCGGCCAAAGTCAACTCCCCAGGAAAACAAAAAGGCTTTGATGGAATTCTTAAAGGACTAAAGGAAGCGAAACATGATTAAACAGGCAGTTATAATGGCAGGCGGGCTTGGCTCCCGCTTTGGAAACAGAACTCAGGCAATGCCAAAAGGATTTATTGAAATTGACGGGCTTGCAATGGTTGAGCGCTCGGTTCAAAAACTCATTGCGGCCGGCATCGAAGAAATCATCATCGGAACCGGACACTGCTCAGAGTTCTACGACGAACTTGCAAAAAAATATCCGATTATTAAAACCGTCCGCAACGACAATTACGAAAACACCAGCAGCATGGGCACTCTTGAAGTTTGTGCGCCTCTGGTAAAAGAATCTGCCCTCCTCCTCGAAAGCGATTTGCTCTACGACTCAATCGGTCTTTTTGTCCTGCAGAATGAAGAACGTGACAATGTTATTCTCGCTTCCGGTAAGACAAACAGCCATGATGAAGTCTATCTTGAAGTTGATGACAAGGGAATTCTTTGCGGTGTAAGCAAGGACAAGTCAAAAATCAAAAATCTTGCCGGTGAACTGGTTGGAATTTCAAAGGTGACAAAGTCCTTCCTCAACAAAATGGTTGCTTTCTACGATAAAACCCGTGCACAGAATGCAAAAATTGACTATGAAAGCGTTTTCTGCCAGATTGCACAGGATTCAAATGATGGAGAGCCCATTTATGTGCGCAAAATCGAATACTACGCCTGGACAGAAATCGACGATGAAGCCATGCTTGAACGCGCCAACAAGGAAGTCTATCCCCGCATCAAGGAAAATGAGTCCCTGCGCTCTGTCCGCCGTGAAGTTCTTTTGAACCCAGGTCCTTCAACAACCACAGACAGCGTAAAATATGCTCAGGTTGTGGCAGACATCTGTCCCCGTGAACTTGAATTCGGAAATCTTATGGAAGAAGTTGCAAGAGGCTTAACCGAAGTTTGTGCAGACCCCAAAGACTATATCACGGTAATGTTCGGCTGTTCAGGAACCGGTGCAGATGAAGCAATGGTTTCAAGCTGCGTTCCGCCTGACGGAAAACTTCTGGTCGTAGACAACGGTTCTTACGGAGCCCGACTTGCAAAAATCGCTTCTGTTTACGGAATCGACATGGATGTTTTCAAGTCCTCAACCTATGAGCCCATTGACCTTGCGGCCCTTGAAAAGCAGATGCAGTCGAAAAAATACACTACATTCGCAATCGTCTACCATGAGACCACCACAGGCCTCCTGAATCCGCTGGAAAAAATCTGCCCTATGGCAAAAAAATACGGCATGACCACAATCTGTGACATTGTATCTGCTTACGGCGGAATGCCCATTGATTTGGGAAGCCTGGGAATCGACTTTGCTACAAGCACTTCAAACAAACACATCGGTGGCATGGCTGGTGTGGGCTTTGTTGTCTGCCGCAAATCAGAGCTTCTCAAACAGAAAGACTGGCCAATGCGAAACTACTATCTTAACATCTACGACCAGTACAAATACTTCCTCGAAACAAAGCAGACCCGCTTTACCCCGCCCGTCCAGACCTTCTACGCCCTGCGTCAGGCAATCATCGAGACAAAGGTTGAGACTGTGGAAAAACGCTTTGAGCGCTTTACAGCCTGCTGGGAAATTCTTGTCAAAGGCCTCAAAGACATCGGTCTTAAAATGCTGGTAAAGGAAGAATTCCAGAGCCACTTCATTACGGCAATTCTGATTCCTGAGACACCAAAATACAACTTTAACGAGCTGCACGATTATGCCCGCTCATTCGGATTTACGATTTATCCGGGAAAACTGGGCAACATTGATACCTTCCGCATTGCAAACATGGGTGATATTCGTCCTGAAGAAATGACCCACTTTATCTGCATTTTACGGGACTACATGCACTCAATCGGCGTATGCTGATTTTGTGAATTATTAAGGGAGCAGTAATGAAAGTCGCAATTGTTCACGACTGGCTTACAAATTACGGCGGAGCCGAAACATTTGTTGAGTTATGGCTCAGAATGTATCCTCAGGCCGATATTTATACGCTGGTCTATGACAGGAATAAACTGAAAGGTCACTTTGAGGGGGTAAAAATTTATACGTCTTCCCTTCAAAAACTGCCTTTTGCGACTAAAATTTACACAAAACTCCTTAAATTTATGCCCAAAGCCTTTGAGTCTTTTGATTTGTCCTCTTATGATTTAGTTCTCTGCTCTTCATCCAGCTGCGCAAAGGGTGTCATTGTACCGCCCCATATTCCTCAGGTAGCATACATTCACACTCCCATGCGCTATGCCTGGGATTTGTATTTTGACTACAAAAAAAGAAGCGGCAGGCTGACACGCTTTTTTATGGACAGGTGGATGCCTCAAATTCGTCTCTGGGATTATGTTTCTGCCCAGAGAATTGACACAATCGTAGCAAACAGCTATTACATTGCCCGCAGAATCAAAAAATTCTGGAACCGCGATGCAAGCGTCATTTACTCTCCCCTCAACCACAGGCGATTTTTTCCGGCAGAAAATCCTCATCATGAAGATTTTTATGTGGCATTTTCCCGCCTCGTTCCCTACAAAAGGGTTGACCTTGCCATTTCTGCAATCAAAGGAAGCGGCCGTAAACTGGTCGTCATAGGCGGTGGATCAGAAGCGGACAGCTTAAAAGAACTTGCTAAGGGAGATGACAAGATTACTTTTACCGGAAGAGTCAGCGATGAAGTTCTCCGCGGCTATCTTCAGACCTGCCGGG
The DNA here is from genome assembly GCA_002369025.1 of Treponema sp. UBA3819. Classification (GTDB taxonomy): domain Bacteria; phylum Spirochaetota; class Spirochaetia; order Treponematales; family Treponemataceae; genus Treponema_D. The sequence continues at coordinate 6,807 of DFDV01000020.1, read as the reverse complement.
CCCTGATTTTCTGTGCAGAGGAAGATTTTGGGCTTACTCCTCTTGAAACCCAGGCCTGCGGCCGTCCTGTCATTGCCTTTGGACGAGGCGGAGCAACTGAAACTGTTATAGACGGTAAGACAGGCATTTTCTTTGCAGAACAGACTGTAGAATCCCTGAAAGAGGCCATAGAGCGCTTTGAAAATATGGACAGCCAGAATGCTTTTGATACAGATGAAATTGCCCGGCATGCAGCAACTTTTACAGAAGACCGTTTCCGTGCTGAGTTTTCAGCCATTGTAGAAAAGACCAGAAAGGAGATTGCGGCCAGAAAATGACCTTTGCCTTAGACTGCCGCATGTGCGGTAAAAGCGGAATCGGAGCCTTTATAGACGGCATTCTTCCCCACATGATTTCTACAGAACACAATTTTCTTCTTCTCGGACTGGATGCTGCTCATAAGATTCCATCACTTCCCCAGTCAGTTTATGAGGCAAAAAATGTCAGTTTACTTCCATGCGGCATAGGGCCTTTTTCCATTAAAGAGACTTTTTTCTTTCCCTCATATCTTGCAAAAAAAATAAATGCCTGTAATGCCTTCATTTCACCTTATTGCAACATTCCCTCCGGCATTCACATTCCGGTTTTCAGCACCATTCACGATATTGTTTTTATGGATGTAGCACTGGCAGGAAAGGCCGGCACCCTTGCAAGAAAACTTTTTTACAGGCATGCAATCGCAAAATCAAAGGCAATTTTTACTGTTTCAGAATTCAGCAGGCAGCGGATTATCGAAAAACTTCATTGCAAAAAGCCTGTCTATGTCGTGCATTCAAGCGTTCCTGAATATCTGCAGGAGCCCTTACATCCGCTTCCAGAAAAAAATGACACAATTATTTTCATCGGAAACATAAAGCGCCACAAGGGCCTTCACACCCTGGTTCCCGCCTTTGAAGCATTCCGTTCATACTGCGAAAATCAGTCACTTGCTGTCCCCAGACTTCTCATTGTTGGAGAAAAAAATAATTTCCGTACTCAGGATTCAGAGCTTGCTTCACTGGAAAATGCCCGGGGCGTTGAATTCACCGGCTTTGTGGATAATGAAAAACTTAAAGTCCTGCTTTCTGAGGCAAAGATTCTGGTTCAGCCATCCCTTTACGAAGGCTTTGGTCTTCCGCCAATGGAAGCCCTCTGCTGCGGTACCAGAGCAATTGTGTCTGACATTCCCGTTTTCCGGGAAGTATATGACGGGCTTCCGGTCACTTATTTTAAGGCCGGTGATGCAGAAGATTTAACTCAAAAACTGCTTGCTGTGTGGAAGGAAAAGCCCCTTCCTCCAACAAAAAACCGCTATTCCTTTTCAAAAACTGCAGAGGCAATGCTATCTCGTTTGATATAGACATCTAGTGCAATTTATTGTAGAATATATAATTGGTATGACCACAGAAGAATTTAAGAAATATTTTAAGCGCTCATATTACAGGACAAGTTCTTTTACGTCTGGTGCGGCTCTCATGCTTTCTGACGCTCTGTTTGTCATGCTTTCAATCGGCGCAAGTTTCTTTATCATCAACTTCATCAACCACATCTGGATTAACTTCCGCTCCTTTGTTGATTATGTAGTCTACCTCCCGCCCATGCTTGCAGTTTTTTACGCCGCAGGTTTATATCCGGGAATCTCATTGCCGCCTGCCGAGGAAGTAAAGAAATTTGCCATCTGTTCTTTCTTTGTCTTTGTGGGCATTGCCCTTTCCATTACGGTTGAAGTAGCAGATGATAAAATTCCTCTTGTAATCGCCTTTATTCTTGCTTCTCCCATTGCCGCAATATTTCTTCCCGTTGGCAGGGAATTTTCCAGACATATTTTTGCAAAGCGCAAGTGGTTTGGTGTTCCGGCAGTTATTTATGTGAACGGCAATAGCGGCGAATTTATCATCGAACGTCTTTTAAAGCGCAAGGACTTTGGATACAAGCCTGCCCTCATAATCGACAGTCAGGCTACTGAAACCTCAGATTTCATGGGAATTCCTGTATTTCCTCATTCTGCAGAAATTGCTGATGCGATAAGGGAAACAGGAACAAAAGTTGCAATCCTCTGCGATTACAAACTTGATACTACGGCAATCAATATGTATTACCGTTACACAATCAATATTCCCCATATTCAGGATACAAATACCATTACTTCCTATGTCCGTGATTTTGGCGGTATTCTTGGTTTTTCATCTACCCACAACCTTACAAAAAAAATCAGCGTTGCCCTTAAAAGGGCTCTGGATATTTTCCTTCTGCTCATTTCTGCCCCGCTTACAATTCCGCTTACAATTGTCGTTGCAGTTCTTGTAAAGCTTACCAGCAAGGGGCCTGCCTTTTACGGTCATAAGAGAATCGGCAAAAACGGTCGTGAATTTAAATGCTGGAAATTCCGTTCCATGGTAATTGACGCTGACAAGCAGCTGGAAAAGATTCTTGCAGAAAATCCACAGATGCGCGCTGAATGGGAAAAAGACCGCAAATTTACTAACGATCCCCGCATCACAAAACTTGGAAAAATTCTTCGCAAGACCAGCATTGATGAGATTCCTCAGTTCTTTAACATTCTCCTTGGTGAAATGAGTTTCATCGGTCCCCGCCCGGTTACAAAGCCGGAACTTGAAAAATACGGTGACAAGTCAGATTTCATTCTTTCCGTTCAGCCCGGTTTAAGCGGTATGTGGCAGATTTCCGGCCGTTCTGATACAGGTTACGAGGAGCGCATTACCCTTGATTCCTACTACATTCAGAACTGGTCTGTCTGGCTTGACCTGTGGATTATAATTAAGACAATTTATGTAGTCATAAAAGGCAAAGGAGCCTATTGATGCGACGTCTTTTTCTTACCGGATTATTTTTTCTGCTTGCATCCCTTTCTTTTGCTTCAAAATACAGAATTGCAAATGTTACCTATGATGTTCTGGGAATTACAAGACCCTATGCCATTGAACGCAATATAGAAATTGATAAATCCCGTGTCTTTAACTCTTATACAGAACTAAGTCTTTATATAAAAGATTTGGAACAGCAGCTGATAAACAAGAGGACTTTTAATACCTCAAACATCAGCCTTACCTATGGTGACATTAAGGGTGACGAGGAAATTTCTCTGGTTCACCTGCATATTTTTACTTCTGACTCAAAGCACCTGCTTATCGTTCCCTACCCCAAATATGACTCAAACACAGGTCTTACGCTCAAAGCAAAAGTAAAGGATACAAACTTCCTTGGAACTATGAGTCCACTCAATGCTGATGTTGAGTTTTTTTCTGGTGAAGACTCTGTAACGGCAGAATGGAAAAACAAGCTGGGCTTCAGTCTTTCCTATGACTATCCCTTTAAAATGGGACCCTTTAAGTCTTCATGGAATAACTCGCTCAGTTTCAGCTATACCTTTGGAAAAGACTCTCCTGAGTTTAATGTAACAACAGGCTTTACATTTATTCTGCCCTTTGACACTTTTTCCATCAGCCTGGACCTCAAGCAGTCAATAATCCGCAACTTTGACTACAAGAAATACGGAGATGACTTCTATTTTGTAGAAGGCGCAACACTATCGGTACCGGTTATCCTGCAAAAAATTGATAACTGGGGAAATGTCACCTGGTCTCCCTATGTTTCATATACCTGGAACTGGGATCATGACGGCATCAGCTCGGATAACAAGGACTTGAGCAGCCCAATTCTTGCATTTGGACACACTATAGGAACATCACGCGTGAACTGGCGGGGCAATTTCAGAGACGGTCTTTCCGTAACTGCCGGACAGTCTCTTGGCTACAATTTCCAGAAGGATACATTTATTCCGAAAGTACATGCTGAACTGATTGGATACAAGTCTGCATTCAAATATGTAGGTTTTTCCGGCCGCCTCTACGGTTTTGCCTCATACAACGGTACGGAAAAGATTGGTGCAAAACTTCGTGGTATTAAAGATGACATGAAATACGATGGAACGGATAAAAAGGCGCTTGATGTTCCTGTTGCAATTCTTTTCAACATTGACATGCCAATTCATATCATCACTACAGACTGGTGTGGCTGGATTCAGGCAATTTTCGGTGAAGAGTCTAAAATGGCAAAGGCTTTCAGTTTTATGCGCTATCTTGACTTTGAGCTGCAGATTTCACCATTTATTGATGCGGCACTTACAAAAAATGCAGTTACCGGAAGAACTTTCAGCATCAAAGATGGTTTTTATGGTGCAGGTCTTGAAATGCTGATTTTCCCTCAAAAATGGCGCAGTATCGAAGTTCGCGCAAGCCTTGGTGTTGATGTCGGAAGAAAAATCATCAAGAAAGTAATCTCATCTCTCATAGATGACAGCTGGAGATCAGGTTCCGCCTACGAATTATATATCGGAATCGGTCTTCACTACTAGTTTATTCAGTAATTCCCAGTTTTTTCTTTGCTTCTTTCCGCCAGTAGGTATCAGGCATATTATCTGACATATAAGAATAGAGGGCTCCTGCAAAAATACTTTTTCCCCTCTTTTCAACCCTCTCAGCAAACTGAAACATCATATCCCAGACATGAGTCTCACTGCCCCATTCAACAATATCACTGTATCTGGAAGCCGTCTGCAGAAAAGTGGGAAAATCAATATATTTAAATTCTGCATCACGCTCAGAAAGGGCTGCAATCATATTGGTAAGGGCTTCCACGGTTCCAAGCGCCACACAGGTCAAAGCCTTTTCATCTTCTCCACGCTTGTCATAAATCAGGCCGAGTTCATAAAGGGCTTCAAGAGAATGATTGGGTTCTGCACGGAAAAGCATGAAAAAGCGGTCGGCATGTTTTACCGTATCAAAATCAATGGTCCGTAGCAGGGCCTGGATAAAAGCCTTGTCCTTAAAGTGCTGGTCATTGTCCAGAATAAGATAAAGCATCTGTTCAAAAGGCTCATCCCTTTTCTGCTGCTTTGCAAGATTAGCCATGGTATAGAGAATATCAAATGATTCTGCCGGAATATCAAGATAGGGAGACTCCATGCGGGCCCGCTCATAGAAATCCAAGGCAACGCCATGTTCTCCTTCCAGCTGATAAATTTTTCCGATAAGGTAATCTGCCTCAGGATAAACGGCTTTTGCCTTAATCCAGGAAACCATATCGTTTACATTGTTGTTAAAATAATCTTTTCCGTATCTTTTAAGGTAACGGTTAATGATGGCAATAGCTTCTTTTTCGTCTCTGTCTGCAAGAACATCCAGTACATCAGAGAAAACAGTACCAACCCTTCTTACAGCACGGGGAGTCAGTGCATTTTCCAGAATATATGTTTCATATTCACTTTCAGCACGGCGGGCATCTTTTGCCTGATTTGCATATTTCATCGCATTTCCGTAATCACCGGCATCAAAAGAAACCGTTGCCTCTTCCAGAATACGGTAGGCGGACTCTGAGTCTTTTGGTTTTTGGGGTGCACGGGCAAAAAGCGAAAGTGTCAAAAAGGCAAAAAAGAATACTGCCGTCTGTTTTCTCATAGCGAGTTTAATTCCTCTCTAAATACATTATCGGCATCTTTTTCATCAACCGTGCGCACTATTTCACCTTTTTTGAAAATAATGGCTTTTCCACCGGCCCCAGCGATTCCAATATCTGCGTGCTTGCCTTCTCCGGGTCCGTTTACTACACAGCCCATGACGGCTACGGTAATGTCTTTTTTCATTGAAAGAAGAGTATTCTGCCAGCGGTTCATAAAGGCATGAACATCAAATCCCTGTCGTCCACATCTGGGACAGCTGACAAGAGTTACCCCGCCCTTTCTTTTTCCGCATTCCCGCAGAATTTCAAGGCCTGTGATGACTTCATTTTCAGGAGCAGATGAAAGGGACACACGAATTGTGGATCCGATTCCTTCACGCAGCAGATGGCTGAAGGCAAGTGTTGATTTTACAACTCCTGTAATGAGTGGGCCAGCTTCAGTTACTCCAACATGAAGTGGAATATCATATTTTGAAGCAAAATCTTCATTGGCTTCAATTGTTTCCTGAACGGAAGATGCTTTCATGCTCACGACAAACTGATTAAAATTGAGTTCATCAAAAACGGCAGATTCACGAGCAGCGGTTTCGCTTAAGGCGACACTTCGCGACATAAGTCCCTTTTCCACTTTTTCACGCAAATCATGGGGGAGAGAACCAGAGTTTACGCCGATACGGATGGCAACACCTTTTTCGCGGCAGCCATTTACTACTGCTTCTACCCTGTCTCTTGCACCAATGTTACCCGGATTGATTCTGATGGCGGCGACCGGACCTTCAAGGCATTTGAGTGCAAGCCTGTAGTCAAAATGAATGTCAGCTACAAGCGGCATGCTTGTGGCCTTACAAATTTCTATAAAACTTTCTGCGCTCTCCATGTCTGGGACTGCAAAACGAATGATGTCGCAGCCCAGCATTTTTAAGGAAGCAATTTTGCTTTTTATTTCTTCAAGTTTGACCGGATCGTCCTTTACGCCAATAATACCCTCTTTCCACATTGTCTGAATGGTAACAGGATTATTTCCACCAACGATGATTTTATCAACATTTCCAAATCCACCGACAGTAACTTCGCGGGGTGTAAAAAATTTCTTTTCCATATATTGATTATACTACAGCCTGAAAAAATGATAAAGAGTAAATCACAAACCACCCGTCAAACGGGTGGTTTGAACACAGCCTATAAGGCTCGGTTCCCAAGCTGAGACTTAAGTCCCGGCTTTCACTGACGTTCAAGTCTATTGCAGATTGACTCGTCGCAGCCCCTGAAGGGGCGTTCGTATTACTTACTACCCTTGAAAGGGTCTTCGTA
>DFDV01000175.1:1399-10689 GCA_002369025.1 Treponema sp. UBA3819 | reverse complement strand
CGTTTGACGGGTGGTTTGTGATTTTGTAGTTGTTCCAGTCTTCTGCATTGTAAAGCGAAAGAATTTCATCGTGCTTCTTTTTTGCGTCATCTGCAAATTTTTCTATCAGATTAAGGAAGAATTTTCTGTCTTCACGACAGTATTGCAATGCACTGGTGACATTTATTTCAAGATTTTCCAGTTCGGTAAGGATATCCTTTGCGGGTGCTTTTTCTTCCTCTTCGTACACTTCTTCATCTTGAATGCCTGCAGGTGCTGAAGACGCATATCTGGTCTTTTTTACAGACTCTTTTGCCACATACTGAATGGCCGCTGCGGGAAGAACCTTTCTCATGACCCGTTCAAAGACTGTGGGCTCAATGGGTTTTGCTACAAATTCGTCAAAGCCTTCCTGCAAAAACATTTCCCTCGCACCGGAGACGGCATTTGCAGTGAGTGCGATAATCACCATGTTTTCGTCGCTGTAGCGGATGAGGTTTTTAAGGCGGTGCATGGTTTCTACACCGTCCATCTCCGGCATCATGTGGTCAAGGAAGATAATATCATAAGAATTTTCTTCACAGAGGGAGATTGCTTCTTTTCCGCTCAAAGCCGTGGTAACCTGCATCTGATAGTCGCGAAGAATTCCGCCTGCCACAAGCAGATTCATTTCATCATCATCTACTACAAGGGCACGGATTTTCGGACAAATCATGCGCTTTTCCGCAAAGAATAAATCCCGCATATAGACTTTGCTGCCGTTTACCAGAATATTTGTGAGGGGAAATCCGTTAAAGGGCTTGTGGGTTATGATGATTCTGCTGTTTGGCTTTACCTTAAAATCTTCTTTTGCAATAACGATGACGCAGATTTTTTCACCCAGCTTTTCAAAATAATCTGAGTCCTCTTCGTATTCTTCCCTGCCGATGTAAATATGGGTGAGGGTATAGGCGTTCTGGATTTTCTGCAGTTCGCCCAGCGTAGTTGCCTTGTGCAGCTGAACTCCCAGGCCCTGCCGCAAGTGTTCAATCGCTGTGTCGTAGTATTCCCGGACTGCGGGCGAATTATACTTCTTTGGCTGGGTGTAGGCGGCAATGCAGGAAGACTCATGCTCTGCCAGCAGCATACAGGGAGTTGAATCCGTAACTTCCTGAGGAATACTGATGTGAACCGTCGTTCCCTTTCCTTCCGTACCGTTTATGTACATAAAGCCGCCCAGTTCCTGCACCATGCCATAAACGATGGAAAGTCCCAGTCCCATGCCTCCAGCCCGGCGGCTTCGTCCTGCATCCACCTGGTAGAATTTTTCGTACAGATTGTCTATGTGGGCATTTGTAATGCCAATGCCCGTGTCCTGTACGCTGATACAGAGGTTTACGCCGTATTTTTTTTTGAGTGTGTAGATATGAATGTAGATTCCGCCTTCTTTGGTAAATTTAAAGGCATTGTCTATAAGGTGGCGGATGATTTTCTTTACCTTTACTTCATCGCCGTTCATCATGGAGGGTACCTGGGGATCTACGTCGATAACCAGTTCTAGATTTGCCTGTTTTATCATGGTCTGTGCTTCGGTAATCAGGTCATTGATGGTGGAAGCAATCATGTAGGGCTCGGAACTTATTTTAAGACGGCCCGTGTCCAGTTCAGTATAGTCCAGAATGTCGCTTATCTGGGTAAAGAGGCGGTGACCGGCCTGCTGAATGGCAATCAAGTCCTTGCGTTTTTCAGGATTATCTTCGTTTCGCAGCATGACATCGCTTATGCCGGTAACAGCATTTATTGGCGTTCTGAACTCATGGGAAACATTGGTCAGAAAGTCTTCCGTGCGGCGGGTTGTGTTCTTCAGTTCTGCAATGACGCTGCTATAATTGTCCTGTTCCTGTCTGCGTCGCTTAATCAGATAGCGTGAAAGCATAAAGGATGTAATGCCTGCTATGAGGTCCAGCGCAATCCGGGCAAATACAAGAAGGGAGTCATCTTTGCTGATTGTTTTTATGATAAAGACATGATAGACCAGTGCCAGCAGATAGGTGAACATGGTCATATAGAGGGCCGGCAATTCATTTATGATGATAAAGAGAAGTAAAGCCATCGAGAGCAGGATGGGCATATCAAAAAAAGTTGTTGAGTGGGTGCTGAAAAAGAAAAATTCTATCAGAATCAGCAGAATGGTGTAGTAGATGCGCAGTTTTTCTGTAAGTCCCTGACTGATGTGCAGCACCCAGACAGAAATAAGACCGATTCCTAAAAGGGGAATCATCCACAACTCCCAGTCCATTAGCGCTGTAACCGCCATGAGTGCAATGGTCAGAATGCTGTATGCGGTGGTCATTACCAGCTGGGATTCCAGCCAGATTTCTTTTTCATGGGACTTTCCTTCCATGTTTCTTGTCTCCTTAAAAAACTACGCATAAGCGGTCGTGCAGGATGTCAGCCTTCTTTGCTGTCAGCCGGGCGCACTCTCTTATTCGTGCATGGTAAAGTCTGTATCTTCGTCAATCAGCGAAAGCATGATGTCTGCAAAATGGGGATCAAACTGTTTGCCCTTGTCTTTTTCAATTCTGTCCCGGGCTTCATTGGGACGCAGCATGTTTCTGTAACTGCGGTTTGATGTGATGGCATCGTAGCAGTCAGCAACGGCAATAATTCTTGCCTGCTCAGGTATGTTTTCTCCTGCAATGCCCTTGGGATAGCCCTTTCCGTCATAGCGTTCGTGGTGATACATGGCTCCCAGAGAAATGTCCGGGAATTCTGAAATGTTTTCCAGAATTTTTGCGCCGATAACGGGATGCTCCTTAACCTTCGAATATTCATCTGCGCTCAGTTTTCCAGGCTTGTTCAGGATGGTGTCAGGAATGCCGATTTTACCGATGTCGTGGAGCAGGGCCATGATTTCTATGTCGCGGAGTTTCCTTTCTGAATAGCCTGCCTTCTCTGCAATTTTTTTGGAATATTCTGCAACACGGGCGGAATGACCGTTGGTGTAGGGGTCTTTTGCATCGATTGCGCCGGAAAGAGTTTTTACGACCTGCATAATCATGCGTTCAACACGGTCTCTTTCCTTTGAGATTTCAGCCGCTTTTTTTTCAACTTCTGCAGTCAGATTTTTTTGCAGGCGGGTGAGTTCAACAGTGTGCCGGACCCGCAGAATCAGGACATCGGGAATAAAGGGCTTTTTGATAAAGTCCATGGCTCCAGCCCGGAGTGCCCTTGTTTCTGTTTCTTGGTCATCGTCAGCCGTCAGAAGAATGATGGGAATTTCCCTGGTTTTTTCCTCAGCCTTAATGCGGTCGATGGTTTCAAATCCGTCGATGCCTGTCATGTGCACATCCAGAAGAATCAGGTCAGGCGTATTGTTTTTGAGAAATTCCAGAGCCTGCTCCCCGGATTTTGCGGAACTGACCCGCATTTTTTCTGATGTAAGAATCTGATTTGCCATCCTCAGATTCTGAGCGTCATCATCAACGACTAAAACCCATTCATCCATAAAATCTCACTGTTGCAAAGACGCTCAAATTATTCCTTTCCGGCAGAATAGACTGAAGAACCGCCTACAAAGTATTTTGAAAGACAGAAAAACAGAATGAAGATCGGAATGCTGGCAATGACTGCAACGGCCATCATAACGCCTTCGTCTGAATATTTTTCTGCCGCAAAGCGTACAATATATGCGGGAATTGTTTTCATCTTTTCACTCTGAGCAACCAGAAGGGGCCAGAGCAGATTGTCCCACTGCTGGCGGAAGGTCAGTACAGCGAGGGTTGCGATGGCCGGTGCACAGTTAGGAAATACAATGCGTCTGAAAATACTGAATTCACTTGCGCCGTCAATACGGGCTGCGTCCAGCACTTCTTCCGGGAAAGTAATGATGTACTGCCTCATCTGGAAAATTGCGAATGCGTTTACCAGGAAGGGGATAATCAGGCCTGCGTAAGTATTCTGCATACGCAGGTTCATTACTACCATATAAAGGGGAACCATAATGGTCTCAAAAGGAATCATCATGGTAGCCATAATCGCCATAAAGGCAATGTTCCGGCCCTTAAAGCGGTATTTTGCAAGACCAAAGCCTGTCAGGGAGCCAAGCAGAATGGTAGTGACTGTAACGGTGATGGCCACAATCAGACTGTTTGCAATGTTGCGCAGGTAAATGTAGGTGTTGTCGTTTCCCGCAATGGCACGGAAAAAGTTCTGTGCATGTACCGGATTGGGAATCCAGCGGTAGGGCATCTTCATGACATCTATGGCCCGCATAAAACTTGCCGTCACCATAAAGGCCAGGGGAATGACAACCAGTATACAGCTTACAATAAGTACAGCCCAGATAAGAATGTTTGCTACCAGGGATTTTGCATTGTCTCTTTTTCTTGAAGTCATATTCTGCATCTCCCTTATTAGTACGACACTTCGTCGCTTTTTGAAAATTTGAACTGCACGCAGGTTAAAATAAGCATGATTAAGAAGAGAATGATACTCATAACGCTTGCCCGGCTGATGGCAAGGTCACGCATGGCCGTATTGTAGATGTTCAGCGTGATGACATTTATGGGGGCGAGGGGCGCTCCGTTCTGAGTGAACATGTACTGGGTACTGAATGTCTTGATACACTGAATCATGGCCATAATGGAAACCATAACGATAGTCGGTTTTAAGAGCGGTACCGTAATCATTCGGAACTGCTGCAGTTTGCTCGCCCCGTCAATTGTGGCGGCCTCATATATTGAAGTCGGAATTTTTCCGATACCCGTGATGTAGAGAATCGTAAAGTATCCGACATATTTCCAGAAGTATACTAAAATGGTGGAAATCCTCACCATGGTGGAATCAGCCAGCCATTTGTAGTCTATGCCCCGGGTGTGCAGCACTGTGTTTGCAAACTGGTTTGCAATGCCGCGGGGGTCAAGAAGAATCATCCAGATAAGTGCGATAACGACGGATGAAAGTACGGCAGGGGAGTAGAGAATCATCTGCATGGTTCTCCGGCCCTGGTGCCGTGAAGTGATGAAAACTGCAAGCAAAAGGCAGACTACTACCAGCGGTACAAAGCAGCCCACCGTAAAGACTGCCGTTGCCTGCATTGAATTCCAGAAATCAGAACTGGAAAGAATCTTAATGTAGTTTGTAAGTCCGACAAAATCAGGCTTACGAAGTGAAAGCAGTTTTTTGTTAAAAAGACTGGTGATTACAGCATTGATAATAGGATAGAACGAAAATAATGCAAAAAAGAGTAATCCGGGTAAGGTAAAATAGAGCCCCCACCTTGCTTTTTTTGCTTCAAATGACGCTGCCTTCTTATTCTTTGCCATAATCACCTTGCTCCTTTAAAACTCTGCTTTTAGAAACTCTTTACTGTTCGTCCAGAACTTCCTGAACACTTTTTCTCAATGTTGCAAGAGCATCCTCAGGTTTTACGCCGGACAGCATGACAGATTCAACTGCAGTCTTGAGCAGAGAATCAATCTTGGGTGAGTTTTCTGCATAGTAAACGATTGAACCCTTCTGCAAATCTTCTTCAAATACCTGTGAGTAGGGCATGTTCTTGAAGGTTTCGCTTTCAAAGAGTGACTTCATCGGCTGAATGATTGCAACTTCGCGCAGATAGTCTTCTGCGTGGCTCAGCATAAAGCCAAGAAGTTTCCATGCGGCGGTCTGCTGTGCCTTTGACTTCTGGGCATTAACCATGTAGTAGTGGCCGTAGTAGTGGCAGGGTACGATGTTTGCAGCATTCTTCCACTGGGGATAGGGAATGACAGCCCAGTCTTCGCTCTTGAAGAAGTCCGGGTTAGATGATGCCATGCGCTGTTCCTGATAGAGACCGCTCAAAGACATGGCGATTTCGTTGTTGTTGTTGTCAAAAATCTTGCGGGCTGCAGTGTAGGTCGGTGAGCCCAGGTTTTTGCCCTTGGGACCAAAGTCGCGCATGTAGTTCAGAGCTTTAAGCCATGCTTCGTCACCAATGATTGCCTTTTTGCCATCTTCGCTTACCAGTTTTCCGCCCAGCTGTTCTACCATCGGAATCCAGCTTATCAGATAATAGGGATAGCGGAAGTCAAATCCGCGGCGGGTAATGATTTCTCCGCTGTGAATGGCAATTTTTTCAGAAACTGATGCAACATCTTCCCATGTGAGGGGAGCATCTTTTTCTGGATCCAGTCCGGCATCTCTCATGATTTTTTTGTTCAGATAGACACACCAGTTGGTAAGTTCAAGAGGAAGTCCGTATACTTTTCCGTCCAGAGTGACGGGGTCAAGCATCTTGTCCAGATAAGCGTCTACAAGAGCCTTCTGATTTTTATAGCCTGCTGCTACAGCATCTACCGGAGCAACACGGCCGTTTACGACAAATGGATATGAATCGTTGATTTCGATGTTGAAAATATCAGGTCCCTGGTTTGCGGCAAAGCCTGCAACGATAATGTCCTTGATTTTTCCAGACGGATAGGTAACGTAATTGACCTTGATATTGGGGTTTTCTTTTTCAAAGGCTTCAATAAAGCCTTTTTCCAGTGCGGTACGGTTCTGGTCTTCGTGTGTCCAGATTGTCAGTTCGATGGGGCCCGCTGCTTCTTTTTTACAGGAAACAAAGGGACTTGTGACTGCAAGTGCCAGGGCTGCACAGAGCAATCCTTTTATCATTTTTTTCATGCAAATTCCTCCTTGCAAAAATTATGATATAGTATGTTTAAAGAATATCACGCTTTTTGGAATATGCAAGAAAAATAAGATTATTTTCAGTTGATTTCAGCGTCTGTGATGAGGATTCTGTTTAATCCGTTCTCTTCAAACTGGCGGAAGGTTCCGCTTATGGTGATTTCTGAAGAACGCGGGGGATAGTCTCTGGGGTAGGAGGAATTTCCTTTGAGCTGGAATTCCATGCCCTGGGCACAGCAAGCCGTGGCATCCTGTACGATGCATGCAAAGGAACGGTGCTGAACGCCGCTTTCTTCATATTCAAACACGTTGAAGATACCGTGCATGCGGACTTTTTTGCCTTCGTAGTTTTTGGGATTTATCATCATGTCAAACACTTTTGCGTAAATCATTGTGGAACTCATGCGGGTTAAGTCTACTTCCGATGATTTCTTTGATGATTTATCCCGGGCAAAAGCCATTGAGAGGCTGATGCAGACTGCGATGAATGCAAGAAAAAGTCTTTTTTTCATTTTTATTTCCTTCCTGTCAGCATGCTTGCAACGAATACAAGAATGTCCACTGCAACAATCGTCGCTCCCACCGGAGTGCCTGCCATAATGGAAATGAGCATGCCGGTCAGGGTGCAGACTACCGAAATGATTGCGGAATAAACGGTAACCCGCTTAAAACTCCTGCTCAGGCGCATGGCACAGAGAGCCGGAAAAATCACCAGGGCACTGATAAGCAGGGAGCCTACCAGATTCATGGCAAGAACGATGACCACCGCAATGACGACGGCAAGCAGAATATTGTAAAAATCTGCCTTTACACCCGTTGCCCTGGCAAAGGTTTCGTCAAAGGTAACCGCAAACAGTTTATTGTAGCAGAGAATGAAAATTACCACAACAACAATGCTCAGTATAACGCTGAGAATTACTTCACCTTTTGTCAGGGTGAGGATTGATGTGGAGCCGAAAAGGGTACTGCATACATCACCAGAAAGATTTGAGGATGTGGAAAAGAGATTCATCAGAAGATACCCAACTGCAAGGGAACCGACTGAAAGCATGGCAATGGCCGCATCTCCCTTAATCTTCCGCTTCTGTCCGCCGCACAAGAGAAGCACGGCAGATAAAATGGTTACGGGCAGGATTAGAAGCATGTGGTTTGTAAGTTTTAATATAGTTGCAACCGCCATTGCGCCGAATGCCACGTGGCTCAGACCGTCTCCGATGTAGGAAAAGCGGCGGAGAACCAGCGTAACTCCCAGCAGGGAAGAGCAGAGGGCAATCAGTGTGCCCGCAATCAGGGCGTACTGTACAAAGGGAAAGGAAAGATATTCTGCCAGTGTCTCAAGCATGGTAAGCCTCCGCTGTCATTCCGCCGGATGCGGTGAGCCGCTTTCCATTTTCTGTCTGCAAAAAGTCATCCTTTGTGCCAAAGAAGGGAAATGCCCCCAGGGAAAGGATGTGGCTTGCATAGCGGATTGCGCTCATGTCGTGAGTTATCATTATTATGGTAATGCCCTCTGCGTTAAAGCGGCGGACAAAATCGTAGAGTTCTTCTGTTACAGTGGGGTCAAGGCCCGCCACAGGTTCGTCCAGAATGAGCAGTTTTTCCGTGGCGCATAATGCTCTGGCTAGAAGTACCCTCTGCTGCTGACCACCTGAAAGTTCCCGGTAGCTTCTCTTTGCAAGCGGAGTGATTTCCATGCGTTCCATATTTCTGCGGGCCTTTTCTTTATCCTGGGGTCGGTAAAAAGGAATGAGATGCATGTGATTCTGACAGCCGGAAAGCACGATTTCTTCCACTGTGGCAGGAAAATCTTTCTGTATTACAGTCTGCTGGGGCAGGTAGCCTAAATCAGTCACACCGATATTGCGTTCCAGACTGCCTGCCAGAGGCTTTAAAAGTCCCAGCAGGGTTTTTATGAGGGTGGATTTTCCTGCGCCGTTCTCTCCCACAACGCAGAGATAGTCCCCTTCGTTTACCGTAAAAGTAATGTTACGGGCAACACCGGCTCCCTCATATCCGACTGTCACATTGTCACATCTTATAATCATATTCATTCCTTTCTGCCCGGATTTTTCAGGCTATTCTCCCAGAGCCTCTTTGAGCACTTCAAGGTTTTTCTGCATGATGGACAGATAGCTTGTTCCGTTTGCGATATCAGCCTTTGTTGTGGACTGCATGGAGTCAAGGGTAAGCACTTTTGCCTTTTTGGCTTTTGTATTCTGGATGATAGTCTCTGCAATTTTTCCGTTTCCGCTTTCAATCTGGCAGACTGCGGGAAGAAAAAGTTCATCTGTCTTTGCGGACAAAAATGCGATGGTCTTAAAGCTTGCTTCGGTTTCTGCTGAACAGCCCGCAAATGCCGCATAGTAGGAAAGTCCGTAGTCATCTGTAAGGTATCGGAAGGGGAAGCGGTCGCCAAAGAGCAGTGTTTTGCATGCCGCATTTTTTACGGTCTCTTCGTATTCCTTGTCCAGTGAAGAAAGTTTTTCGCTGTAGGCGGCAAAGTTTGCCTTGTAGCTGTCTGCATTTTTTTCATCAATAGTGCAGAGGACTTTGGTAATTGCCTGACAGAGAATGCGGGCGTTCTTCAGGCTCAGCCACACATGCTCGTCGTATTCATGCTCGTCTTCGTGATGGTGTTCATCTTCGCCTTCATGGTCATG
>DFDV01000175.1:0-1302 GCA_002369025.1 Treponema sp. UBA3819 | reverse complement strand
CTTCGTGGTGATGGTGGTCTTCTTCCTGCATGCCTTCAACAGATTCTTCTTCCTTTGCCCTGTCTCCCAGCACTTCCAGCAGGCTGATTGTCTTTATGTCTTTGTTCTTTACGCTTTTGAGTGCGTCTTCCACCCAGCCGTCGCTTTCGCCTCCCGCATAGATAAAGAGGTCTGCGGCAGACAGTTTTGCCATGTCCTGTACGCTGGGATTGTAACTGTGCAGGTCTACGCCGTTATCAAGCAGCAGGGTAATGCTGGCTTCTTCGGCCTTGTCGCCCAGAATGTTCTGCACCCAGTCATATTCGGGGAAGATTGTGGTGACTATGTTGAGTTTTCCGTCCGCTGTTTTTTTGCTGCATGAAAAGAGACAGAAAAGACTTGCAAACACAAATAGTATAGTAGTTTTTTTCATTTTTTTGCTCCGTTTTAATGCTTTATTTTTCCAGGCTTTTCTGCTGACATTTTTCGCATGTGCCGTAAAAGACAGTGCGGAAGGGGTTCAGCGTAAAGCCGTGGTCTTTTTTTAAGTGGGCGCTGATACAGGCAAGCTCCTCACATTCCAGATGAATGAGGGCTCCGCAGACTTCGCATTTGAGGTGAAAGTGTTCTTCTTCCTCCTCATGACAAGAGTCTCCCACATACTCAAAGCAGGCAGCAGAATGTTCGTCTATCACATATTTTGTTACCATGCCGTCCGCTACCAGTTTTTCCAGATGCCGGTAGACGGTAGCAGTTCCTATTGCGGAACTGGTCTTTTCAAAATGCGCGCGCACATCTTCTGCCGTAAAGTGTCTGCCTTTTGTTTCCCGCAGGTAGGAGAGGAGCAGTTCCTGTTGTCGTGTACGATATTTTGCCTTAATCATCACTTTACCACTAATTTGAAAATGATTATCAAATTATAAAGATTGCCCAAAAAATGTCAATATGAGAATTGTTATCAAATCTATCCTCTTTCTTTGACGCAGATACGTTTTTTTTGACACGGATAGACACAGATGCACACGGATGGGACGCGGATTTTTTGACACGGATAGACACAGATGCACACGGATGGGACGCGGATTTTTTTTTATTTATTATCTGAGTCTCATCTGTGTTAATCTCCGTTCATCCGTGGTTACCCCTTGATATTCTGTAACTGTGTTAATCTCCGTTCATCCGTGGTTACCCCTTGATATCCTGTAACTGTTATTTGACACAGACGGGGGATTTTTTTTATAATGAAAGGAAATTTTTAATTTTTGGGTACATATATGATTTCATTGGAAAAAATGCGCAATATCGGTATTATGGCGCACATCG
>DFDV01000162.1:22254-32821 GCA_002369025.1 Treponema sp. UBA3819 | reverse complement strand
TTTCTGGAACGATGAACAGGACAACGAATGCTGATTCAACATGGAGTTCCATTGTATCTGGGGCTGGCATGGGTGCGGCGGCGGCGACAGGTAACTGGAAAGCCTACGCAAATGGAGAGGCCGCCGCAAAAGCCGCTGGCATGGAAAAAAATGAAAGCCTGCACTGGGCGGCTGTAGGCAAGGTTGGTGTCACCTGGAACCTCAGCCTGGCAATGATTCAGGGTGTGCGCGCCGCAAAGGCAAATTACGAAGGCGGAAAAATCAGCTGGGAACAGAGCCAGCGCGAAGTAAGCACACAGATTCGCAAATTGTTCTATGCACTTCTTTTGCAACAGGAAAGCCTGAAAATTCAAAAGACTTCTCTGGAAAATGCCCGTCAGCGCGCTGTACAGGCGGAAACAAACTATCATAACGGTCTGGTGCCGGAAATTTCCATGCTGAGCGCACAGGTTACCTACCAGAATGAAATTCCAGAAGTAGAAACGGCTGAACTGGAACTGGAACAGACGCTGGACACTTTTGCATTTTTGATGGGCTATCCCGTAGGTACAAAACTGGAACTGGTGGGTTCAATTGAGCCGACCTACATCGACGCAAATACAGAAGACCTGCTTGCCCGCTACGGCGGAAATAACCTGGATATTCAGGCAATAAGAAGCAACCTTGAGCTGCTGAAAATCCAGTTGAGCGCAAACAATCTGTCTACTTGGACTCCGGCACTGGTTATTAGTTACGCATGGCAGCCAACACTTGCTCCCTATGCATTGGACTTTGACAAATGGGGAACGGGCAGCAACTGGACAGACAAAGGTGCTTTAAGTTTTACCCTTGCATGGAACATCACCAATATGCTTCCCTGGTCTAAGAACCGCCAGTCTGCTGCGGATATCCGGGCTAATATTGCAAAACTGGAAATTGCTCTGGAAACTCTGCTTGAAAACCAGAAAGTTGAAGTTCGCCAGACGGTAGATACACTTAATCAAGCTCGCGAACAGATTGTTGCCATGGGCCGCAACGTTACACTGGCACAGCGCTCATACGACATGTCTGCCCGCCAGTATCGCAACGGTACCATTGAATTGCTGGATTTGCGCGATCGTGAAGCCCAGCTCAACCAGGCAAAACTCGGTCAGCTGAGCCAGAAGTTCAACTATATTTCTGCGCTCATGGATTTGGAAAAAGCACTGAATGTCGGCCTTTCACGCCCCGCAAATGCAGGAGCTCCGGCAGAAAATACAGCAAAAATAAGCACTAACTAAGGAAATAAGGGGGAATACCTATGAAAAAAATAACAAGAGCGGCTATAGCCGTTTTATCAGCAGCAAGTCTTCTGACAGCAGTCGGCTGTAAAAAAGGCGGGGCTGACTCAAAGACAATGGATGAGGCGGAAATTATTTACGCCGTCAGTTCATACAAAACAACACAGGGCAATCTGGATGAATATCTGGAATTTGGCGGAGACGTAGATTCTGTTTCTGCAGTCAATGTAATGCCTGACCAGGCAGGAAAAATTTCCCGTATTCTGGTAAATGTTGGTGATCGTGTTACAAAGAATCAGGTTCTTGCCTATGTAGACGCAAGCCGTCCCGGTATGAACTACAGCGAAAGCCCGGTTCGCGCTCCAATTGCAGGACGCATTACTTCCATTCCGCCGACAATTGGCGCAACTGTTAGCCAGGCAGTCACTATTGCCCGCATTGCCCAGACCGATGAACTGCAAATCAAGGTAAATGTGGCGGAACGCTTTATCAGCCGCATCAAGCAGGGTCAGACGGCTCTTGTTACTTTTGACGCATATCCCGGTGTAGATTTTAATGCAAAGGTTTTTGAAGTCAGCCCGGTTCTGGACACTTCTACCCGTACCATGGCAATCAAACTGCGCATCGTTCCTCCGGACAGCCGCATTAAAGTGGGTATGTACTCCCGCGTACAACTGGTTACTGACAGCGTAAAAGATGCAATCGTCATTCCGAATGCGGCAATCGTTATGCGTGACGGCAAGCCCTATGTATTCGTAGTAGCAAATCACAAGGAAGGCAAAAAGAATGCCTCTGTACGTTTGCAGTCTGTAAAAGTAGGTATCTCTGTTGATAACAAAACTGAAATCACAGAGGGGCTTTCTGCAGGCGATGAAATCATCATCAAAGGTCAGTCTCTTTTGAATGATGGCGCCCAGGTAAACATTATTTCTACAACAGACGCAGCAAAGTAAACGAATATGTGAAGGTCGTGCCCGCATAAAGCGGTGCTGCGATTACCTGCACAACCGCTAAGGCGGAATTTTTGCGAAGTTTAGCGGATTTTTTATAGGAGATTGTATGACACTATCAGAAAGATGTGTTAATAAGCCCACCACAACATTGCTTATCTTCTTGGTGTTGATTGGTCTGGGCATCTATTGTACAAAAAGTCTTCCGGTTGATATGTATCCGGATATGGACTTGCCCTACATGATTGTATATACCACCTACGGAAACGCAGGTCCGGAAGAAATTGAACAGAGTTTGACGCGCACATTGGAAAGTTCGCTTTCCGGTTTGAGTGGTCTTAAAAAAATGCAGTCCCGTTCACAGTCGGGCGTGTCGCTGGTCATCCTGCAATTTGAATTTGGCACGAATCTAGACGCGGCGGCCAACGACATACGAGACAAAATAGATATGGTGCGGCGATATTTACCGGAAGATGCGGACAGCCCTATTACAATCCGCATGGATCCTTCCATGATGCCGATTATGATGCTGGCAGTTCAGGGAAGCCGTACACCGGAAGAGTTGCGCCAGTTTGCAGAAGATGTTATTCAGCCGCGTCTTGAACAGCTGGACGGTGTTGCATCTGCAAATGTTATTGGTGGACGCGAAAAATCCATCAATGTTGAAATTCCCCGCGACCGTCTGGAAGCTTACGGACTTTCCATCTCTTCTGTTGTGCAGATGATTGGTGCCCAGAACATTCAGTCTTCCGGCGGTGTCATCACCAGTGGTGACATCAACTACACGATCAAAGCAAACGGTAAGTATCAGAATATTGATGACCTGAAAAACACTGTTATCTCATACAAGGTAAGTGCCAGCGACGGATTTAATGCACCTGATGTTCGTACTGTCCGTCTGCGTGATATTGCCGATGTTTATGAAGGCTACAAGGATGAAAGCACGCTGGCTTATCTGGACGGAAATCCCTCCGTTATGCTGATGATTCAGAAGCAGAGTGGAAAGAACTCCGTTAGTGCAGCAAAAAATGTGCGCAAGGCTCTGGTAACCCTTAAGGCTGAATTGCCAACTGATGTCGGTCTGACCGAAACCTACAACACAACAGACATCATTGAACAGACAATTATGGAAGTTGTTTCATCTGTTATTCAGGGTGCTTTGCTGGCTATTGCAGTCCTTTTCATCTTCCTGCGCTCACTCAAGAGTACAATTATTGTAGGTCTTGCAATTCCGATTTCCGTTCTGATTACCCTCTTCCTGATGTACTTTAAGGGAATCACAATTAACTCAATCTCAATGGTCGGCCTCCTGCTGGGTATAGGTATGCTAGTTGATAACTCCATCGTTGTTCTGGAAAATATCTATTCTTACCGCCAGCGCGATGCTAAGCCAAAAGTAGCCGCTATCCTCGGTTCACAGGAAATGGCTATGTCCATCACATCGTCCACTCTTACTTCAGTATGTATCTTCCTTCCGATGCTGATGTTCCAGTCTAAGCTTGGCATTATGGGACAGATGTTCCACGACCTTGCATACACGATTATCTTCTCACTTATGTGTTCTCTCTTTGTTGCAATCTGTCTGGTGCCGGTTTTGACTTCAAAATACCTCCGCATCGACAAAATTGACGACTCTGGTGACAGCACTGGCGATAAAGTAAACCGTGCATTCAACCGTTTCTTCTTCAACATGGAAAACACCTATGCAAAGGGCGTTTCCTGGGTTCTGCATCACCGCAAACTGAGCATCGGTGTTCTGGTCATTCTCTTCTTCCTTTCCATCGCAGCCGTTAAGCTTGTAGGCTTTGTCTTCATGCCGGAAAGTGCGGCTAACTCCGTTCAGGTAAACATGGAACTGGCAAAGGGTACCCGCCTTGAAGTCACGGAAGACACCCTGCGCGAATTTGAAAATATGGCTCTGCAGGATTTGAAAGGCGTAAAATACACCTCTGTCACTGTTGGCGGTACTTCAATGATGAGTGCAAGCTCAGAAACAAACACCGGTTCTGTTACCTTCATGCTGTATGCAGAAAAAGAACGTCAGAAGGGATGGGACAATGAAAAGAGCGCAAAAGACAAACTGCGCCGTTACTTTAACCTCTTCCCGGGTGCAACGCTCAAATTCGGTACAAACATGAACAGTGCTTCCAGCTCCAGCGGTATGAGTATCGACATCAAGAGTGATGACCTGAATCTGGTCCGCACAACTGCAGCACAGATTACAGAACTGCTCAAAGAAAAGGCTACAGACCTTGTTACAGAAGTTACGAGCGATCAGGAAGACGGTTTGCCCCAGGCAGAAATCATCTTCGACCGCGACCGAATGTATCAGTTTGGTTTGAATATCCATGGTGTTGAAGCCGACATTAAGGGTGCAATCAACGGTTCTACAGCAAGCCGCCTGACAAAGAACGGTAAGGATATTGATGTTATCGTTCGCCTGCCGGAGAAAGACAAGTCAAAACTGGCAGATTTGGACGAAATTTCTGTGGTCAATTCACAGGGACAGCGCATTCCCCTTTCCAGCTTTGCCCGCTACATTCAGTCTACTGCTCCTGTTACGATTTACCGCGAAAATCAGGCACGTATTATCCATGTAACTGGTAAACCTGTTTCCGGTCTTTCACTGGATAAAGTTCAGTCTGGTCTCAAACAGCTGATAGACGACAATATCCCCAAGGATGAAAATGTAACGATTTCATTCAGCGGTGACTATGCAGATATGATGGAAGCTGCCGCAAACTTCGGCCTGATTATTCTGATTGCCGCTATTCTGGTTTTCGTCGTCATGGCAAGTCAGTTTGAATCCCTGCTGGATCCATTCATCGTTATCTTTACGATTCCTTTGTCATTCATCGGCGTTATGATAATTTACGGACTTTCCGGCAACCAGCTGAACCTGATTACAATTATGGGTATGCTCGTTCTGGTTGGTACTATCGTTAATAACGGTATCGTTCTTGTTGACTACACCAACCTTCTCCGCAAGCGTGGTCTTGGTCTGGAAGAAGCCTGTGTTGAGGCAGCCCGTAACCGTCTGCGCCCGATTTTGATGTCTACATTGACCACTGTTATTTCTCTTGCTCCTATGGCATTCTTCCCCGGAGAAGGTTCTCAGTCAATGCAGCCTATTTCTCTTACGGTCTTTGGTGGTATGACATTCGGTTCATTGATGACCCTCTTCCTCATGCCAACGGTTTACTACATCTTTAACGCACGCCGCCTCAGAAAAGCAGCAAAAAAAGCCGCACGACAGGGTATTGCAAGTGACGGACTGATTTCCGATAACTCGATGAGTGCAAGAGAACAGCGTCGTGCCGCAAAACTGGCCGCAAAGGCTGAAAAACAGCGCATCAAGGCAGGTAAACTGGCCGCACAGCTGGCAGCCGCACAGGAAGCCGCCAATGAAACTGCAAAAGAACAGGCAGCCGCTGAAGAAAAGGCAAAACAGGCTAAGGCTCAGGAAGAAGCCCTTGCCGCAGAACGTGCCGCAAAAGCTCAGGCTGAAGCAGAAGCAAAGGCAAAAGCCCAGGCAGCAGAAACGGCTCAAGCACAAGAAAATGCAACGGAGGAAAAATAACTATGGCTAAAGATACAAAAAAAGAACGCGTTGATTTTACTCCCGCGCCACTCAAAAGCAAAAAAGATGACGAACGCTTTGCTCCAGCAGGCAGTGTTTGCCGTGTAGATATTATCTGTACGCAGGCACTGGAAGAAGACTTCCGCCAGGAATTTGACGAGCAGAAAGTTGCGGCACGCTATACCAAACTGGCCGCCGTCATGGGCGCGGGTTACTCAAACCCCTGTCTGGGCGACGCCATCTGGCCGCAGCTCAATGTTATGTTCATCATTTACTGTAACGAAAGCGACTGCGAAAAGATTAAAGACATCGTCTGGAAACTGCGCGACAAATACAGGACGGAAGGAATTGCCTGCTTTGTAAGCAAAGCGGAGGAAGTATAACGATGGCTATCATCACGCTTACAAGACAATCAGGATCCATGGGTGATGAAATCGGTATGCTCATTGCCCGCCGCTTGGGGTACACATTTTATAGCCGCAAAGAAATTGAGCAGCGCATCATCGAAAAAGGTTTTACCAAAGAGGAACTAAAAAAATACGATGAACGCAAGCCCAATTTCTTCGACCGCTTTTCCAAGTTGCGTGATCAGTATCTGAACTATCTGAGCATGGTCATCCTTGAAATGGCTCAGCAAAATAATTGCGTTATCATGGGACGCGGGGCATTCCTCTTTTTGCGTGACATGCCGAATCACCTCACCATACGTTTTGTTTCCACACAGGAAAAACGCTTGGAACACATCAAATCGTTGGTAAACACTGATTCCGACAAGGTGGCACTCAAAATGCTCATTGAATCCGACAAACGGCAGCGGGCATTCTATAAAAGTTGCTTTCACTATGATTTGAACGACCATTCGCTCATTCATGCCACCATCAACACCGCCTCTCTCAATCCTGATATGGTTGCGGAAATGATTGTGGCCGGCATCAAGAACAATATCTCTGATGAGGTGGAAATACTGGGTGAACAGCGTATTGGTGAACTTATCTTGGCGCAAAAAATTACAAACAAGTTGGTTTTTGAGCACAATTTACGCATTGATGAACTGTGGGTTCTTGTCCGTAACAATGTTATTACACTACACGGCATGACCGCATTTCACGCTACCGTAGAACGTGCCATCACCATTATCAACAGTGAATGGGCAGGCTACGAAGTCAAAGACGAAATAAAGTGCGTACAGGACAGTATTTCTTCTAAAGTGTAAGCATTCAGTTCCTGAAGACCGCAAGGCCTTTGCATTTTCCCCCGCCATGTCCGTCAGTCATGCAGTTCATGCGCGGGGGTTTTATTTTCCCTATTTCCATTATATACTGAATGTATGAAAAAATTTAATTTCTTTAAGAGCATTTCTTTCCGTATGCCCGCTTATGTCATTCTCTTTTGTGCACTTGTTGCCTGTGCAATCGGTTTCATCGGATATACTGAATTCAAAAATCTTTCTGATACCGAATATACAAAGTTTTCAAACCAGTTTGCCTATACTGCACTTTCATATATCAATCCGGATAAAATTTCCGAATACGCCCAGACCCATCACGCCGACGAAGAATGGAAAGCCACAAATGAAAAACTCCGCTACATTACTGATGTCGGCTACCTGGAGTCTATTTCAGTTATCATCCCGGAAAATGAAGAGTACAATTCCTATATCTACATTTTTGAAACTGCAAACACATCTGTCAATTTTACCGCTACCCCGCATCCCCTGGGCTCAAGAGAAACAAAATCACTCTTCGGTAAAGAATCCATTCACGATAATCTGATGCTCGTTTACGATTTGGGCATAAACCATTCAGAATATATTGACGATGACGAGTCCGGTCCCTATGTTTTGAGTGGCGTTCCCGTAAAAAAATCCAATGGTGAAGTAGTTGCCGCCCTCTTTGTCAAAAAAACTATGACCGAGCCTATTTTCCTCCGTCAGCGTTATCTGCGGGCTACATTTATAACATCCATCGTCATAACACTTGTCATCGTAGTAATCTACATTTTTATGATTATCTTTAACATTCTCCGCCCTCTGCATTTCATCACTTTTGAAACATCACACTTTGCAGAACATGGCGGTGCCCTTACCGGCGCATTAAAAAAAGTCCGCAACAAAGATGAATTTGGCATTCTGGCCCGGTCTGTCGAAAAAATGAGCATAGACATGACCAATTACATTAACGAGCTCACCACCATGACTGCAGAAAATCAGCGTATCAGCACGGAGCTCAATGTTGCCACCGAAATTCAGGCAAATATGCTTCCCACCGATTATCCTGCATACCCGGACCGTAATGATTTTGATCTCTTTGCAAGCATGGAACCGGCAAAAGAGGTCGGTGGCGATTTGTACGATTATTTTATGATTGATGATGACCACCTTTTGCTTTCTGTAGGCGATGTCTCCGGCAAAGGCGTTCCCGCAGCCCTTTTCATGGTCATTACAAAAACCCTGCTTACATCTCATGGCGTTCAGCATCTTTCCCCGTCAGAAATTCTCCGGACCACAAACAATCAGTTGTGCGAAAACAATGCTTCCTCCATGTTTGTCACCTGCTGGCTGGGAATCCTCACCCTCAGCACGGGAGAACTCCGCTTTGCCAATTCTGCCCATCCCCATGCAATCCTCTATGCTGACGGTCAATTCAAATATCTGGAAACAAAAGCAAACCTCATGCTTGGTGCTATAGAAAATACCAGCTATGATGAACACACTATCACCCTCCGCCATGGTGACCGTCTCTTAATCTACACGGATGGAGTAACTGAAGCCACAAATACTGAAAATGAACTTTTTTCTGAGGCCCGATTGTTAGAAAGTGCAAAAAAAACACTTGCCTTGAATGCAAAAGACACTGTAAAATCAATAAGAGAGGATATTGATTTATTTACAGGTAATGCAGATCAGTTTGATGATATTACTATGCTGGATTTTATCTATAAATAATGGAGCAATTTATGGCAAACCTTGTGATTCAGGCAGTAGATACTAATCTCGATATTATTAATCAATTCATACATTCTCAACTTGACGGATTTGACTATCCGCCAACATTTGATTTTCAACTTGATTTGGCTGTAGAAGAAATTTTCGTAAACATCGCTCACTACGCTTATGCACCAGATACCGGAGATGTTGAAATCTTATGTTCTGTTGAAAAGAACGAAAATAATCAAAATCAGCTCATCATTGTCTTTAAGGATTCTGGCGTTCCCTTTGACCCTCTCGCCCGTCCAGACCCGGATCCAACTGCTGCCATTGAAGAACGCGGTATTGGCGGCTGGGGTATCTTTCTGACAAAAAAATACATGGACAAAGTTACTTATGCCCATGTAGACGGAAAGAATACTCTTACTTTGACAAAAATTATTGACTGATGTTACCGGACAATAGACAGAAGACCTGTCATACCGGTTGCATCAAAAACCTGCATACAAAAATTACTCGGTCTCTTTATTAAAAAGCGCTTGCCTTTTACAGACATTTTCTGTGTTGAAAGAATAACACGCAGACCTGCTGAAGAAAGATATTCTACTCCAGACAAATCCAAAACCAGCTCCAGAATGCCGGGTAATATTTCCTTTATTCTTTTTTCAAGAAGAGGTGATGTTGTTGTATCCAGACGACCAGTAACTACCAGTGTTTTAGACATGCTGTCATTTTCTGTCTCATTAATTGTCATATATATTCCTTTTCAACAATGATATCTTATTTTCTTCTGTTTTTATTCTATTGTCAATAAGTTATTCTCCATGCTATAGTTATATGTATGAAAGTCTGTTTATCTTGTGGAAGCCCAGTCGGTCCGAGTGATACATCCTGTCCTGTCTGCCAAAATCTTTTGATTCCCATTACAAAGTGCCCCAAGTGTAATCTACAGTTTTCTGGCAACTTTAAATACTGTCCAAAATGTGGAACTGCCTGTAAAGTTACATATGCCGTTGCAGATATAGCAAATTATACTCCTCCAGAGCTGAAAATGGTTTATGTCCGCGGTGGTGAATTTACTATGGGAAATGAATTTCACGGCGCACATACAGTTAAACTTGATGATTTTTATTTAGCAAATATTCAGGTCACCCAGTCCCTCTACAAACAGATAATGCAAAGAAATCCTTCAAAAATGCGGGGAGAAAACAAGCCAATAGAAAGCATTACCTGGCATGATGCAATCATTTTCTGCAATGCCCTGAGTCTTGCCGAAAACAAAACTCCCTGCTATAGAGCGGGTTCCATTATTGATTTAGACTCAATTACCCTGGACAATTTTGCCTGGTCAAATTTCTCCTGTGACTGGAAGGCAAACGGCTACCGGCTGCCAACAGAGGCAGAATGGGAATATGCAGCAAGAGGCGGCGAAAGGCTTCTACCTTTCCGTTATTCCGGCAGCAATGACATCAACGAAGTAGCATGGTATGGGGAAAACAGCGATATCACCACCCATGATGTCGGAATGAAAAAGCCAAATTCACTTGGTTTCTACGATATGAGTGGTAACGTAGAAGAATGGTGCTGGGATTTATTTGAAAATTACCGGGTTACTGCCCAAAAAAATCCAAAAGGTGCAGAATCAGGTTTGCTCCATGTAAAGCGTGGCGGCAGCTGGCTTGATGACCAGACACAATGCGGTGTATTTTTCCGCAGTTCTGCTTCAGAACAGGCAAAAGGCAGTACTCTTGGTTTCCGTCTTGCATGTTCCACCCTGGAAAATAAAAAGTAATAATACGTCGAGTCAAGGCACGCTAACGCTTAAAGCCTTGACTTCGCCGTTTTGAGGGTT
>DFDV01000162.1:15708-22200 GCA_002369025.1 Treponema sp. UBA3819 | reverse complement strand
GGGTTGTAATAAACCCTCAATAACAAAAGAGGACTGCTCATTCGCAGTCCTCTTTCATTTTAGCAGTCTATTCTTTTTCACCCTGAATTACAGAGTCCATATCACAGGCTACCGGTTTTCCGCCAATCGGTGGCAATGAACCGGAGTTTGCATATTTCATCAGCAAACCGCCGCCTAATTTTGGATTGGTAATAATGCCAGGACCTGCAATACAGCCACCTTCACAGCACATTACTTCTACCATGTTGGGTGCGCTGGGCGGGAAAGGTACTGCACCCGCCACCATTCTGCCCCACATCTGCAGCTGTTTTACCATTGGAGCAGTCATTCCGTTTACCACATAAGGCTTCAGAATAGATTCATCCTTCAGGCGCAAACGAACACTTTCTGCTACGCCACCGGTTTTTGCAAAGTTTCTGCCGCTCACTGTCGGCAAATACTTTCCGGGTTTTGCTTCCATCTTGGTAATGTCTATGCCCTTGGCGGTAAAGAGTGCATCCACCTCATCCACAGTCAGAACATAGTCAATGAATTCATCGTCAAAGCCTTCGCGGCGTTTTGCAACACAGGGACCGATGAATACAGTTACGCATTCGGGGTCATCCTTTTTTGAAAGCTCACCATTGTAATGCATTGGACTTCCTGTTGAACTTACAGCAGGAAGAATATCGGGAATATGCACCTGTGCCAGACGTACCCAGGCCGGGCAGCAGCTGGTGGTCATCATTTTTTCACCCTTTTCCATGCGCTCTTCAAATTCTTTTGCTTCATTGTCTGCAGTAATGTCTGCACCAATAGCAACTTCCCATGCCTTTGTAAAGCCTGCTGCCAGAAGAGCACCTTCCAGCTGTCCTGGCTGGGCCCTGAACTGAGCACCAATTGCCGGAGCATACATGGCGTGTACTCTCTTACCGTTCATAATCTGACGGATTACATCGGTCAGCTGACTTTTGGGCTGCATTGCGCCAAAGGGACATTCTCTTGTACATGCACCGCAGAAAATACATTTCTCATAGTCAATGTGTTCAATGCCGTATGCATCCTTTGAAATTGCCCCTACCGGACATGCTGTTTCACATGGCGGTGTAAATTTTACAATCGCATGATACTGACAGTTCTGCTGACACAGGCCGCATTTAATACACTTGCGCTGATCAATATGGGCGCGATGATCCACAATTTCAATCGCCTGTTTCGGACAGTTCACCGCACAGGGGCGGCCTTCACAACCCTGACATGCATCTGTCGGAAAAAAATGTGCCGTCTTACAACCGTGACATGCATTCGGCAACATCGTCATTACCGGCCATGTCGGTTTTTCCCGATTCATTGCCTCGGCTACATAACTGGAAAGCGGCTTCGTTATATCCGCTGTTTCCAAAGAAATACCCATTTCTGCCAGTACACGTGCCTTAATCACATCTTTGTCATGTGCAAGTGAATAGCGTACGGGCATAGCATCAGCTGGAACGAGTTCATCTGGAATGTTGTCAATTTCAGATTCCAGTTTTCCTTCAAGTTGCAGTTGCACCAGGCGGACAAGAACAGCCTTCTTTACCGCTGTCATATTGTTATTAATGTTAAGCATAGTACCTCATTGCTTACTGAATATTGTTTTATTTTATACTAATTTTCCAAGAATTCCAACATATAACTTTCACTTTAACAAAATATACTCGTACTTTCCTATAAAAATTTATTGCAAATTATCAAATTGATTTTATAATGAATATTATGGAAGTGAATCAGAACATAGTTGAGTACTATGATGAATTATATCCTGTTTCCGAAGATCAAAAAAAGTTCTTTGCCGAATCAATCAATATGTATCAGCAGCCGGTAAAATTGCTGAGCATTGAATGCGGTACCGGTACTTTTGAACATGGTCTTGCTGTAGACGGAATAGATGTTACAGGTCTTGAATCTTCTCCAGAACTCCTTGCCTCTGCTAATCGCAGGAGACGTACTCAACTTATGTCCATACGCTTCTTCCAGATGACCCCTCTTGAAATGGGCAGATTCCTTGGAAAAGGTTTTTACAATATTGTCACCATGCTCAACGGCCGTATCCTCCTCACTCATGATGAGACCTTGCTCAAAAAGCTTTTCTATGACTGCAAGCAGCTCCTCACAGAAAAAGGTCAGCTTATCCTGTCTCTTCCCAATATGGATAAATTTTCTGCAGTTCCTATGGCTACTCTTCCAGACCGCAAGAGCATCCGTACGGCCTTGTATACACAAATCTGGACCGATGACAAGGGCAATAAATCCCTCCAGCTCAATCTGCAAACCGGCAATGGCAAAATGCTGCCTGTTATGAAAGACATCCCCATTTATCCTCTTACCGCAAAAGAAATTCAGTCTTTCGCAATGGATGCCGGATTTACCCAGTGCAACTTCTACGGCAGTTTTGACAGGCAGCCTTTTACCCCAGAAAGCGACTATCTCATCGCCCAATTATTCTAACTGAAGCGTCCGGCTGACAAGTTCATTTTTCTCACGCCCTCTTGCAAGCATTTTAAAATTACTAAATAATAGAAGTATAATTTAAACAGCGGAGTTTAATAGGAGGCATGATAAAAAGTACTTCCTTGTACTTTTTATCATTTGCAGATTTTGCCGTTGGCAAAACTGCGATTTCGTGCCTCCTGCACGACCGCTAACGCGGTGTTTTTATAGGAGAAAAAATGTCTGTTTCAACGATTGCCCTTATACTTGCATTTGCACTGTATCTGGGCTTTATGGTCTTTATCGGTCTGCGCAATCTGAAAAAAAATTCAAGCGCAGGTGATTTCTTTCTAGGTGGCAGAGAGCTCGGTCCCTGGATGACTGCCTTAAGTGCAGAAGCCTCTGACATGAGCGGCTGGCTTCTGATGGGTTTACCGGGTCTGGCATATCTGGGCGGTATGAAAGAAGCCTTTTGGACGGCTGTCGGTCTTGCAGTCGGTACGTATTTAAGCTGGCTGATTGTTGCAAAGCCACTACGCAAATGTACTGTTGCTTTTGGAAACTCCATTACCATTCCTGAATTTTTGACAAATCGTTTCAATGACAAAAAACACCTGATTTCTTCAATCATGGTTGTTTTCAACCTCCTCTTCTTCACTATCTATGTTGCATCTGGTTTTGTTGCCTGTGCCAAACTGTTCAATTCAGTCTTTGGACTTCCTTATCATGCAGGTCTGGTTATTGGACTTATCGTTATCCTTTCCTACACGATTATGGGCGGCTACCGTGCAGTCTGTTCAACAGATTTTGTACAGGGCACTCTGATGTTCATCGCACTGATGATTACAGTTGTTGTCATGCTTGTTGTTCTTGGCGGTCCCGCTAATGCACTGGAAAAAATCCATGACTTCAGCCACCGCGCAATGTCCGGCGAGTTTAACAGTTTTAGCGAAAAAATGCAGGATGCCTTTACCCGCAACCAGAACTTCGGTATTGTTGCAGTTATTTCTTCCGTTGTCTGGGGACTCGGCTACTTTGGAATGCCCCACTTTATCGTCCGCTTTATGGGCATCCGCTCAGCAGGAGAAATCAAACTTTCCCGCCGCATTGCAATCATTTGGGTTATCGTTGCCCTCAGTGTTGCCGTTATCGTTGGTTCTCTTGGTACCGTTTACCTGCCCAACATTTTGAATACATCCGCTGCAGAAACCGTTTTCAGTGAATCAATCAAACTGATGTTCCCCGCTTTCATCGCAGGCATTTTCCTTTGTGCTATCCTTGCAGCGGCTATGAGTACCGCAGACAGTCAGCTGCTGGTTGCATCTTCTTCATTCAGCCAGGACTTGTACAAGGGTCTCTTTAAACCGAATGCAAGCGACAAAGAAGTTCTTGCTGTCAGCCGTATTACCGTTTTTGTAATCGCTGCCATCGCCTTTATTATCGCGCTTGATCAGAACTCTTCTATCTTTAGTCTGGTTAGTTACGCCTGGGCCGGCTTTGGTTCAACAATCGGACCCCTTATCCTGCTTGCTTTGTTCTGGAAAGGTACAACTCGCAACGGTGCATTTGTCGGCCTTATCACAGGTGCATTTACCGTTATCTTCTGGCATTCAGTTCACGGCGGTATTTTTGATATTTACGAAATTCTGCCTGGCTTCCTCTTCTGTCTGCTGGCAACCATCATCGTCAGTCTGATTGACAAAAAGGTAGCCCCTGAAACCTTGCAGAAATTTGAAGAATACAAGGCTATGAAAGACTAATAAAAGTTTTTCTGCTAAAAAAAGAACTGGTCACCGTAAGGAGTTAATTGCACTTCTTTTCGATGACCAGTTTTTTTATTTGTAGAGTTCAATATATTCCATATTTGCTTCATCACAAAGAACTTCATGTATTTTCTGAGTGATGCGTTTTGCGGCAGCAGGCTCCGGTAAATCCTTAAAGGGCTCCGGAGAAATTTCATCCTTCATATATACCGCATAGTGATACATTTTTCTTGTGTTGTAGGTAAGCCAGGGATCATGTTTACGAAGCCCACGCTTATCATTTCCACCCATATATACCGGTACAATCGGACAGCCCGAAGTCAATGCAATGCGGGCGGCACCTTTTTTATACGGATGCTGTCCTCCCGGCAAACTTCGCGTTCCTTCCGGGAAAATTATAATGCAGTTTCCATCGTGAAGGCTTTCAGAACACCTGCTCATAATTTCTTCATGGCTCAGTGAAGTTGGAATGTATAATTGCTGTACAATAATATGCAGAATGTTTTTTCCGCCCAGGTATGCATTAACAATACAGTCTGCATTCGGAATCAAAGAAATCAACATTACTACATCCAGAATGGAAGGATGATTGGCCACTATCACGCAGGACTTTAATGTACGGAATTTTTTCCTGTCTGACGCAGTCAGATAAGAACATCCGGTCACCGTCATATAGAACGTGAAAAACCTGAACATCACAGAAATAAAATGATGCCCTGCCTTACGAAAGCGTTTTGGGTTTGGAAAGAGCAGCTTCATAACTGGAAATGCTACTACAGAAATGAGTGCCGCTCCAATGCCAAAGAGCCCGAAAGAAAGAAGTTTAGAACAAATCCGCAGCCAGTAGACGGGATAATTCCTTACAGGCGGGGGATTTTCAAAGAGTTTAGGTTCTATTATGGCATCAAGGTCTTCGTTGATGGGACCGGCCGCCATCTGCATTTCTGAGTCGTTGTCTTCTATTTTTGTCCTGCTTTCTTCAGAATTAGCCATTGCTCTTATCCCCTTTTGCAAGATATTCGTAAAAATCCTCTGCCGTCATCTTTTCCACTTCTTCTGGCAGAGCCAGCCTGCCAGCCTCTTTTTCAGTAGAAATTACCATGGCAAAGGCAAAGGGAAAAAATTCCTTTTCTTTCTGATTTTCTATCGGCTGGTATTCCTGAGGAATCAATTCATCGCCATATACAAAAATTACCTTTTTTTCCAGTCCAGCCAGCAGTGGTGAAACCCCTGCCACAAAAGCATCATAGAGCCGCCCCTGGCTGGGATAGACTGCGCTATAACCATTTTTCATTCCCAGCGCAATTGTTGCCACTGCAGGCGGAGTATTGAATACTGACAGAGAAAACTGCGCCGGCAAAATGTCATAATCATCCACAAGACCACGGTTAATTTTTAGCTGGCGTCCAATTTCTCCCCTGTATGAAGTAAAAAAAATCTTTGCTTCAGGAGCATTATCTTTTACCTGCTTTACCACTTCAATCGTCATCCGAGAAAGCTGACTTAATCGTCTCTTGAAGAGAGGGTCCACGTAATCCAGTTTAGGTGATTCTTTTGGAGAATCCACAGGCGGCTTATAACAAGCGAAACTGGTTATAAAAAGATTTTCAAACACTTATTTTTTCCTGAAATTCAAAAGGGAATAAAAATTTGTACCCAGTTTGTGATGTGCCGTCACCAGTACAAATCCAGCCTTTTCCACAGCCTCTACCAGTTCACCATAGCGGTACATTTTGCTGTTTCCGTTTGCAATACAGGTAAAATACAATGATGTTGCCTGCAGAGAATATGCGGAACCTTCAAAAGGCTGCATATCCCACAAGGGCTCCATAATCCACACATCCGTGTCTGCCGTTATGCTCTTATGAATCTTTGTCAGTATCTTGGTAATCTGATGAAGCGAAAAGCAGTCCAAAAACTGGCTCATCCACACCGCATCTGCCCCGTCCGGCAGTTTTGTCGTTTCATCCAGCACATTTCCAGAAACTGCCTTTATCCTGTCTGAAAAACCTGCTTTAGCGGCATTGTCAAGCGCAACTGCCGTCTGCCCCGGTAAGTCAATAATCGTCACCTGAACGTCCGGATTGTACTTGCAGGAAGCAATGGCCCATTTTGCCGTGTTGCCGCCAATGTCAAAAAGATGCTTTGGCTTTTTTGCATACACAATGGGCAAAGCCTCAGGAAAGGCGACATCAGAGTAAAAATGGTCAAAAGAAAACCAGCTCTTTTTTTCACGCTCAGGCAATGTAGCAAGAGCCTCATACAGCGTTGTCCACTGTTC
>DFDV01000162.1:0-15594 GCA_002369025.1 Treponema sp. UBA3819 | reverse complement strand
GCACCTTTATAGCAGATATCATTGTTAAAATCAAAATTTACCCGGGTAAGGTCGTCTTCCAGCAAAAACCAGCCGATTTTTCCCAAAATCAATTTTTCTTCATCTCTTTCGGCTGCTTCTGCATTCAGTTTTATCACACCCATGCCCAAAGCCATTTCCGCCAGAACACCCACACCATATTCACTGATACCAGAATCTTTTGCCAGCTCTTTAACTGTAATGCCTTCGTCGCCTGCCTCATCTATCCGCCGCAGCAAACCAAGTTCCAAAAAGGCCCGGATTGCCTGAAAAGTCAGTGGAGAAAATGCTATGCGCTGGGCTTCAAATTTTGCATCAATGGCACGAATTTTATCAGAGTAATATGATTTATGTTCTATTTTCATAATGTAAAAAGTATATCGGACACAAATATAAAAGTCTATTATTGAGGAAGATTTTTAATGCTCTGCAGCAGAGCCACTTCAAACTGATCTTCAATTTTTCTGGCAGCACTTGTTAAAGCCCGGTTTTCTGCATTTTCCGGAGACTTGGAACCATCCCTTCCGCTCAAGGACCAGGTACAAACATTCTGCTGAGAGGAAATATCCCGCACATTGCACTGAACCAGATATTCCGAATAATATACGTCTTTCTTTGCGGAAGTAGTTTCTGCAAGATAGAGAGAGCCTGTCAGCGTGTAGGGGGCATTTCTTCCCGCGGTAGAATTAAAGCCAAGTTCAGAAAGCGTCTTTTCAAAAGAAGTTGCAATGCGTTTGTTTCTGTCATTTTCAATCTGCACATATACCGGAATTTCTGTTGCCAGTTTATGAGCCTGTAAGGACAGTTCTTCCGGAGTAATTGATTCAGCCGCCTTTTGGCGTCCTGTTTCCGGCATAATTACAAAAAGGTGATTAATATATCTTTTATTCTGTTCTGCAATATCTTTTGCAAAAGAAATATTGGCGTATGTATAAATGGTTACCGGCTTTAAGGTTGCACAAAGCTTCTTTATGGTCGCATTGTTTTTGTCTATCATCGTAGTGTAGATTTGTGCCGCTTCTGCACGATTCAGCACAGCCAGTGCATACCATGTATTCCGGCCAGAATCCAGCCAGGTTTCCGCAATCTTTATTCCAATCAGATTGTCCTGCCGTATGGTCTGCTGTATTTTCTGATTTAAATCACTTGAAGATACTACTGTAGCAACTTCGCCATCTTTCTGTGCCTGCTCCATCCTTTTGGAAGCACTTCCAGCCGATGTAATATCCTGCCCAAAGAGTGCCGCAATTTTCTGAACCGCCGCAAGTTCTGCGCTGTCCTTATCTGACGCATTGCCAACCTGGGCAATATAATCTGTATATGCGTAGACTGCTCCCGGCAGTTCTATCCATTTTGGCGCACCTGCACCCACAGAAGCAGAAACTTTTTTTCCTGTAGAAGCACATGACAAAAGAGAAAGCGCCACAATCGCCGTCACACATGTTAAGCCCGCAGGAAAAATTCGTTTCATAAAAAGCCTCCGCCGTCAGGACAAGCCTTATTTTGTTTTGATAAATTTGCGAATTGAGTTTTCAGAAGACCACAAAATCTTTGTTGTTTCAATGTCATGCAGTTCCGCATTCACATAATATGTACGGGTCTTTTTGCCGTCAATTTCGTCCACCAGCGTACGGATACTTCCCTGCAGCAGATAGTCCGCTCCAGTCTCATTTCCCTGAGCCGCAGCTGTTGACGGGTTTGCATAGTCTTCCTGCTGATTGCGTTCGTTACGGATTGCCGCTACTTCGTCATCACTTGCCACAAATTCCATTACACCGTTGTTGATAATGGCACTGCGGAATTTATTTGCTACAATTACCGTATCAATTTTTTCTACGCTGTTGTTTGTAATTTTTCCCAGTTTTACAATCGGCGCCCGGTTATGTTTTGCACTAAACTGGCTGATTCTCGGAGAGGCTACACATTCATTAATCAGGCCTTCGCAAACAATCTGTACGTCTTTATCATTCCAGTAGCCGCTCAAATCCTGAACCTGGCTGGCTTCAATACGCTCTACCTTTGTATTTGAAGTACCTGTACTCATACATGAAAGAAAAGTTCCTGCACACGCAAGCAGACCAGCCGCACATACCATTTTCGTCATTTTCATAACAAATACGCTCCTATCTATATAAAACTTCTGTAGAAAAAAAGACACAAATCTTATGCTTTTTTCAATGCCTTTTCGTATTGCCGGTCATCAGCCTTTTCAGCAGGACGATAGAGAATAGCCACATTGCCGATAATCCGTACCAGCGTAGCATCCGTTTTCTGCACCACTTCACCGGTCAAATCTTTTTTGTCGTCCTTAAACTCATTGAATTTTACTTTTATCAGTTCATGGTCAGCCAGACAGCGATCAATCTGTGCCACCTGTGCCTCAGTCAAACCTGCACCACCAATCTGCACCATTGCGCTCATAGGCTGTGCAAATTTTTCCAATACTTTTCTCTGTTTACTTGTTAATTCCGTCATGCTTAAAGTATAAAATGTAAATTAAAATTTATCAATATTCGGGCGCTCCCCTTCGGGTCAGGCTATCCGCGGTTCGCTTGCGCTCATACCTGCGGTACGCTTCACTTCCTTCGCGCCGCTCCTATCCTTAGCGCGGTCGCTGTGAATACACGCAGCCACAATAGTCCTGCCGCCACAAGCCATACTCACTGCTCAATTGTGTACTCCGCAAATAGCCGCCCTTTTTCTTAAAGTTAGACGGCAGGAATTTTGTTCCGGGATTTGTCAAATGATTTACAAAACTATCGTTAGTTTGTATAATTTGTCCTTCCAGTTCTTTTCCAATCGTATTGATTTTTTCTGCGTCTTTATGAGGGCTTATACTCAGCGTTGTAGTAAACCAGTCAAAGGAATGCTGGCAGGCGTAGTTCCAGGCTTTTTTCATACGGAACTCATAACAACGGCGGCAACGTTCACCTTTTTCCGCTTCTGTCTGTAACTCTGTTTCCGAACGAACGTTAGTTGCTATAAAATAATCTTCCGGGTTATAATCTGCTACTACCAGTTTTACGGCATTTTGAACCGCAAGCGGAAACTGGGTCAAAAACTTTTTCAGTTCTGCAAGCCGCCGTTCATATTCTGCCTGGGGATGAATATTGGGATTATAGTAAAAAATTGTAATGTCAAAATAGTTTGAAAGATACTCTATCACGTAGGAACTGCAGGGGGCACAACAGGCATGCAGGAGCAGAGTCTCTTTCTTAGCTCCATCCTGCATTTTTACCGTGATTGCTTTGAGAATTTCGTCAAGTTCTTTCTGATAGTCAATTTTCTGCATTCGTCTTTTCCCAAAAAAAGAGGCTGCCGATAAAACTTACCGCCAGCCTTTACAGACAC
Organism: Treponema sp. UBA3819; assembly: GCA_002369025.1. GTDB lineage: Bacteria > Spirochaetota > Spirochaetia > Treponematales > Treponemataceae > Treponema_D. The sequence goes on along the minus strand of DFDV01000162.1, from coordinate 12,225 downwards.
AGGGAGACTCTAGGAAAACGTCAAGTCCTTTTTATGGTACACGGCTTACGAATCCTTCTCCTGCATCCACATAAAAGTGTAAATCGCTTTACCAAATACACAATCCGCCGACAGCAAGTATTTATCTTCTATCCTCGATGTCAGCGAGTACCGGTAAGGGTCTGCACTTTACATTAATTCTTCAAGATTCAATTCACCTGCTACACAGGGAACGCTAATCTGCCAGTTCTCCAGAACCTGCGGATGTACTTCACCAAAGACACCCACCTGTTTTCCATTCACCATGATTGCTGCCTGACGGCCCGGTATAAAGCGGGGATCTTCAACTTCCTTCACTTCATACTTGTGGTCAAGGAAGTAAAGAAGCGAAGAAACTTCACTTGCAAGGTCGTTAAAGTTTGCGTTGTTTGCAGCAGTCATAAAGCCCAAAGACTGGATTGTCTTTGTTCCGGTATTTTCGCTGGGCTCCAGGAAAGCTACCTTACCAATCTCAAAAATCTTATGCGGGAAGATTGCATTTGCTGCCGCGCTTTCTGCACGAAGCAATGATGCAATAATTGACGGACGGACATACTGATAGTTTTCACTCATCGGGTTTGCAATTTCAATTACATCCTTGTCATCAATATTCATGCGGTCAATGTAATCGCGCTTGCTTCCCAGATAGTTAAAAATCATTTCCTGATAGCCCAAACCAACCATCAGTTCTTTTGCCTTGCGGCTGAAAATCGTTACGTCAGAAAGTTTACCTACGGTAAAATCGTTGGGACGCTGGGGCTTAAAGTAGTCCAGACCCAGACCAATCATCACGTCCTCAATCACGTCTACTTCATGCAGGAAGTCGTTGCGGTAGGGTGGCGGAGTAATCGTAAACTCTACATCGTCTTTCAAATCCTTTGTGGCCACCGTGTCGTCCATGCGGCTCAATGCATCCAGAACCTGTGCTTTGGTCAGTTTTTCACCAAGCAGTTTGTTAATTGCAGACAGCTTTGCCTTTGTATCCTGCTGGAAGAAGAAGGGAACAGTAATTTCCTTTCCAAAACCTGTGTCATAAGGATGTACAACTTTTACCGGAAGAATTTCGTAGCCGGCGTCAGCAAAGTCACAGGCTACAATGTTCGCAGAAAGAATCAGACCTTCCATTTCTGAACCGGTCAGTTCCACCATCAATCCTGTATCGCCAACTTTTACGGCACCCAGTGTAGCACTGTTGATAATCGGTGCCATACTCATTACTTCGCCGTTATCATCTTTAAGGAGCGGGAATTTTTTTGCACCTTCAAGAATCCAGCCAAAATCTTTTCCTTTGGGATGGTCGGTCAGAATCTGGCGGCAGGTCATCGGCTCTGTACAGCCAAGCGGAACAAATGATGTTTTGTCCGGATCAACTGCAGTGTAGTGAACCGGCCACTTAATGTCGCCTACCCGATAGACACCCATAGAAATCGTCTTGCGCTTGCGACCAAAGTTCCAGCAGAGTTTTTCCTGTGTCTGAATAATGTCCTTCAGCATGGGATCATCAATCGCCTTTCCGCTGATAACAAAAGAAACCATGTAGGGACGAACTTCCTTTACATCTGCCTCCACATAAGCAACTCGCTCGCCGCAGTCTTTAATGCCACCCTTGCGTGAAAGGAACTTTGAATAGTCAGAATGTTTTCCGCCGTTGTGCATACGAAGCTGGCGGGCAACACCACCTGTAGACCACAAGTCCGGGCGGTTGGTGTCGTTCAATTCAATCTTAATTACGCGCTCGTCTGCCGGCTGTGACATGTCAGGCTTTTCATCCAGTTCTGCCTTGCCACAGACCAGTTTGCGTTCCAGCGTGTCGTAGTCATATTTTGTTCCAAGAAGATTAAAAAAGAGTTTTTCGTTTACTTCAATTTTTGGCATTTTTTTACCTCATAGAATAGAAAGAACTTAGTTCTATCAGTATAGCGAATTAGCGTTGCGGTGTCTATGAATAAAAAGTAAGTCAGGAGGAAAGTAAGCATCTGCTAACTTCTATAGACTTTTCCCCGCGCTCTTTATATACTTTTATGTTATGGAAGAACAGGCAATTTTTACGCGGGCAGAACATATCCGCGATGTTATCCGCTATATCAGTCGCTTTAAGGATGCCGCTGTCGTCATTTATCTGGATGACCGCATTATTGACTCTCCCTTATGGGCAAGCCATATCCGTGATATCTCCCTGATTCATGAAGCTGGCCTGCGGGTTATTCTGGTGCCTGGCGCACACAAGCACATTGATAAAATTCTTAGAGATAACAATATCAGCTGGGAGCGCAAGAACGGATTCCGCATTACCGGTGACGAAGCAATGCCACTCATAAAAACTGCCGCCTTTGATGTGTCCAACATCGTTATGTCCAGTCTGGCCGGTGAACATCTGACAGCCGTTATAGGCAACTGGGTACGCGCCCGGGCAAAAGGTGTTCTTGACGGAACAGACTATGGTTGTGCCGGAGAAATTGACAAAATTGACGACGACACAATTCGTACAGTTCTTTCCAACGGATTCATTCCCATTTTCCCCTGTATCGGCTGGAGCCTTTCGGGAAAGCCTTACAACATATCTTCCATGCAGCTGGCTTCTCAAATTGCCGTCCACATGCAGGCAGACAAACTTTTCTTCCTTGTTCCTGATGCAGAAATTTCCGCAGAATATTTTACGCTTCCCCAGGAAATTGGTACGTCTCCCGAAGGCTGCATCCCTGCCATGAATATCGAAGAAGTAGACTCCTTCCTGAACGCAAATACTTCCGCAGAAAATAAAACTGCTGACCGTTTGTTATCTACAAACAAAGAAAACATTTCTGCTCACAAGGAAATGACAGATACACAGGATTTGCGCGAACACATTCTATCTATCGTTCGTTTGGGAAAAACAGCCTGTCTGGAGGGCGTTACCCGCGTACACATTTTGAACAGTTCTCTCAACGGTACCTTACCTTGTGAAATCTTTAGCGATCTTGGTTCCGGTACGATGATTTATTCCAGCAACTATGGAAAACTTCGCGCTATGGAAAGAAATGATATCGCAGGAGTTCTTACACTCATACAACCGTTCGTTAAGAAAGGCATTTTACTTCCTCGCTCAGAAGAACAGCTGGAAACTCAGCTAAATGACTACATTGTCTATGAACTGGACGGTGGCATCCGTGCCTGTTCAGCCCTTCATGTATACGACAATAAACAAGCAGAAATTGCCGCCGTCGCTGTAGATGAAACCTGCGCACACATTGGAATTGGCCCAAAAATCATGGATTTCCTTATCAGCCGCGCAAAACAACTATCGTTAGATAGCGTTTTTGTTCTTACAACGCAGACGACCGACTGGTTTGAAAGTCTTGGCTTTAAGAGTGACAATATCAACACATTGCCCGAAAAAAGAAAGGCCTTGTGGTCTCCCAGCCGCGGCTCAAAACTTCTGCGCCTGAAGCTCAAATAAAACTGCCATTCTGCGCCATACTGACGAACAGTTGGCAGTTTAAACCCTACCGAACAATCGTTTGTTTTAATATCACCCCACATTTGTGTTTCACGTGAAACATCTGATTATCAATAAGTATCTTTTACGCATCAGAAAAATACAGGCGCAGACAGGAATGAAATGCGAGATTATGACACAGATACGCACAGATAAACGCAGATGCACACAAATGTGTCACGGATATTTATATTTTATTATCTGTGCCTTATCTGTGAAAATCCGAGCCTTATCTGTGAAAATCCGTGCTCATCTGTGGTTTCATTCTTTGTTTCACGTGAAACATATAAATCTCAATGACATGCTGTTTGACACAGATACTCGCAGATAGACGGTGATATATACAGATGAAAAACGAATACTATTATTATATTATCCGTGCCCTATTTGTGAAAATCTGTGCTCATCTGTGGTTTCTTTCTTTGCAGCTTCTTTCGTGTCTCTGGCACATACGCAAAAACCTTCTGCTTACACAAATGGAACATAAGCGAAGTATACGCACAGACAGGACAGAGAAGCGAGATTTTTGACACAGATAAACACAGAGCACACAGATTGAACAGGTATCTTTATATTTTATTATCTGTGCCCTATCTGTGAAAATTCGTGCTTATCTGTGGTTTCATTCTTTGTTTCACGTGAAACACTTTGTCTGTAAAAGAATCTTCCAGAATATTTATTCTTAATCTCCTGTATTTTCACAGTGTTCTGTATCCGCCAACTGGCTGTTTTGAAATCTTAGATTATATAAAATTTGTTCACAAGTTATCCACAATCAGCATTTTTTCTGTAAATCACCAGAATTCTGCTAAATTCTTGTATTTCAAGAATTTACAAATTTGTTTTGAATTTGTAAATTTTTCCCCTGTTTTTTTCCCAAGTTATCCACAGGTTGTGCAGACAAGGCCTTTTTATCTGAAAATCATGTTATTCTTTTATGATAAAAGTTCTTCTTTACGCATACGGGCTGTAAATACGTCGAGACAAGGCACGCTAACGCTTAAAGCCTTGACTTCGCCGTTTTGAGGGTTTGTAATAAACCCTCAATAAAAAAACCGGAAAAACCTCATGTTTTTCCGGCTGCCTGATGGTATTTTATAAAGTTCCCACTTGATGACATTATACGAAAATTACTTTTCTTTGTCAGCAGGATTTTTTATTTTTCTTCACTTTTTTCTGAATTTTTTTCTTCTTCTTTTGCAACGCGGTCTATTCCGACAACGTAGTCTGGTGACTCGATGTTTATGACTCTTGTACCAGATGCGCTTCTGCCCTGCTTAGAAATAGTATCTGCCTGAATACGCAGGGTCTTGCCCTGGCTTGTCATACAAACTACTTCATCAGTATCAGCAACAGAAAGGGCTCCAATTATCTCACCCTTGTCCTCAACATTGCCAAAGATTTTCTGTCCGCCGGTTCCCCGTCCGTGAGCACTGTATTCATTAAAGTCTACGCGTTTGCCGTATCCTTTTTCTGTGATAACCAGAGCACTCATGTTGGGCTTAACACAAAGAGCTGCAGAAAGTTCATCACCACCAGAAAGACGAATACCTGTTACGCCACGGCTGGAACGACCCATCGGACGAACATCTTCTTCTGTTATGCGCAATGCCTGACCTCTGCGGGTAACTAACATTAGTTCGTCTTTTCCGCTGGTCATAATGGAAGATACCAGCTTGTCGCCTTCTTCCAGTTTGATAGCAATAACACCACGAGTCTTGGCATTTGCAAATTCCGTAATCGGTGTCTTTTTAACAACACCATTTGCTGTTGCCATAAAGATGTTCAGGTCGGCGTTAAATTCCTTCATTGTTACAATGGTTGTAATCTCTTCGTTTGCAGAAACGGCCAGCAGAGACTTGATGTGTGAGCCACGACTGCCACGGCTGGCTTCAGGAATTTCATGCACTTTGACCCAATACGCTTTTCCTTCGTTGGTAATAAAAGTGATATACGAATGTGTAGTGGCTATAAATATCTGATTTATATAGTCATCTTCAACAAGGTTAGCGCTCATGCTGCCCTTTCCGCCACGGCTCTGACTCTTGTATGCTGTAAGCGGTACACGCTTGATATAACCAAGTTTAGAAATCATCACGACGACTTCTTCTTCCTTAATCATATCTTCCATATTGATTTCTTCGACTTCATCAGCAACAATTTCTGTCCTGCGATCATCGCCATATTTTTCGGCAAGTTCATTTGTCTCGTCTTTGATAATCGCAAGAATCTTTTCGTGATGGGCAAGTAAATCTTCCAGATGGTCAATCAATGCCTGAAGCTCGCGGATTTCTCTCTGCAAGTCTTCAATCTGCAAATGCGTAAGACGTTTAAGCTGCATGTCCACGATTGCTTGTGCCTGTTCGTCATCAAAATCAAATCGTTTTTCCAACCGCAGTTTTGCTTCTTCGGTATTCAGACTTGACTTAATAATCTGGATTACTTCGTCGATATTGTTGATAGCCTTAATGAGAGCCTGCAAAATGTGCATACGATGTTTAGCAACCTTCAAATCATAAATCGTACGGCGGGTAATTACTTCGTCACGATGATTAACAAAATGCTGGATAAGCTGCTTTAAGTTCAGAACTTCCGGTTTGAGGTAATTCGGCTTAAGAGTAAGCATTCCGGGTTCATCATAACGGGGTTTGCCATCCTTTTCCTGAGGTACAAGGGCAAGGTTAATTACGCCAAAGTTTGACTGTAAATCTGTCTTTGCAAAAAGATGATTCAATACAACTTTTGTAATTGCACCTTTTTTCAAATCCACAACAATGCGCATACCCGAGCGGTCAGATGATTCATCATTGGCGTTTGTTACACCTTCAATCTGCTTGTCCCGGATAAGCTCTTTGATTCTGCGGATAATATTTGTCGTGTTTATGCCATAGGGCACTTCGGTAAAGACAATGCTTTCGCGGCCATGGCGGTCTGTTTCTATAGTAAATTTTGAACGGATTGTAATTTTTCCGCGGCCTGTTTTATATGCTTTTTTAATCCCGTCGCGACCATAAATTATGCCGCCTGTCGGAAAGTCAGGTCCCTTGATGTAGTGCATCAGTTCATCTATAGAAATTTCATTGTTGTCGATATATGCAGATATTGCGGCTGCCACTTCGCGCAAATTGTGGGTAGGCATATTTGTTGCCATACCAACAGCAATACCCGTTGTTCCGTTACAGAGCAGGAAGGGAAATTTTGACGGAAGAACTGCAGGTTCATTTGTGGTATCGTCAAAATTACGAACCATGTCTACTGTGTTCTTGGAAATGTCAGAAACCATTTCTTCTGTAACACGAGACATCTTTGCCTCAGTGTAACGATAGGCTGCAGGCGGGTCACCGGCAATCGTACCAAAGTTACCCTGTGGTGTTACCGTTGTATAGCGCTGTGCAAAATCCTGTCCAAGACGAACCAGGGCGTCATAAACAGATGCATCTCCGTGAGGATGATAGTGACCAAGTACTTCACCAACGATTGTTGCACATTTTTTTGTCTTTCCGCCACTTGCAAGGTGAAGCGTATCCATTGCATACATAATGCGGCGATGAACTGGTTTAAGTCCGTCACGCACATCAGGAAGAGCACGCTGCACAATAACCGACATAGAGTAGTCAATATATGCCTGCTTTACTTCGGTTTCAATCGGGATTTTTATTACTGTTCCACCTTCTGGTGTTTTGGTTTCTTCTAGCATCTTTTTATCCTAAATGTCCAGATTTGCGTAACTTGAATTTTCTTCAATAAACTGGCGACGGGGTTCTACTTCCTCGCCCATACAGACTGTGAAGATTTTATCTGCTGCCATGGCATCGGGAATGGTAACAACACGCATCTTTCGGTGAGCGGGATCCATTGTTGTTTCCCACAACTGTTTTCCATCCATTTCACCAAGACCTTTATAGCGCTGTACGTCAATCTTGCTCTTTTTCTTTTTTGTATCTGTTGCATTATCTTCTGCTGCTGCATTTTCATCATTTGGATTTTCAATGACAGCATCAGGATCTTCCTTCTTAAAGCCGGCAAGAATTCTGTCTCTTTCTTCGTCAGAATATGCATAGAGGGCAGTTTTTCCTTTCTGTACTTTATAGAGGGGCGGCATGGCAAGATATACATAGCCGTGCTCAATAAGCTGTGGCATATAACGGAAGAAGAATGTTAAAAGCAGTGTGCGGATATGAGAACCGTCAACATCAGCATCAGCCATGATAATGATTTTATGGTAGCGGAGTTTTTCAATGTTAAAGTCCTTGCCAAATCCTGCACCAAGAGAAGCAATGACCGGTTCCAGCTTGTCGTTATTCATGACTTTTTCCGGACGGACTTTTTCAACATTAAGCATTTTTCCCCACAAAGGAAGAATAGCCTGTGTTTTTGGGTCACGGCCTTTTTTGGCTGAACCGCCTGCAGAGTCTCCCTCAACAATGTAGACTTCACACTGCTCTGGATCTTTTAATGAACAGTCTGCCAGTTTTTCCGGCAAACCAAATCCGTCAGAGAGAGTCTTTTTGCGGCTGGCATCTTTTGCCTTTCTAGCGGCAATTCGTGCAGAAGCTTCGGCAATTGCCTTTTCAAGCACTTTTTCCAGTACAGCCGGATTCTGCTCAAAGAAGATTGTCAGCTTTTCTTTTACAAGCGCATCAACAATCGTGCGGACTTCGGTATTTCCCAGTTTTTCCTTTGTCTGACCTTCAAATTCAGGCTCAGGCACTTTCATGGAAAGAACGGTTACAATACCTGCACGAACATCATCGCCTGTTAATTTTTCATCCTTGTCCAGACGCTTTTTCAATTTGTCGTTTGAATCAAGTGCTTTGTTCAATACAAAAGTAAGTGCGGACTTAAATCCTTCCAGGTGAGTACCGCCATCACGCGTATTGATATCATTTACATAAGTGTTGATACTTTCGTCAAATCCGGAATTGTACTGAAAAGCGAGTTCCGTAATGACATCATCTTTTTCACCAGTGATGTAAATCGGCTCTGCAGGCAGATAGAATTTACTCTGCTTATGGCTGTTCATTTCCTTGACGTACTGAACAATACCGCCTTCAAATTTAAGAATTTCTTCTTTGGGTGTTTCCAGACGTTCATCACGGAAAATAATCGTAATGCCACTGTTCAAAAAAGCAAGTTCACGCAGACGAGTTTTAAGCACGTCAAAATCGTATGTTGTAGTCTCTGTAAAAATGCTGCTGTCTGCCTTCCAGCGGATTGTTGTTCCGTGGCGGTCACTTGTTCCAATTTCTTCTACTTTTGTTTTAGGAACACCAATAGCATATTTCTGACAATATTTTTTTCCGTCGCGATCTACAGTTGCTTCAAGCCAGACAGAAAGTGCATTTACACAGGATACACCTACACCATGCAAACCGCCGGAAACCTTGTATGAACCTTTATCAAATTTACCACCGGCATGCAGACGGGTCAGAACAAGTTCCAGTGCACTAACATGTTCTGTGGGATGCATATCAACCGGAATACCACGACCATTATCTTCTACACGAACAATGTCGTCCTTTTCGAGAGCAACAGTAATTGTATCACAAAAGCCTGCCATGGCTTCGTCAATAGAGTTATCAACTACTTCGTATACCAGATGATGTAATCCACGCGGACCTGTTGAACCGATATACATGCCAGGGCGTTTACGAACGGCTTCAAGTCCTTTTAAAACCTGAATATTTCCTGCTGAATAGGATGCTGTCACTTTTTATTCCTTAAAGATAAGATTTCTTTTACTTTAATTATATAAGAAGATATAAAAGGTATTTTAATATACCCATAATTGAAGAAAAAGTAAAGGTGAGATATAATAATGGAATGGCTGAACAGAATTATCGTGTCTTTTTCGACGAAGCAATAAAACAAATCCATGAAGAATATAAAGCAGCGGGCAAAGAAAATGAATTTCTTCTTTGGTTCAAAATTTCTTATGTAGAAGATACCATTTCTGAAATCACCGTTTCTGTAGCGTCTGAATTTATGCACCAGCAGATGGATTCCCGCAACGTTACATCTAAAATCGAACAGAAAATTCAGGAACTCACAGGTCAGTCTATAAAGCTTAAATACATTTTAAACAACGAACCGGTTAAAAGTTCAGATTCTGTACAGACCACACAGATATATGATGTACCAAAAGAAGAAAAGAATGCTGACTATAAAGAAGCTGTCATTCCGGTAAAAAAACATCCTCAGTTGAGGGAAGACTATACTTTTGAAAATTTCGTTCCTGGAGAAAACAGCCTCTATGCCTTTAATGCATCTCTAGCCGCTGCAAAAAATCCGGGCAAAGCATATAATCCCATTTTGATTTACGGTGGAGTTGGTCTTGGTAAAACACATCTGATGCAATCCATCGGAAACTACATTTACAAAGAAAAAGGTGATAAATGTAAAATCTGCTATATCAGTACAGAAACATTTACCAACGAATTCATCACAGCCGTACGCACTCAAACGACTGAAAAATTTAAGAACAAATACCGCAAACTTGATGTACTTCTTTTGGATGATATTCATTTCTTAAAAGATAAAGATTCTACTCAGGAAGAATTGTTTTATACTTTTAACGCTTTATACGATAGAAATTGTCAGATGGTTTTTACCTGTGACCGTCCTATTACTGAACTTAAATTTATTGAACCTCGCTTGAGTACACGATTTTCCCGCGGTCTTAACATTGACCTGCAGCCTCCAAATTATGAAACCCGCCGGGCAATTCTTGAAAAGAAAAAAGAACTCCTTCTGGAAACAAATCAGTTTTCTGCTGCTACTATAAATCGTATATCTGATGACGTAATAGATTACATCGCAAAGAATGTACAGACAAATGTCCGTGACCTTGAAGGATGCCTTACCAAAATGATTGGTTATGCAGAACTTGTTGGAAAAAATGTAACGATAGAAATTGCCCAGCAGCAGTTAAGGGATATTTTCAGTTCTCCTCTTTCAGGCTCAATTACTGTTGAAAATATTCAAAAAGTAGTTGCCAATCATTACAACATTTCTATATCAGATATCAAGAGTAATAAACGTTCTCCAAAATTTGCCATACCTCGCCAGATAGCAGTTTACATAGCAAGAAACCTTACTGAATATTCTTATCCTGAACTTGCAGGTGAATTTGGTGGACGTGATCACTCTACAATGATGCATTCCTATGAAAAAATCAGCAACTGCATAAAAACTGATTCTTCTCTAGATACTACAATTCAGCAGCTTATGAGGGAAATAAAGGACTATAAAAAATAAAGACAAATTGTGTAAAGTGTGATACAATTATGGTGATAAGTTGTGGATAACTTACAAAACTGTGGAAAAGTTGAAAACCTGTGGATTATAATGTAAAAGTTTTCCATTTTCTAAATGATTACATTATAAAGACTTACATATGTTTTCCACAAATTCACAGAGCCTACTATTACTACTACTTAAATTTATAAATTTAATATAAATAGGATTTGTGTAAAACAAAACCAGGGAGAAAAAAATGAAATTTACTTTTGACCGCGATGCTATGATTAGCGAAATTGCAATTGCACAGGAAATCATTTCTACAAAAAGTGCTCTTTCAATTCTTTCTAATGTCATGATAATTGCACAAAACAATACGCTTGTTATTAAAGCAACTGATATAAAAGTAAATTTTGAAACAAAGATTCCCGTTGATATTCAGGAAGAAGGTTCAACAACTATTTTCTGTGATAAATTTATGGGTATTCTTTCTTCTCTCCCTGCTGGTGAAATTGAATTTAATCTTGAACAGAAAGATACTCAGACAATAGCAATCATTCGTCATACAGCAAAGAAAATTAAATTCCAGCTTAAATGTATGTCTCAGGATAAGTTCCCTGAATTCCCTGCAGTACAGGAAGTACCCTTCTTTGAAGTTCCCGGAAAAGAATTTAAGTCCATGATTGCACAGACATCTTTTGCTGTAAGTGAAGATGAGACACGCTACTTTATGAACGGCGTATATTTTGAAAAGAAAGAAAACAATCTGGTGCTGGTTGCAACAGATGGTCGTCGTCTTGCCTATGCTTCCAAAACACTGCTTGAAGGAGCAATGGATTTTCCGTCAGCAATCGTACATCCGAAAGTATTGAACATTGTAGCAAAGCACGCTTCAGATGAAGGAAATGTTTCTATCGCTATTGTAGATAAAATGATTTTCTTCCGTTTTGCAAACTATGAACTGTCTTCTACTCTGCTTGACGGTCAGTTTCCAAATTATCAGCGTGTTATTCCTGAATCACAGCCCAACAGCTTTCAGGTACAGAAAAGTGATTTGATGGATGCTCTTAAACGCACATCACTCATGGTAGATAAAAAAGCAGGACGTATTTTCCTTACGGCTATTCCGGGTGTTCTTACGGTAACATCACAGGAATCTGATTTGGGTGATGCTAAAGAAGAATTCCCCTGCCAGTACAACGGACAGGAAATCACAATTGCAATGAATTATCATTATGTTGAAGAACCGCTTAAAGTAATCAACAGCGAAAGAATTACATTTGAATTCTCTGAGGCTATGAAAGCGGTAACATTGCGTCCGGAACCTGCGGAAGATTACTTTCACATCATCATGCCGATGCAGATGGCGTAATTAAGGCAGATGCCTGTCCTTTCTGTTTCGTATTATAACTATCGCAATCTCACTAATGAAACTATAAGTTTGCTTTCAAAAGAAATTTTTTTTGTGGGTGAAAACGGACAGGGAAAAAGTA
>DFDV01000217.1:26050-26556 GCA_002369025.1 Treponema sp. UBA3819 | reverse complement strand
CTTTTATTAATTTGTTGTATACTCAAACTACCAATCAGCCCGTTGATTTATCCAAATTGCAGACGGGGACTGTTCCCTAAGGAACAGCAAATCATGCTAAATAGGAGGCTCTTTATGAGTGCTGCCTTATCTAACAATCACTATCTTTTTACATCTGAATCAGTCGGCGAAGGTCACCCCGACAAATTGTGTGACCAGATTTCCGATGCTATTCTGGACGCATGTCTGGAAAAAGACCCGGAAAGTCATGTAGCCTGCGAAACCTTTGCATCTACCGCCCTTGTCCTCATCGGCGGCGAACTTACCACAAAAACCTATGTTGATTTTCAGCAGGTAGCCCGCGATGTAGCCAAGGACATCGGCTACACCAATTCTGATTACGGTCTGGACTGCAACTCTATGGCAGTTCTGAATATGATTCACGCACAGAGTCCTGATATTGACCAGGGTGTAGAAGGCCGCGGTCTTTCTGAATTCAAAGGCCAGCAGGGTGCTGGAGACCAGGG
>DFDV01000217.1:0-25987 GCA_002369025.1 Treponema sp. UBA3819 | reverse complement strand
ATGATGTTCGGTTTTGCCTGCAACGAAACCCCGGAACTGATGCCCGCTCCCATCATGTATGCTCACAATCTTTTGCACCGTGCCACACGCCTTCGCAAAAACAAGACAATTGCATGGCTTCGCCCGGACGCAAAAAGCCAGGTCACCATTGAATACGAAGGTCACAAGCCTGTAAGAATTGACACTGTCGTTATCAGCCACCAGCATGACCCGGAAGTAAGTTACGACACCATCAAGGAAGGCGTAATTGAAGAAATCATCAAGCCGGAACTTGAACCCACTGGTCTTCTGGACAAGAACACAAAATATTTCATAAACCCCACAGGACGCTTTGTCGTTGGCGGCCCCTTTGGCGACACAGGCCTTACCGGACGCAAAATCATTGTAGACACCTACGGCGGCATGGGTCGTCACGGTGGCGGCGCATTCAGCGGTAAAGACCCCAGCAAGGTAGACCGTTCAGCCGCCTACATGGCACGCTACATTGCAAAGAATGTTGTTGCCGCAGGTCTCGCAGACCGTTGTGAAGTTCAGCTGGCTTATGCCATCGGCGTTCCCTTCCCGGTTTCTATCATGGTAGACACCTTTGGTACCGGCAAAGTTGCTGACTTTAAAATCAGCGAGGCCGTAAAGGAAGTCTTTGACTGTACCCCCGCCGGCATCATCAAGACCCTGGACTTAAAGCGCCCCATCTACCGCCCCACCGCCTCCTACGGACACTTCGGCCGCAGCGAGTTCAGCTGGGAAAAGACCGACAAAATCGACGCCCTCAAAAAAGCGGTTAAATAACAGGGGAAGAATAAGGGGTTGTCCATTTCTTTTGGACAACCCTTTTTTTTCTGTTTCATATTATTACTGATGATAATGAGTCCCACACTGGACTATATATAATGTACTGCCCAGACTTTTATCATTAAATGTCCTCCCTCAATTCGTGTTCATGACCTTTTCCTGATTCAATCTGAGTAACAGCCTGGCGCAAGTATTTCATGTTTTCCTCTGAATATACATAAGGATCTTCGGAGGCTTTTAGCGCAAAAGGCATACCATTTTCACGAATTGTCGCTTTTACAAAAGCCGTAATTGCAGACGACACGTTTAGTCCTATTGAATTTAAAATATTCTCAAAGAGATTTTTGTCTATATTATCAATTTTAGCAGAAATTGTAGTCATATTTCCTACCTCTGACTCTACTGTACTACCCAATCATTCATATGTCAATGTCCCTTTTCCCAAAAACATCCTTGAAGTATCTAATTTGAAAGGCTATAATTAATAAAATTTCTATAAATATCTATGAATTCAGATAATTCTATTACCCCAACTCCCCGGGAAAGAAGGGAGGCGCATATTCATTACATGGTCGCACTCATTGGCGGATGGCTGGGAATTTTTCCGCTGGTGAATGCGGCTCACTCTTTCGGCTCGGCACAGACTGTCAATCTGATGGAACTGGTATTCGGTCTCTATGCGGGAGACTGGAAGACGGTTCTGCTGTATGTAGCGGGACTTTTCGTCTATGCCTTTGCCATTTTCCTTGCCTATTATCTTCCAAAACATTCTCGAATCAACATAAGGCTGCTTGCGTTGGGAATAGATGCGCTTGCCTGCCTCGCAATGTGGCGTTTTCCGACAGAAAAAAGCCTGCCCGTTCTGCTCTATCTCTACCCTACTCTGTTTGCCATGCCCTTCCAGTGGTGTGCCTTTGTGGGAGCATACGGATACAAGAATTCCACGATTTTTTCCAGCAACAATGTGCGTCAGTTTGTATCCGCGCTTACGGAAATATGGACAAACGGAGACAAATCGCAAGTCATCAAGGCCAAATTTATGGGAGCAACTCTGCTTGCCTTTTACACAGGAGTTGCCGGCGGATACTTCTGCTGGCAGTCTTTTGGAAACAGAGGCTTTCTGTGCGCGCTGATACCAATTTTCATTGCGTCAACAATGATGTTGCACTATACTACAAAGAATACAGAGGTTTAGACCAGCATGAAGACTTTAGAAATTTCCAACACACTGGCAGAAGTCAGCAAGGCTGTAGATTTTATCCGCGAAGAACTGCGCCGCAAGCGTATTCAGCAGAAAGAGCGGGTCAGGACGGTTCTGCTGGCAGAAGAAGTGCTGGCAAAAATGGCTGAAGTCTCAGAAGAAAAAATTTCTGTTTCCGTGTCAGCTTTTTTAGGTAGTGCCGAAATAAAAATTTCTGCCCGTGGCACCGCTTTTTCTACCGATGACATACAGAAAGGTCTGCTGATTGAAGAAACCAATCTCGAAAGTGAAGAGACAAATGCGCTTATTAGGCAGCTTCTAAAAAAACTCTTTGGTGACACTTTCAGCATCCGCAATGAATACGGCATAAACAAGATTTCTATCCGTGTAAAAAAATCTCCCCTGCGGTCTCTGCTTATTACGCTTTTTGCACTGGTAGCAGGCGTTCTCACAGGACTCCTCATACAGAAATTCCTTCCCGAACCGGCAGCAAAAAATATTTCTGCAAATTTATTTACCCCGATATACACCGTGTTTATGAACGCACTCAAAATGATTGTAGCGCCCTTGGTATTCTGTTCGATTGCCTCGGCCCTTGCCGATTTCAGCGATTTGAAGGCACTGGGGCGCATAGCCATGAAAATAGTGGCTATGTACCTGTTCACTTCCATGATTGCAATCGGTGTGGGCTATATCACGTATCAACTTCTTCCCATCGGTCATACATCACTGGTTGCCTCAGTAACTGATACGGCGAACTCAACCATTGCAAAAGGAGGAGGCGTAACGCTCTCCATCAAGGATACACTGGTAAACATCATTCCGAACAATGTCATTACGCCCTTCCAAAAAGCAGACATGCTGCAGTTGATTTTTATGGCAGTAACCCTTGGACTTGCCACTGCCAGTCTGTCGCAGAAATTTCCGAATATACGGAACATGCTTGTAATGCTGAATGCTGTCTTTTCAAAAATCACGACGGTAATCGTGGGCTTTATTCCGCTTATCGTTTTTTGTGCCATGGCGAAGATGATGCTTTCCATAAAACTGGGGCACCTCTTGAATGTGTTTGTCTGGGTTCCGGTCATTTATGTGGGTGATATTCTGATGATTTGTGCCTACCTGCTGCTCCTGCTAATCTTTGCCCGCCTTAATCCCTTTAAATTCCTTGGCAAATACTATCCCGCGATGCTTTCCGCATATACGCTGGCGGCAAGCAATCCAGCGCTGCCTTTTTCTATCAAGCACTGCAGTGAAATGGGTGTTTCAAAGCGAGTGTACTCCTTCTCCCTGCCTTTGGGTGCGACAATCAATATGGACGGTTCCTGCATTTCGCTCATCATCACTGCGCTATTCATGGCAAAAATCTTCAGCATCCCCGTCACTTCGCACATGCTCCTTACCCTCTTTATAGCGATTATGGTGCTTTCGGTCGGGTCTCCCGGCGTTCCCGGCGGAAACCTTGTCTGTATGACAATTCTACTTCCGCAGATTGGCGTTCCCGCAGAAGCCGTGAGTCTGGTGATGGGCTTGTACCCGCTTGTGGGTATGATGCAGACGTCCGCAAACGTAACGGGAGACGCTGTAGTGACAACCATTGTGGCCAGGCAGGAAAATCTGCTGGACATAGAAAAATATAACGCGTAGCCACTGCTTTTGAAAAGGATGTCCCCTATGTCACTGCTTTCGCAGAAGGAAATCCACACAGTGATGGAACGATTCAAAGTGCGGAATCCTAACCCAAAATCAGAACTGCGCTGGTCGTCGCCCTTTACGCTGCTGGTGGCGGTGGTACTGAGCGCACAGGCGACGGACAAGAGCGTGAACATTGCGACGGAAGCATTGTACAAGGTGGCCGATACGCCGCAGAAAATCCTTGCCCTGGGAGAAGAGGGTCTTATTCCCTACATCAAATCAATCGGCCTCTACAAGTCTAAGGCAAAGCATGTCATTGGCCTGTGCCAGAAACTGCTGGATGACTTTGGCGGACAGGTGCCCCGCAGCCGCGAAGAGCTGATGTCCCTGCCCGGCGTAGGACGAAAAACTGCAAACGTGGTGATGAATGTTGTCTGGGGAGAGCATACTATGCCGGTGGACACTCATCTGCTGAGAATCTGTCCTAAAATCGGTCTGGCAGAGGGTAAAAGCCCTGAAGCTGTGGAGCAGTCCCTTTTGGCCCGCATTCCGGACGAATACATGGAGCACGCTCACCACTGGCTGATTCTCCACGGCCGCTACATCTGCACGGCACGGAATCCCAAATGTGACGAGTGTTTTTTGAATGATATTTGCAGGAAGAATGAATAGCGGGTCTTAGGGCGGCAGCCCTAGGAGAAAGGGGTGCGGGCGCAACATCGTGCGCCCCAGGGGAAAGGCTTTTCCCCTATCAAGGTTCTGGAGGTTTTATGTTTGGTATTATTGCTACGGTTATTGTGGGTATTCTTGTGGTGCTGATGATTGTGGGGCTGGTGAGGTTGATTTTTAAGCCCAACGATACTTCTGTCATGGAACATCTGCGTGGTAATGACGAAAAATACGAATAGTGATAGAATACAAAAAATATCGCTTTTCCAAAAATAGGAGACTTATATGGAAGAAACCAGCATGACTATGAGTGTCGCCAATGAAACCGTGAATCAGATGCAGAATTTTTTTCACGTGAATGAGATTGTCAATTATGTAAAAGAACCTGCGCATGTCGTTAAATTCGCAACGGGCGTGATTGCCATCCTGATTTTCTGGGGTGTCTACCGCATCATCCGCATGATTATCAAAAAGGGTGTAGCAAAGAAACTGGAGCCACAGGCAACGAAGACGGTGACCAAGATTGTGTCATACTGTTTCTACGTGCTTATCGTCTTGTATGTACTGGGGCTGTTTGGAATCAATTTGGGTGCCATTTGGGGAGCCATGGGTATTGCTGGTGTTGCCATCGGCTTTGCTGCCCAGACTACCGTGAGCAACTTGATTTCTGGCATCTTCATTGTTACGGAAAAGGCCATGAAAATCGGTGACTTTATTGAAGTGGACGGGGTTTCTGGCACGGTGGACAAGGTTGGGCTGCTTTCTATCAAAGTGCGTACACCCAACAACCAGTTAATCCGCATTCCCAGTTCTGCCATTATCAATACCAAACTGATGAACTATTCTACTTTTGACTATCGCCGCTATGCTTTTGAGGTGAGCGTTGATTATGCCACGGATTTGGACAAGGCTATTGAAGTGTTGGGTACTGTTCCCGCCCGCTGTGCTACGGTTGTAAAGGACAATCCCTCCTACGCGCCAAAAGTGCTGGTCACCGGCTGTGAAGATTCCGGAATCGGCATGAACCTGATTGTCTGGTGCGAACGCCCGAATTTCTTTGACCTCAAAACCGAAGTATGCGTACAGACGGTAAAGGCATTCAACGAGGCGGGCATCAACATTCCTTACAACCGCGTGGATGTTTCCGTTCTAACGGATAAGACAGTTCCTTCGCTGTCCTTTAAGGCATAAGTGAGCGAACCTTTATTCAGCCAAAAAGACCTGCGCCGCCTCATCCTGCCTTTAGTGGCAGAGCAATTTTTGGCGATGACGATTGGTGCATGTGACACGGTAATGGTGGCTTCCATTGGCGAAGCGGGCGTGTCGGGCGTGTCGCTGATTGACCAATTGACTCAGCTTTTTATCCAGCTCTTTGCGGCTTTTGCCACGGGGGGTGCGGTGGTTTCAAGTCAGTATCTGGGGCACAAGTCGCCGGAGGATGCGAGGGTGGCGGCGAGGCAACTGCTTTACATTTCTGCCCTTGCAGGTGTCTTTATTATTGTCCTCTGCATGCCCCTGCGCTACATCATCCTCAATCTGATTTACGGAAAGACTGATGCCGCCGTCATGGAAAACGCCCTCATTTACTTTGTGTGGGTCTTGCTTTCCTTCCCCTTCCTGGCCATTTACAGCAGTTGCGCCGCCCTCTACCGTTCCATGGGAAACAGCAGGTTGAGCCTTAAAGTAAGCATCCTGATGAACCTGACCAACATTGGGGGAAATGCAGTGCTGATTTACGGAGCAAAAATTGGCGTGGCGGGTGCGGGTATTGCCACGCTCATAAGCAGAATATTGGCGGCAACGGTTATGCTTGCCCTGCTTGCGGGAAAGGCGGCGCGGAAAAACAGCCCCATCTATCTGGAAAAACTCTGGCGGATTGAACTGCGCTTTTCGATGATACGGCGAATCCTGAAAGTGGCCGTTCCCAGCGGCATAGAAAATTCCGTCTTCCATATTGGAAAAATTCTTGTGTATTCATTCATGTCTGGCTTTGGACTTGCGGCCATTGCGGCAAACGCCATCACCAACACGATTGCAAGTTTTTCAAATATTCCTGCACAGGGAATCGGTCTGGCAAGCGTAACCGTTGTTGGACAGTGTATCGGTGCAGACGAAAAGGAACAGGCAAAATCCTACGGCCGCAAACTGATGAAGGAAGCCTATCTTGGCATGGCTACCGTTGCTACCCTCATCTTTGTGCTCGCTCCCCTTTTGGTACGGGCGTTCAATCTTTCTGACCAGGCACGACTGCTTGCCACCGGTGTTATCCGCACCTGTATGGTAGCAAACATTATCTTCTGGCCTATGTCCTTTACCATGCCAAACATTCTGCGTGCAGCCGGTGATGCAAAGTTCACGATGCTTGTGAGCAACATCAGCATGTGGGTCTTCCGCGTCCTCTTTAGTTTTCTGATTTCCCGCTGGCTTTTGCACCGCTTCCCCCAAAACACCAACCTTGCACTCTACGGCATCTGGTTCGCCATGTATTTAGACTGGGTCTTCCGTGGCATCTGTTTTTACATCCGTTTCCGCCACGGCCACTGGCTTGAAAAGCGGGTGATATGATAGAAAATATTTGAAAATATACATATCTGCCCTTATACTGAAATAGAAGGATATCTCTATCGGAGGAATTCATGGCTACGGCATACATCACTACAAAAAATCTTTATCTGCAAAAAGATTTTCCAAATGAAAGTAAAAAATGGCTTCGTATTTTATATGGAGTGGCAGAAGATGAAACTTTGCTCTGTGGTGTGTGGACAAATCCTCTGCTACGAAAAGGCTTCCTGGTAACAGACAAGGCCCTGCGCTGGTATATCACGGCAAACGGAGAAAAAATTCATGGGGCTCTGCTAAAAGATGTAAGTCCATCGCTTGATTTTTCGATTAGTCCGGCACTTTCTGCTGATACCGCTTCAGCAATCGGGGCAAAAACACTGGCAGAAGAACTTTCCCGTCTGGAAATAAAAGCAGATGACAGGATATTTACTTTTTTTGTAAAGGGACTGACGGAAGAAAAAGGAAAAACGCTCTGCGATATTTTGAAATTTGCCTACATGCAGGGTGAAATTCCCCAGACAGATTTAGCGGCTTTTGTAAAACCCATGCCACTGCTTTCTTTCCGCAACATGTGTGACGGTGACTTAAATCTGCTGTCGTCATTTGCGGATAAAATTCTGGGAATCGCAAAGACAAATAATAAAGACAAGTCAAAAATCCAGACAGAAGCTGAAAAAGCTGAAACAGGCAGCTCTGCATCAGAAGCAGAAGCCGACAAGAAAGTCGCAGTCCAAGAGGAAAGCCCTTCCCCCGACAAAAGCGAAACTCTTGTAACCGTACCCAAAAAGCAGACCTTTGCCGACAGTCTGCGTAAGTTTTTTCTTTCCCTGCTGGATGTATGTGCCAGCCTGATTTTTGTTGCCATGGTAGTCATTGCAATAAAGCCCCAGATTTTACCTTTTGTTGAAGAAGCTGACCTTCCGAAACATTTTGTCCGTATCGAAAAAATCGGCAATTACATCCTCCAGGTAGATGCGACTTTGCAATCGCTTTCTAAAAAAGCCATTATGTGGAAAAACATTGTGATTGTTATTGGTCTGGCAATCTACACTGTATTAAAAATGATTGTCCTGCTCTTTTCAAAAAATACCGGCCGTAAAATTGTCTCTGCCCTTCTGGTTGCAATCACTTTACTGGCATGTTTTCTGATGACCAGCAAATTCCTGCTTTTTATAGCCTTCTGCTTCCTCATCTATCTTGCATTTGAATATTCCTGTGGCTTTCATACCAGAGGTATTATCGCTAAACTGATAATCCTCTTTATCCTCAGCAGTGCTTTGTACATCGCCTTTAGTATCAGGGCTGATCCTGCGGCATCTGAGAGCTACGAAATAATAATGCAAAATTTGGGCATCATAAAGAATTCTCTTGCCTTGTTCAAATATATTAACTGGATGTAACCCATCTCCCCTGCAAATCATTCCCCCGCAAGGCAATAGCACAGGCGGGGCTTTTCTCCCTGCCCCACACACTATATTATACGATACAAGTGCAAAAAATGCGCTGACACTAGCAGCGTCATCCCCTCCTGCTGCGGCTGCTTTATTCCGACCAGCCCTATGTGCCATAACGCCAGTTGCAAGTTGTATCGGGGATGACTCATACTTATTGGACAGCCCCTGGTAGCAACAGAGGAAACAACAGTATTATAGATACACTGATTGCCGTAAATAGAAGAATTCCTTAGAATATCTGAATATGAATATTACGACTTTTCTTATTGTCTGTCCTCTGCTTTTTCTTGCAGGCTTCGTTGATTCCATAGCAGGAGGCGGCGGGCTTGTTTCTCTGCCTGCCTACCTTTTTGCAGGTCTCCCTGTCCATACAGCAATCGCTACGAATAAATTTTCCTCTACTTTTGGGACAGCCGTTGCAACCATACGATTCATAAAGGAAAAACTTGTTTTTATTCCTCTCGCCATACCTTCCGTCGCATTTGGCTTCCTTGGCTCCTTCATCGGAGCCCGTCTTTCCCTGCTGATTTCAGAGCAGATACTTAAATATCTGCTTCTGCTCGTACTTCCCCTTGCGGCTTTCTGTGTATTGAATAAAAGGCTTTTTAAAAGTAATTCCGGCGAAGAATTTTTTATCACGAGGCGGACATTCATTATAGTTTTGATTTCAGCCTTTATTATCGGAGCGTACGACGGTCTTTATGGACCAGGAACAGGAACTTTTTTGATTATTGCTTTTACGGTGGCTGGTCATATGCCCATTGCCCGGGCAAACGCACACACAAAGGTAATCAACCTTTCCACCAATATAGCGGCTCTAGTCGTATTTTTACTACATGGACAGGTTCTGATTCCATTAGGAATTGCAGCGGCTCTGAGCAATATGCTTGGTAACTACATAGGCTCAGGACTGGTGATGACGAAGGGGGCTGTAATTGTAAAGCCCGTCATCGTCATCGTTCTTGCTTTGCTGCTTGTAAAAATTATTGTTGGTTTTTAAGAGTCAGTTTTGCTTCCCGCTTTTTAAGAAGATTCGAAACAATAACAGTGCAGGAAGCATCGCCGGTAATGTTAAGGGTAGTACGCCCCATATCAAAAATACGGTCGACCCCTGCGACAAGGGCTATGCCGTCTACAGGAAGCCCCACCGAAGTTAATACCATAGCAAGCATGACCATACCAGCACCTGGAACACCTGCAGTACCTATTGAAGCAAGCGTTGCCGTCAGAACAATGGAAACCATCTGGGCAAAAGTTAAGTCAATGCCATAACAAGCCGCGATAAAAATTGCACAGACTCCCTGATAAATTGCCGTTCCGTCCATATTTATTGTTGCACCCAAGGGAAGAACAAAGGAAGATACTTCCTTTGAAACACCAAGCTTTCTAGTACACTCCATGTTAAGAGGCAATGTTCCCACTGACGAAGCGCTTGAGAAGGCAAAAGTAATTGCCGGTGCCATTTCCTTAAAGAAACGAATCGGAGAGACACCTCCCAGCGTAGACACAGTAAGTGAATACACGATAATTGCATGAAGGATGTAGCAAATGTAAGCGCACAACAAGACCTTAGCCAGAGAGCCGATAACGGCAGTTCCGTTTGTCGCAATGACAGGAGCCAAGAGACAGAACACGCCAACAGGAGAAAGTTTAAGAATCATTTCCATACATTTCATGAAAATGTCATTCCAGCGGTTTATCGTGCCAATTGCCGCTTCCGCTTTATCGCCAAGCAGGATGACTGCAAAGCCTATAAGAACAGCCATGACAATCACCTGAAGCATATTCGCACTGCTAATTGGAACAAGGAAGTTCGAGGGGAAAATGTTTACCAGCACATCAAGAGCGGAAGCAGACTGTGGCGGGGTATAGGTAAGGCTTGCCGTAGAAAGAGCCGGAAAAAAACCTTTAAAGAGCGAGGCGACTGCAAGGCCAATGGAAACGGCAACTGCTGTGGTACAGAAATAGTAGACCAAAGTTGTACCGCCTATGGCTCCAAGTTTCCTTAAATCCCTCATAGAGACGATACCTGCCATAATCGAGAAGAGTACAATCGGCCCTACGATGAATTTGACAAGATTTAAGAAAATCGTCCCGAAAGGCTTGATGTAGGTATTAGCTGCATCAGGAATTTTTTGCATAAGCAAACCAGTAATCAAAGCCAGCACCAGAGCTATAAAAATCTGTGCTGCTAATGAGACCTTTTTTTTGTTAGCTGTCTTAATTGTATCCATAATAAATATTATACATGCTTTTATTCTAAGCACAATTTTTTTTTACAAAAAAATCAATCGGTAAGCAGTAAAATATAATTCCCCGCAAACCTACGCAGCGAGATAGTATAAATTGAAGGATGGCAAATCCACTTATTCTTTGAATCAGTTTTAGGCTCCTCAAGGCAATAGCACACCCGCCCCTTTTCTGCTATAATAGGCTATGCTCAAAGAGACTGACTTTGATTTTATTGTTATTGGTGCGGGGGCGGCTGGATTGACGGCGGCTCAGTATGGTGCGCGGTCAGGTCTGGACACTATGGTAATTGACCTTTCTGACGCAGGTGGCCAGGCACTGAATATCTTTACGCTGGAAAATTATCCGGGTGTTTTTCCACCGGTTCCGGGACGCGACTTCATCAAAAACATGGAAAAGCAGGCCAAAAGTTTTGGCGCAAAAATCATTCACTCTAAAGTCAGTTCCATCGATAAAATCGGTCAGCAGTTTGTTGTACGCACGCTGGACGGAGAATTGAAGTCCTATGCCATTTTGATTGCAACCGGAGCCCAGCATCGTGCTCTTGGTGTGGACGGCGAAAAGAAGCTGCTGGGAAAAGGCGTTTCCTATTGCGCCACCTGTGACGGTCCATTTTTTAAGGGCAAAAAAATTATGGTTGTCGGCGGCGGAGACAGTGCCTGCTCGGAAGCATTTTATCTTGCAACGCTTTCCAATTCGGTTACCCTCATTCACCGCCGCAAACAGCTTCGTGCCCAAAAGGCGGTGGCGGAAAAAATTCTTGCTCACCCTAACATTACGGTGCGCTACAATTCTGTCGTCAAAAAAATCAACGGAAAAGACAAGGTTGAATCTGTCGTTCTGTCAAATGTGGAAACCAATGAAGAAGTTGAACTTCCCACAGACGCAGTCTTTATTTTTATCGGCATGAATCCCCGCACGGATCTGGTGTCTATGCTGCCCAAAGACGAAAGCGGCTATCTGATTACAAACTACAAGATGGAAACGCCAGTGCCTGGGATGTATGCTGCCGGTGACGTGCGGGCAAAACCTTTCCGCCAGATTATCACTGCATCAAGCGACGGGGCAATTGCGGCGCATCAGGCACATGAATATGTAAACACCCTCAAGACAAAAATGACATTACAGGCAGGGGCAGCCACACAAACGGGAGCAACAAAGTGAAAGGTCTTTTAACGGCAGCAAAGCGATTTTTTTCCGCAGGCAGTCATTTTGTCCTCTGCTCCGGAATCATTTTTTCCTTAACCACGGCATCCTTATCTGCTCAAAAAGCAATTCCGGAAAATGCTGATTTCTGGAGTGATTATCCGGCTGAAGAACTTGCAGATTTTCTGGTGAGCAGGATGACAGATGCAGAACTGCTTTCCCAGATTCTCATGTTCGGATGGGCGGGTGCAGAACCGAGTGAACTTTTAAACCAGTGGGTTCTTAATCGTGGTCTGGGCAGTGTAAAGGTTTTCGGCTGGAATACTGAAGATCTGGTACAGGTTGCAAAATCGGTTACAGCCCTGCAGCAAAAATCCCAGAACCGTCGCCTGCGCATTCCACTCTTTGTCGCTACAGATCAGGAAGGCGGATGGATTCGTCATGTAAAGGGTGAAACGGCGATGACTCCGGGCAACATGGCTATAGGTGCATCCGGCTATCCTGTGGACGCATATTATTCCGGATTCTACATCAATCGCGAAATCAAGGCACTGGGAATCAATATGAATTTTGCGCCCACGGTTGATTTGTATACAAACCACAATTCATCAGTTATCGGACCGCGTTCTTTTGGTGAAGATGCCGAATATGTTGGTGAACTGGGAGCCGCCTTTGTGGCAGGTTCCATTGCGGCGGGCGTCATTCCAACGGCAAAACATTTTCCCGGCCATGGCGACACCAGCCTGGACTCTCACGGAAACCTGCCGCAAATCAATGTAGACTTCAACACGCTGGAAAATCGTGAACTTATTCCATTCAAATACCTCATCGCAGAAAAAGTTCCGGCCATTATGAGCGGTCACCTGGGCTTTCCTAAAATTATCGCAAATGGTGAACCGGCCTCCCTTTCAAAAACATTCCTCACGGATATTCTGCGCAATCAGCTTCACTACGAAGGTCTGATTATTACCGACGATATGATGATGAACGGAGCCACCATGTATGCGGGCAGTCTGTCCAACGCATTTAAGCTGGCAATTGAAGCAGGAAACGATATCGTCATTTCATCAACAACGGCAAAACTGGATGAAAATTTGTGGACCCTCAATTTGGGTGAAATGAGCCGCAGTACTTTCTTTAAGCAGACAGTGCAAAAAGCAGCCCGCCGGGTTATCCTCTATAAACTCAAATACTTTAAGAGCGGAAATGCGGCTCCCCTCTACCCCGATGTAAATACAATCAGTCAGCACATCCCCGACCGCGAAGGACAGCAATTCTTCCTGACTCAGGCATGCCGTTCCATCACCATGCACAAAAAAGGTGCGGTTCCCTATCGTCCCCGGCAGGGTGAACGCATTCTTCTGGCAGGTCCAAAAGATTTCCCCGCCTTTTTTGCAGAGGCACACCGCCTTTACGACCGTTTTTCTTTAGATGGAAAAACAGCGGAATTCAAATATGACTACGAGATGGGCCCCATTCAGGCAGACTGGATGGGCAACAATATCGAAAGAATGGCCCTCAGTTACGACACGATTATCATCTGTACGGCAAATGAACGCAATGCATCTGTGGCGGCGCGTCTGGCAAAAACTGGTAAGCGCGTCATCATTCTGTCTGTTCTGAGCCCCGTTCCCGTGATGAACTTTACCTGGGCAGATTCCATTCTTTTTGGCTACAGCTATTCGCCCTATACTTTTAAAGCATTGTTCGCCGTCCTTAACGGCGAATTTGAAGCGCAAGGAATTCTTCCCCTCAAATGACCACCAGACAAGCCGTACTGGCAGCCCTTCAAGCATCTCCTGATTTTGTCTCCGGCGAAGACCTGGCTCAAACCTGTGCAGTATCGCGCACATCAGTCTGGAAGGCCATCAAATCCTTGCAGGCAGAAGGCCATAATATTGAGGCCGTCTCAAACCGCGGCTACAAGCTCACTGCTTCTGCTGACCCCATCAGCAGCACATATATCGCAGAAAAAATTGCAGAACTGGGAGTTTCCGCGGGTGCTGTGAGCGCGTTTTCAGAAATTGACTCCACCCTGTCCGAATCAAAGCGGCGCTGCGCATCAGTAACGGCATTCCGGACAGCGGCCGGCACACTTACTGCCGATGGAGAAAAACTTCACCGCTCACTGATTGTCGCAGGAAAACAGACTGCCGGCCGCGGACGCATGGGGCGCCCCTTTGCTTCGCCTGCGAACAGCGGCATTTACTTTACGCTTATCTATGCGCCTAAGAATGGCGTTACCAATCCCGCACTTTTGACCGCGGCCGCCGCTGTTGCTGTAGCCCGTGCCACTGATGAACTTTTTGGCACCCGTGCGCAAATCAAATGGGTAAACGATGTCTTTCTGGACGGAAAAAAAATCTGTGGCATACTCACCGAAGGCCTTGCCAATTTTGAAACAGGACGAATTGAAGCGGCGAATGTAGGTATAGGCATAAATGTACGAGACATGGGCTTTACCGGTCAGCTCGCTCAAATTGCCACATCTATCTGCCAGGCCGCTCCAGACAAGGAAAAAGCCGCTTCCATAAGCCGGAATGATGTAGTTGCACACGTTGCCGCCCATCTGCTCCGCTTTTATGACGCATGGGAAAATGACAATCAGGAAATCATCTCTTCCTGCCTGTCTGAATACCGTTCACGCTCATTCCTTATCGGAAAAAAAGTCACCATAAATCCTGCGGCAGGCTTAGAGGGAGATGTCTATCAAGCAACAGTTCTGGATATTGCCGATGATGCAAGTCTTGTGGTAGAACTTTCTGACGGAAGCAGGAAAAATCTGCAGAGCGGTGAAATCAGCCTGCATTCATCAGAATTTACACAGTAACATCTACAAATTTCTAAAAAAATGTGCTATAATGTTTCTACGTTTTGTATATCTTTGGAGTAGTGAATGAGTGATTCAGAATTAGACCCAACCATTGCGGCTCTTCTGGCAGAAGCTGCTGCTTCAACACCTGCTGGTTCGGACTCAGATTACGGCGACAGCGAACTTGATGACATCATTGGCTCTGCTTCCGGCGGTTCATCATTCAAAGCGGAATCCGGCCGGGGAAATGAATCTCCAAGTGAAGTACCCAAGGTTGATTTAAGCGTCACTCAGTTTAAGAAAATCGAAAAACTTTTTTCAGACGAACCTCATCATTATTTTGACGACAAAACATATTACAAAACAGCCCTTACCGGCGAAGGTGAACCGGCACAGCGCGTCCATCAGGTTCTTTCAAAATATCTTGTATGCCAGGATCCAAAAGACCGCACTGTTTATCGTCAGCAGCTGGTAACGGCATACTGGGAATTAGTCCGCACCATTGCGCCAAAAATGACAAATCCCGGCACACCCATGCCTAAAAAAATGCTGCTTCGCTACGGTGTTGTGCTTCCTTCCCTTTTTACGCCTGAACAAAAACAGACCTTTGCATCTGCATTCCTCAAAAATGAAACGGGCGAACCTGTGTATTATCTGGACGAATGGTTTAAGGAAATCGGTACCGGACATATTTCTTTGTCTGCCACGGATGAAAGCCGTCCCAAAAAGGCAGCCAATGCAAACGGCGGTGCCGCAGACCAGCAGCATCTGCGTCAGTTAAAGGGAAAAAATGACGGCAAGTTGCAGAACGCGGAAAACCTCTTGAATTCAAAAGAAGCCGAACGCAACATGCTGGAACTTGAACTGCGCAACCGTATCGAAGCCCTGTGCGAACATCCTGTCTGTATGGGCATGGAGCCCCACAAAATGCCTTACAGCGAAGGTCAGAAAAAAATGTTTGTAGACATTCAGGAAAAACTGCGTGCGCTCCAAAAAAATGACCGCGAACTGTCAAACTACCTCAAAGAAGTTGAAGAAGCCAAGGCTATTGAAAATTCTCTTTCTGCAAAAATGACCGATGTGCCCGAAGACATCGAAGTAAGCCACAGCGATTTGATGACCGAAATGAATACCGTGCGCCAAATGGCAAAAATGACAATCGGCCGTCAGGGAAATCAGTTCCCCGTATTTACCCGCGAATTCTACCATGCAACCCCTCAGGGCACAGGCTTCCGCGAAAATGTCATAAATACGCTTGCTTGGATTGAATCCCTTGACCCAGGTGCCTACGTGCGCGTACACCGTCAGACCAACAACCGCATTGTTCCCTATGTCATTCTGGTTCCGACCTACGGTGACTTTGGCGTATGCTGGGAACCTTTTGACCGCTACAATCGTGTCACCAGCCGCGGACGAATTGTTATCCCCATGTATCCGCGTGACCTTAAAATCGCCCTGCTGATGGCTGTTGCTGATTTGCGCTGGCAGGTAGCAAAAGAAAAGGCATCATACTACTGGATGGAAGAAGGTCTGACCGGTCAGTATTATCAGTGGATAGAAGACCAGAAATTAAAAGGAGACCTCAAGGCCTACTTCATTTCTGATTACGTGCTCTGGATGACAAAAGAGGCAAACGGCACTCAGGTAATGGATAAGAAACTTCGGGCAATCTTCTGGCGTTATGTTCCATTTGCGCAGGAAAAGAAAGAAGACCTGAAAAAGCGCAGTATGGTTTACGCAGAACTCTACCAGCGCGACCTGAACCGTGCCATGAGTGACGGATATTGATAAGTTTCCCCGCGGGGCAAATGTGTACATAATCTGCCGGGATTTCCTGACAGAAAATTATATATTTTAGAGGTAATCTATGGACTTTGTAAAAGAACTCCGTGCCAAGGCAAAAGCAGCCGGCAAAAGAATCGTTCTTTGTGAAGGCGAAGACAAGCGTGTTGTAGAAGCCGCTTCTCTCATCGTAAAAGAAGGCATCGCAAAAATCACCCTTCTGGGCAATGAAGTTGACATTAAAAAACTCGGCTTTGACATGACCGGCGTAGACATTCTTGATCCGAGCAAGGATGCAAATGCAGACAAGTATGCAGAAATTCTCTACAAGGCACGCGAAGGAAAAATCAATAAAAAAACTGGTCTTCCTGAATATGCAGATGTTGCTGCCGCAAAAGCAGCCGCTCTCAAAGACTACACCATGTACGGCGCTCTGATTCTGAAAGCAGGCGATGCAGACGGTTTTGTTTCTGGTGCATGCCATTCAACTGCAAACACACTGCGCCCCGGACTCCAGGTTATCAAGACTGCTCCCGGATGCAGCACTGTTTCTTCATGTTTCATCATGGTTACTTCAGAAGGTGCAAACAAATATCTTCCCAACGGCATCGCAGTCTTTGGTGACTGTGCAATCAACATCAACCCGTCAGAAGAACAGCTGGCAGACATCGCCATTGCATCTGCTGGAACTGCAAAAGCAATCGCAGGCATTGAACCCAAAGTTGCAATGCTTTCTTTCTCAACCAAAGGCTCTGGTGCAGACCCCAAAGACGGCGACACTGTAGGCAAGGTTGTACGCGCAACTGCAATCGCAAAAGAAAAGGCTCCTGATCTGGCTCTGGACGGTGAATTCCAGTTTGACGCCGCAATTGCTCCCGAAGTTGGCGAACTCAAAGCTCCTGGCAGCTCTGTTGCAGGACATGCAAACACCTTCATCTTCCCCAACATCAATGCCGGTAACATCGGTTACAAGATTGCTGCACGTATGGGTGGCTGGAAGGCAATCGGCCCCATCTGTCAGGGCTTTGCAAAACCGCTCAATGACTTGAGCCGCGGCTGTAACGTAGACGAAATCATTGATACTGTTGCAGTAACAGCATTGCAGTCATAATGAAAGGACTTTCTTAAAAGCCGAACAATAAAATGCACCCTGATTTGGACAAAAGTTCAATTCAAGGGTGTTTTTTTATATCCTGACGGGCAGGCGACTCAAAAATAGAAAAATTGGTAATGCTTTTCTGATTATCTAGAGAGAATCTTTTGGACAGTAGCGGTTTACAATTTTTTCGTCAATCTTATCTTCCAGATGGAAGGTTTTGATAACCCAGCCGGCAAAGCGGGCAAAAATCATCAGGCTGATAAAAAGTCCGGCTATCAGAATAAAGGGTATGATAATCTGAACGGGCATACTGCTTGAAAGCGAAGGAACTGAACGCAAAAGCATAAAGAGGGCTACAAGCAGAAGAATTTCCACGATGAGCGTAATCACGATATTACAGATTGAAGTAAGGACTGTAAAAAGAAGGGAACGTTCTTTAAGTGTCATGCCACGGCTTCCTTCTTTTCTTTTTTCAGCATAATCAAAAATGAAATGATTAAGAGAATACCGCACACCACCACAGCAGAATCGGCTACGTTAAAGGTAGGCCAGCGGTCAAGTCCAAAGAGGCCATAGAATTTTACGTCGATAAAATCAACTACGCCTTCGGTGCGGAAAAAGCGGTCAATCAGATTGCCCAGTCCGCCACCGATAATGCCGGAAATTGACCATCTCTGCAGCAGGGAAAAATCATCATTGCGGATATAGACGCCGATTACCAGAATAATCACAATAAGGGGAATTGCACGGAAGAGAATGCCCCGCACTGCTACAGACCATCCCTGTCCGATGCTAAAGGCAATGCCAGGGTTGCAGACATGCACAATGCGAAGAAAATCTCCAAAAAATGATGCTCCCACAGAATAAAGGGGAATGTTTTTTACAACGAGAGCCTTGGTAATCTGGTCAGCAATAATAACGATTACAGCCAGAAGTAAAGGAATATACTTTTTGATTTTCGGTTGAGCCGGCTTAAACTCAACGGTATATGTATTAGGTGCCATATTTTTCTATTTTATAAGAAATACACGTTATAGTCTAGTTGGAATGTCAATAAAGACTGTCTCAAGTCCACAGTCCTTTTCCAGTCTGGCCCGAACCAGATTTACCCCGACGGTCTCTGTCTGATAGTGGCCGCCTGCAATCACATTGATGCCGCTTTCTTCAATGGGATGATATTCTTCGTGACCCACTTCGCCTGTAATGTAGGCATCCGCACCTGCGGCCACCGCCTGTTCAAAATTCTCACCCGCACCGCCGGAGATGACAGCTACTTTGCGGATTTCTTTTTTGCCAAAGGGAAAGATATGCGCGGCTTTTTCTCCATTGGGAAAGAGTTTGCGCTCCAGCTCATCAATGGTGAGCGCTTTTGGCAGCATACCGATGGCGCCCAGAGTCATGCCGCGCCAGGAGCCAAAGGGCTGAACATCTTCCAGACCAAGGCGGGCAGCAATACCGTAGTTGTTGCCCACTTCCGGATTTGCGTCCAGAGGAATGTGACTTGCATACAGGGCAAGGTCATTTTCCAGAAAGGCCTTAATGCGTTTGTAGTGAATGCCTGTGATTGTGTCGCAGCCGCCCCAAAAAAGTCCGTGATGTACAAACAAAAGCTGGGCGCCCGCCTGAGCCGCCTGTTTTGCCGTTGCTTCACACGCATCCACCGCAAAGGCAACCTTTGTAATCTCTTTTGAATCCGGCGCAGAATTTGCAATCTGAATGCCGTTTCTTGAAGGGTCTGCTGAAAAATTTTCTTTCTTTAAGAAAGCATTAAAATAAGAATCCAGTTCTGTCAGTGTCATTTTTCTTCCCCTTCTTCGCCATCAGTTTTGATGATTTCTACCGGTTCAAGCAGTTTTTTTGCCTGCTCAATTGATTCCATAGTCTTTGCCGCTACATAGCGCGGAATAAAGAAACTGTTGTCACGGGAGATACCCATGGTATAGGCTAAAAGTACATCCGTCTGGGCAAGAAAACCAAAATTCGTCGTTGTATATTCGGGCAGACGGTTAAGGGCATAAAAACCAAGACTGTTTTCTGCAAATGCCGAAGTCAGTTCGTTAAGGGCATCAATGCCAATCTCTTCTACCGCAAACAGAATTTGTGTGTCCTTTCCATAGCGGTTCAGGGCAATCTTTGCCAGCTCACGGTATGTCTTCAGGGCATAAGCCGTATCTTTCTCTATGGTACGATTAAATTCTTTCCGGTCTTTAAACCAGAGCCAGAGAGTGTAAAAACGACGGAAAAATCTGCTGTTCAGCAGGGGAAGGTCAAAAAGCTCACGGTCAAAGGCATTGTATTCCGCGGAAAGGACGCGGCAGCCTTTCTGGGCAAGCATTAAAAAATATGGCTCATAGTGCACGGCCTGGGCTGAACATTTTGGTACAAAAATCACCGTGGGAACAATTTCATTCTTTTTTTCTGATTTTTCATCAGAGTCAGCAGGCATTTTTTCATAGGTGTAAAGCATTCCCGTAATGCCCGATTGTTCAAAAACTGTTGTGCGTTCGTAAAGTCCTGTAGTCAGATTACCAGTCAGCGTTGTTTTTTCTCTAGTTACGCCAAAATCTCTGCCAAAGTAGCGCACCGGCCTGAAAATAATCAGCAGTGTAATCAAGCCCAGAGAAAAAAGCAGAATCAAAATCATGGGGATAACATATCGGGCACTGTAGTAGTCCACCACAACCCGGGCAGAAAGACGCATGACGGAGCGAACATTGATAATGAGGGCAAAAAAAGTGAACAGGACGAGAAGCAGCGTAATGGAGTCCGCGCCCCAGATGTAAAGAACCAGCAGGGAAAAGACAAAGGATGTAGGAGCCAGAATTGCCGCTGCATCAATACGGGCGCGCTTTGTAAAAAAAATGCGCAGGGAAAGCAGAACAAGCATGGATAAAATCAGCAATTCAGCCAGAAAAACATCAAACATATGCCAATAATAGCAAAAAATCCGCAGTAATTCCACAAGAATTTAATGCAAAAACACTTATAATATGATATAATTATAAAGCGAGTTTTTACCAGCTTATGGCAGATAACAAAAAGAAGATTACAGTAGATATCACAAAAATTAAAAGGGCAATTTCTGCCGGCATTCCGCTCACTATTACGACATATACACTTCCAAAAGAAATGGAAGATTATATGAATTCCGTTCTTGCAGCCTTTCTGAATGAACTGAATCAGCAGCAGATGATTGAATACCTTTCCTACTGTCTGAACGAGCTGATGACCAACTCAAAAAAGGCAAACACCAAGCGCGTCTACTTCCGTGAAAAAAATCTGGACATCAATAACGATGCTGACTATGCAGAGGGCATGAAAGATTTTAAATCCCACACGCTGAACAACATCAACTATTATCTGCAGAAGCAAAAAGAAGCCGGTCTGTATGTAAAATTAGTCCTGCAGACCAGAAACGGCAAAATCAAGGTGGAAGTGCGCAACAATGCAGAACTGACTGTTACCGAATACAAGCGCATGCACGACAAATTGAGCCGCGCCCAGCAGTACACTTCGCCTGACCAGGCTTTTTCACAGATTCTTGATGACAGCGAAGGTGCCGGTCTTGGTCTGGTCATCATGATTCTCATGCTTGAAAAAATCGGACTTACGGAAGAAAATTTTCAGATTATCTGTGAAAATGGCGAAACAATCACCCGTATCATTCTGCCGCTCAACGAAACTACCCAGAAAAATATTGCGATTGTTTCTCACGAATTTGTCAAAATTATCGACGCCCTTCCTCAGTTCCCGGATACAATTATCCGCCTGACAAAACAGACAAACGACCCGGACTCAAAGCTGAGCGATATTGCCGCAAGTATTTCAAGCGATGTATCACTTACCACCGATCTGCTCAAACTGGTTAATTCTGCTGTTTTTGCGCTGGCTTCTCCCTGCCGCAGCATTACAGATGCCGTAAAGATGATTGGTGTCGGCGGTGTGCGCAATCTGCTGCTTTCTGTCGGCTCCCTCGCCGAACTCAAGAAACTGGCTCCCGAAAGCAAAAAAGACTTATGGGCTCATGCTCATAAAGTTGCCTTCTTCTCATACAATCTGGCCCGCAACTTCTGTGCAAACGAACGGGAAGTTCTGGAAGACGCATACATCTGCGGTCTTTTGCATGACATGGGTAAGGTTATTTTCAACACAGCCCGTCCTGAACTGGAAGAACAACTCAAAAAAATCGGTTCAGACAAGGGCGTTCCAATGAGCACTTTTGAAAAACTGGTTGCCGGTGTAAACCACGGAGACCTGGGTGCGCTGATTGCAGAAAAATGGAATTTCCCGGAAACCATCATCAAGGTTATCCGCCATCACCACGAACCGGATCTTGCCCCGCAGGAAGTCCGCAAACAGACAAGTCTTGTATATCTGGCAGATATGATGGTGCATTATGCTGACCACGAAGTTGATTTCTATCAGTTTGATTCCGATGTACTCAAGCTCTTTGGCTTAAAGAATGAACAGCAGATAGCAAAGATTACAGACAGGCTTTCCTCAGCCTTCACAAACGGCTCTTCTTCCCGCTAATCTTACAGGCCTAGTCTTCAACCTGACCGGTAAGCGCTTCCACCCATTTTTGCATGAGAATACCGAATGCGACTCCTACATTAAGAGACGCTTTTAAGCCCTTCATAGGAATGCTCACTCTGCCGTATGTGGCCCGCTCCAGAGCCTTTGGGCTGACTCCCAGTTCTTCCGAACCGATAATGCAGATGCCCTTTTGAGGAAATTTAAATTCTTCTATTGGGGTGCCGCCTGTCTCCAGCACGAATACGGGCAGGTCAGCGGGCAGTTCATCCAGACTTTTTCGTTCATAACCCAACGTCTCAATACAACCCATGCTGCCCCGCTGTGCCTTAGGATGTTCCGGATCGGTACAGAGGGGTGAAATGTAGACTTTTTCCGCTCCCATTGCC
The DNA here is from genome assembly GCA_002369025.1 of Treponema sp. UBA3819. Taxonomy (GTDB): domain Bacteria; phylum Spirochaetota; class Spirochaetia; order Treponematales; family Treponemataceae; genus Treponema_D. Next base: position 3,663 of record DFDV01000217.1, on the reverse strand, counting down.
TCTGCCGTCCTGAAGACAGACCCCAGATTAAACGGCGAGCGGATATCTTCTGCATAGACACAGACACCGGGGAAAAAATCCCGCTGGCGTACCATACCGTCTTCATCCAGAGGAGACTGGTGCGGCGCAATGATTAAATCCCATTCTGCAGGAAATGTGCCGATTATGGTCAGAAGAGTGTTACGGGCACAGTTACAGGTGCGTTTTTCATCCAGGGGATTTTCTGCCAGAAGAGACTTAAGCTGCTCCTCTGCCTGAGGGGAAATCTGAGGGTCACGGACAACAATTTCTGCAAGTCGTCTTACATAGTCGGCGCGGGGCATTTTGTAGCTGTACTCCATGCCTTTTTCTGCAATACCGCAAATATCGCGTTCAAGCGCGCCAAAAGTGAGCGCCAGTTTACGCCGCTTTTGCCCCGGTTCCAGTTGTCCAAGTTTGCCAATTTCAATCATATCTACACACAATTAGCGCGCCGCAACATGCGCTCAAAAATCAGTATGCCTGTTTTATCAGTGAGAACAAATCATCGCTGGTCATGCTTCGCGGCAATGAATTGATGTAATCCAGTTTACCTGCATCCTCTGCGGCCAGTGCCAGCTGTTCAATGGAAATATTCAAATCTTTTAAGCGGGCAGGCAGATTTGCTTTTGCAAGCCGCTGACGGATATCATCTGCAAAGGCTTTTGCACATTCTTCAGGACTTCCGCTTTGTGATGCAGTATTAAGCAGCTGAAGCAGTTTTGCAACGCGATCGCTTTTGAATTTTGCACAGTCTTCAATGATGTGGGGAAACAAAATCGCCGTCACCAGAGAGCGGCTTGTCCTGTAGCGGGCGTTAATGCAGAGAGCCAGAAGTGATGCCACACCAATAGATGATGTTGCACTGGCAAGGGAAGCCATGCAGCCGCCCTGACTCAGCAATTCTTCGGCAGGCGTTGTAATCGTAAGGGAACGGTTGGCATCTGTAGCATAACCCAAAATCTCCACCGCTTTTTCTGCAATCATATCGCTAAAGAAATTTGCCTTCTGTGAAAGATAGGCTTCTGTAGCCAGACACATAGATTCAATTGTCATGGATTCTGTCTGGTTGGCACTGAGGGTAGCCGTCATGTTGGGATCAAAAAGAACCAGTTTACAGAGACTGTTCTGTGCCTTTATCAGTGCTATCTGAGAAATCCGTGAATCTGTAAGGGGTATGGTATCTGTAAATACAAAGGGGTCGCGGGTGGTTGTCGGCAGGCAGATAAGTGGAAGGGGCTGGGAAGAAATGCTTTTTCCCTCTGCAAATGCATAGACTTCATCTGTTTCATTGTAAATTGCCGCAATGGTACGGGCTACATTGATTGCACGGCCTCCGCCAACGCCTATAATTCCCTGAACATGAGACTGGCGGGCAAGGGTCAGTGCTTTCTGAATGCTTTTTGTAGTTGCGCCTTCTGCCAGTTCCTCAAATACAAAAAATTCTATGCCCCTGTCCTTGAGGGACTGCAGAACTTTTTCATGTGATTTTACATCTTTTAGGATAGGGTCGAGCACCAGCATAAAACGCTTACCATACTGCAATGCAAATTCGCCTAAACGGCTGGTGGTATATGAACCGAGCACGATGTTCGGTGAAATTCGAAAGGTAAAATCTGCCATATCTCTAGCATAAAGCCTTTTAGGTTTTCACGCAAGCAGAAAAAAAAGCCTGTCTGACGCCAAAAAAATCATATTTTTTTCTCAAATAGACTAGTAAACTTGCCCGATTTTTATTATTATCCCCTCTATGCGGTTCGCATAAATGCCTTGCACTCCTATCTGGCATCGAGATTATTCATAAGGTGGTATGGTTTGTTCAATCGTGCTGACTTTATTTCTGATTCTGAGTGGAATCGTTTTCTTGAGTTTTCGGAGAATCTTGAAACTCCAAACATCGTAATCAATCTTCATCAAATCAAGTTCAATTACATCAAGCTGCGGGATGCATTTCCCTACGCACAGGTGTATTACGCCGTAAAGTCAAATCCGGGCGACCCTGTCATCAGCCTGCTGGATGAACTGGGCTCAAATTTTGACATAGCCTCCCGCTACGAACTGGACGCGGTGCTCGCCCACGGAATTCATCCGGACCGCATTTCCTACGGCAATACCATAAAAAAAGCTAAGGACATCAAGTATTTTTATGACAAAGGCGTTCGCATGTTTGCCACTGACAGCAAAGATGATTTGAAAAACATTGCTGAACAGGCACCGGGAAGCCGGGTCTACGTGCGCGTCCTGATTGAAAACACAACTTCTGCAGACTGGCCCCTGAGCCGCAAATTCGGCTGTCATCCGGACATGGCCTACGATTTGATTGTCATGGCAAGGGATATGGGCCTCACACCCTATGGCATCAGTTTTCATGTGGGAAGTCAGCAGCGCGATATCGGTACCTGGAACGATGCTATTGCAAAAGTAAAATATCTCTTTTCCGCACTGGAAGAGGAAGAAGAAATCCGCCTGACAATGATTAACATGGGTGGCGGTTTCCCCGCACATTATATTCAGGCCGCAAATGACCTGCACACCTATGCCGCAGAAATTACCCGCTACCTCCATGATGACTTTGGTGATGAAATTCCCCACATCATTCTGGAACCGGGCCGTTCCCTTGTGGGCGACTGCGGAATCCTTACCAGCGAAGTAGTTCTGGTGAGCCGCAAAAACAACACCGCCCTGCAGCGCTGGGTCTATCAGGATGCGGGCAAATTCAATGGTCTTGTAGAAACACTGGATGAATCCATCAAATATCCCGTTATCAGCTCAAAAGACTGCAAAGATGCAAAAGAAGGTGAAGTGATTCTGGCAGGTCCCACCTGTGACAGCGCAGACATCATGTACGAAGACTTCAAGTACAAACTGCCCCTCTCCCTCAAAGCAGGAGACAAACTCTACTGGCTTTCAACCGGAGCTTACACATCCACCTATGCCAGCGTAGCCTTTAACGGCTTCCCGCCAATCAAAACATACTATATGGAGTAGACAAACGGGGGCTCGTACGAGTCCCCGTTTTGCTTTCGCATTTAAAACAAAAAAGACGGAAATCAATCTTCCGCCTTTTTCCAAGTCACTAAAAATACGTAACCGCACTAGTGCTGCAATTACAGTCCATAGCTTGCCATGATGCGCTCTGCAGTTGCATTGATTACTGCAGGACTAAGGTAGTTAGGATCCTTAATCTTTTCTTTGAGTGCTGCTACCAGATCTGCACGGACATCAGAAGTCTCTGCAGCAACCTGGTTCATATAGTAGACTTTTGCCGCTTCCTTTGCTTCATCAGAAACACTGATTGAGTCAGGAGCAGACTTGTACGCTGCTGCACTGCTTGTGCGTTTTGTATTCTGTACGTTGTTAAGTGGGTTCAGACCACCGATTTTATCTACGCTCATCATATCTAACCTGCCTCTACAGTTTAATTATCGGCACTTTCCTCAGAAAGTTTAACATTTTTGTTACCGGAAATGAAAATTGCGAACTCTCCGAGGATTTTATCCCGGGAAAGGAATTCATCGCACATTTCAGCTGCGGTACCTTCCACAATCTCTTCGTGCAGTTTAGTCAGTTCGCGACCAACTACTACACGACGCTCATTATCAATATCGGCCAAATCCGACAAAAGTTTAGCAATTCTGAAAGGAG
>DFDV01000015.1 GCA_002369025.1 Treponema sp. UBA3819 | reverse complement strand
ATACGTCGCTTGCGCTCCGTTTGCGTAAGCGGAAGTTATTGACGTTTGTGCCAGGGGCACATATGCATCTGAGTCCATCCGCCTTTATCTGTGTCAAAGTGCGAACTTATTTGACCGGATGGAAAAAGCATACTAGAATAGAGGAATGAATATTCGGCAGGTGGCTCCGGGTGAGATGGGGCGGATTATCAGGGAGTACCTGAAAAAAAAGACGGAGGGAGCCGAGCTTCTCTTTGTATTTCCTTCAGATGTGGCAGCGGATTCCTGGTCGGAATGGGCGGCGATGAAGCCGGAGGAGTCTGGCGTGGAGGCGGTTGCCCTGGATGACTTTACGGCCTGGGACCGCTTTAAGGGCAGTTATCTGGCGGGGAACGAGACAGAAAAGCAGTGTATTCCTGCCCTGCTCCGCAAAATTTTTGTACGAACCATAATCCGGGAAAATATTGGCAAGGGCTTTCTCTACAATATCGTTCCGTCTGATGATGCTGAATCGGCATACGCCTTTACAGACTGGCTTTCAAAAATCATTCCTTCACTCAAACTCTGGCATGAAAAATACGAGGCCATGCTGAAAGCCCGTCAGAAGACAGAGGCAGATGATAAAGATGAAGAAAACAAGGGCTATCTTGAACTCTACAGGCGTTACAGAGATTTTCTGGAAAAGAATAATTTTTTTGAGCCGGCCTGGCTTACGCCGGAGTTTATCGAAAGAAAAAAGACAATCATCATTTTTTACCCTGAACTGCTGGAAGATTTTTCTGACTATGAGGAAGTCTTTGCTGACGCAGACAATGTGATTCTGGTGCAGGTTCCGGATGATGATTCACAGGACAAACCAAAAGCCCTGGAATACAGCGATTCCAGAAAGGAACTCAGGCGGACCATTCTCTACCTGCGCTCGCTCCACAAAAAAGGTGTGCGCTGGACGGACATAGCCCTGAGCATCCCAGATTTGGAAACATACCGCCCCTACATCAGGCGGGAATGCGAGCGCTACTGCGTGCCGGTGAACATCCGTTCCGGTGAGCCGCTCACAAAAAACTGTGCGGGCTTGATTTTCAGCCAGATTAACGACTGCTACACAAGCCATTTTTCCTACGACAGCGTGCGCGCCCTTTTGCAGAATGAATATGTTCCCTGGAAAGAGGACATTGCAGTCCTGAAAGAAAACCTGATTCGGGAAGGAAACCGTCTGCGCACGATTTGCAGTTACGAGGACGAGCATGAACGCGTAGACAGCTGGGATCTGGCTCTTTCCCAGGTTCAGGGGGATGTACGCGAGCGGGAATTCTACCTGACTCTGAAGCATGAAGTGTCTGCCATCTGTGAGGCAAAATCATTTGACGACCTGCACAAGGCATGGCTTATCTTTAAGCAGAGGTTTTTGAGTGAAGATTTTTCCGATGAGGCAAACAATATTCTGGGCCGCTGCATAAGCGAACTGAATGACATCATCGACATAGAAAAGCGATATGTTTCTGCCCTGGAACTGACGGTAGAAAAACCCTATACCTTCTTTTTGAATGAACTTTCCGCCAAAACTTACCGCCCCCAGGAAAAACTGGACGGCATTTCTGTCTTTCCCTACAAACTTTCGGCGGCGGCCCACATTCCCTATCAGTTTGTGATTGACGCAAGCCAGACTAATCTGGACATTCCCTTCCGCAAGCTGGGCTTTTTGAGCGGAGAAAAGCGCAAGGAACTTTTGGGTCAGGATGCAGACAAGACTTCCGGTGCGGCGGCCGCATTTGTAAGACTCTACGCAAAAAGCGGTGACGAAATATGCTTTTCCTATGCAAGGGAAACTTTTTCCGGCTTTGCCATTGCCCACAATGCGGTTCAGCTTGTAAAAGAAGATGATTTGCGCCCGGAACTAGATACAGAGGATTTTTATAAACACGAAAGGGATGCAAAAGAAATTTCTGTCAGGCAAAAAAATGCCTTTGCAGACTGGGCAGAAAGGACAAGCGGCTTTGGAAAAAATCAGCCCTACCAGATAAGCGATGAACTGAGGGAGAAGATTACGGAAAGGATTGCCAGAAAGAGGCACAGCGACTCTACGGTGGTAACCCAGAAAGACCTGTCGCAATTTTACCCCTGCCCCAGAAAATGGCTCTTCTCTTCCATATTAAAACTCAGGGAAGACAGTCTGGACACAAACCTCATGCAGCCCTACGACATGGGAAATCTGAACCATAAGATTCTTGAACTCTTTATGAAGAAGATGAAGGGAAAAGCCCTGCCGGTCACAAATGCAGGCGGTCTTTTTGACAATGAGGAAGAAATTCAGAAAGAGATAGAAGATTTTACTGACAAGGCGATTCACGATCCTTTGATGGACTTTAGCAAGAGCCCTCTTGTTCTGCGCGCCCTGGAAAGTCAGGCTGAAACAATAAGCCAGAACATAATGGCTTTTCTGCACTATCTGTGTAAGGAACCCAGCCGGCCCGCAGAAGATAAAAGACACTCAAAGACATCGATAAAAGGATTCGGGGGCTTTACCGTTTTGGACGCGGAAAGGGAAATTGCCCTGACCAGTGAGAAGGGCTTAAAGTTCTACGGCGTGATTGACTGCCTGCTTTTGGATCCGGAAAGCGATGACCTTGCCATCATTGACTACAAGAATTCTACTGCGGCCATGCCAAAGGCATCTGAGCTTAAGGCTGACGATATGGGGCTTTTGGGAGATTTTCAGATGCCCATGTATGCAAGTCTTGTCCGGCAGCCACTGGTTGCGGCTTATTTTTACGCCATAAAAGACAATGAAAACCGCAGGGTTGTAGATGAATATTCGGGGCTGACAGCCAGCGACAAGGATGCCGGTCTGGAAAACATATACCAGTATGAGGTGTTTAAGAAGAGAACGATTCCTCTGTTTGAGTGCTATGCAGAGGATTTTGTTGACAGGGTGCGCGAGGGCCGCTTTGAGCCAGTCGTACCACGGAAGAAAGAAGGTGCTTTTGTACACGCAGAAGCCTACAGCGTGTGTTCAAAATGCAGTTTTTCTGGAATATGCAGGACAACTTTTACCCTAGGCGAAAAAAAGATACCTTACCAGGACGCATGATATGTACGATTACCTTGACCAGCTTGAACACAGACTTGATAACCGCCAGATAAAAGTCTGCTGCAGAAGCGAAAATACTGTTGTTGCGGCGGGAGCAGGAAGCGGAAAGACCCAGGTACTGGCAACCCGCTTTGCATGGCTCGTTATGAGCGGAAACATTTCTGCCTCCAGAATCCTCACCCTGACCTTTACAAAAAAGGCGGCGGGAGAAATGTATGAGCGCATCTACAAGACTTTAAGCACTTTTGCAGAACACAAGGATACGCCCCCGCTTGAAAGGGCCAGGGCAAAAAAGGCTCTGGAAGATTTTGGCGAAAGCCACATTCAGACCCTGGACTCCTACTGCAGCCAGATTGCGCGTCAGGCGGCAAACCGCTACGGAATCCGGCCGGACTTTACCATGGGCGAAAGTGAAAGGGAAATAAAGGATGCGGCCCTGCCCTTTGTCTTAAAGCACCGCGATAATCCCGCTCTGAAGGCTTTTGCAGAAGCGGGAAAACTCCAGTATTTTGCAGAAAACATACTTGCCGCCGCCATAAACGATTACACAAGTATTGCCGATGAAGCAGATTATTTTTCCAGCAGGGGCAGACTGCAGAAAGAAAAAGTGCTGGCTGACTTAGCATGGTTTTTGAGCGGAGACGGAAAAAGACCGGCTGAACTGGAAGAAGCAGTAAATTTTTACGATATGTCCCGGGACTTAGAGGATGAACTGGACCATACAACAAAGGAAAGTCCCTATGTTGATGTCTGCAGAAAACTTTGCAGCTGTCTGAAAAGCGCCAGGGATTGGAGCGGCGCGGAAGCGTTGCCGCAAGGCAATGGAACGAAAGTGGAACCGCGGAAAGCCCGGCCGCTGGAAGCGGTGGCGCCCAAAATTTATGAAAAGGTCAAAAAAATTCAGGATCTCTTTCCACCGAATGGCCATACAAAACCCTTACAGTCCCTTGTCAGTGTCTTTAAGAAAAAAACGATGCCATTTCTGGAACCGCTGGCGATGTATCTGAAGCAGGCGGACGCGATTGAGGCTCTTTTTGCACTGCTGGACACTTTTCTTGCCGAGATTAACCGGACCAAGCGCATTACGGGAAACCTGACATTCCGGGATGTGCAGAAGATGGCTCTGAAGATTCTGAGGGAAGAAAATGACCTGCGTGACCAGGAAAATGCAGCCTACGACAAAATCATGATTGATGAGTTTCAGGACAACAACGGCGAAAACCGTGACCTGCTCTTTTTGATTTCGTCTCCGTCTTCTGCGGGCCCGATGCCGGGAGTTGAACATATTGCCGGGGACAAGCTCTTTTTTGTGGGAGACGAAAAGCAGTCAATCTACAAATTCAGGGGAGCAGATGTTGCAGTCTTTAACGAGCTGAAGGAAGATTTTAAAAAGCAGTTTGGCGATGAAAGTTTTCTTCCGATGGAATACAATTACCGCTCCAGGGCACCCCTGCTCACATCTTTTAACAGGCTCTTTGGCGGAGAAAACGGCATTTTTGACAGCGGTCTGACGGAGTCTTTTGAAGCCCGGTACAGCATGAATGCCAAAAAGTATGATTCCCAGAAGAACTGCGAGATGGCAGAAGAAAATTTGACTGAAAAAACAGTTCCCCTGCACGTCTGCCTTTTGAACAAAAAATATTTTGCTGACAACAAACTTGAAAGTCCGGACGAGAGAAAAGACTATCTGGATGAAAATGAGCAGATTGCCGCCTTTATCGCAAAAAAAATCAGGGAAGTAAAGGCGACAAAATACAGCGACATTGCCATTCTGGAAAAATCACGCTCACACCGCTCTGCCCTCATAAAATATCTGAATGCGGCAGCTATTCCCTACACTGTGGACCAGAATGCAAACATTTTTTCTTCGGGACTGATTTTTGACCTTTACAATTTTTTGCGGCTCTGCGTATATCCGGCCGATGCAAGTGCAAAGGCGGCCTACCTTACTTCCCCCCTTGCGGGCCTGAGCGAAAACGCTCTGGAAACAATTCTTGCCAGCATGGAAGAAGAAAGCAGCGGACTTCCGGCCAATGTAAAACTGGAAGAAGAAGACCAGAAGCGTTATGAAAAGGCAAGGTCATTTTTTGAAGAAGAAGGGAATTCCGTATTGAGCAGGCCCCTTACCAGAACCCTTGAAGTTCTCTGGGACAAGGCCGGCTACCGCTACGAAAGCATGCTTTCCAAAAAGACTGCACTTTCTGCGGAAGAGTTTGACATGCTCTACGAACTTGCCCGCCAGTGCGATGAAAAAGGAAAAGGCGTGGCATGGTTTGTAGACCAGCTGGCCATTCTGCGCAACAAAGAAAAATCCGGTTTTGCAGAAGAAGCTGACCTGAACGCAAAAGAAGTGTCGTATCCGGTGGAAAAAGAAGACGGCGTGCAGATTCTGACCATTCACAAAAGCAAGGGCCTGCAGTACAAGCATGTCTTTATTACCGGCTGCGTAGGTGCAAGAAGCAAAAACGAAAGCTCCGAACTCTTTTTTGACGAAAAATACGGACTGAGCATAAAGCCTGAAAAAGGAAAGTCAAACTATTTTGCCCAGATTACAAAAGAAAAACTGAAAAAAATGGAAAGGGCTGAGTTCAGGCGGCTTGTCTACGTGGCAATTACCCGGGCAGAAGAAGATGTTTTTGTGGTGGGAGCCTTTGCCAATTCAAGCAGTAAGGATTCAGATGACAAGGAAGATGTAAACCTGAAGCTGATTGAAAAGCAGATGGACGCTTATTATCCTGAATGGAAAGATGACGACCTGGATTACGCAAAAGACAGCCCGGTCTACAAAGAAGGCGCTCCCTTTGATTTTTTGCAGTTTGAACCGGAAACAAGGGATATGCAGGAAGGTCAGAAAGAAAAGAGTCCTCAGGGAAACCGTGCTGATTTGATTTGCACCCTGAAAGCGGTTCACAAGGCCGCCGCAAGCCTGGAAAGCCAGCCGGAAAGCCTCCTGAGAACGACTCCCAGCGCACTGGAAAAGGCAGACGGCAGTGAGGAAAAAATTCAACCGAAAAAGCCTGACCCCTATGCTGAAAAAATAAACAGCATTGTGGAGAAATATGCCGGGGCGGCGGACGGAAATGCGGACGCTGACAGCGGAGCAAAAACCGAATATGCAGGTCTCCTGCAAAATGCCGCCTTTGGCTACGCGGACTTTGGAACTCTGGCCCATGACTGTCTGGAAGCCGCCGCAAAAGGAAAGTTGCCCGCAGACTATGAACCGGAAACAAAACTCTACAAAAACCTCAGGGAAAGCGAACAGGAAATTGTGCTTGCGGCCGTCAGAAAGATGGCGGAAACTTTTGCAGGAAGCTCCCTGGGAAAAGCACTGCAAGCGGCTAAGGAGAGCGAAAAACTGGTAAAGGCAGAATATGCTTTCCGCAGCAGTCTGCAGGACGAAAGCCTGACCGGAAGGCCTGAAAAAATGCTCATTACAGGCTCAATAGACCTGCTTTTTGAGAATGCGGAAAGCACAAAAGAGGCTCCCGCCTACACACTGGTAGACTACAAGACAGACCAGACCATGGCACCAGAAATCTACTATGCCCAGCAGTCCTGCTACAGAACCGCCGCCGCCCGTCTTTTGGGCTGTGACAGAAGTGCCATACGCTGCTGGCTTTACTACCTTCGCTTTGACGAAAGTCTGGAGATTACAGACAAGCTTTAGCGGCCGGGCAATCTCATACAGGGGGATTCCCGCGTCAAAGCAAGGGCAACAACGGAAGCCCTTGAGCGCGGGAATGACAGAAGACTACACGCGGGAATTACAGAATGCTGTGCGCGAGATGCCTGCCCCATCGCAGCACAGCTTATCAGAGGCTCGCTTGCCGGTTTACAGCCGTCGCTCCCTAGGTTCAGCATGACAGTTCTCGTCAGTGTGACACATACCGTTTGCATGACACCCCTCGACTGGATAACTTTTTTCATCATACTATTCAAATTATTGTTGTAATCGACACAAAAATATAGTATACTTTATCTGCACCCGTGACATGGGCGGATTGCCCCCGAACTCGAACGGCCACATGGCTGGAATTCTTGTTTGGGAGGCTGCTATGAGTTTGTATGAAATTCTTGATTTGGCACTTCGTGTCATTCAGCTTGGCATCGACATTATTCAGCGCCTTCTCCGTAGACGGAAAAAAGGAAAGCGAGTAAAAAAATAGCCCACCCTGTCTGATCCACAGAGTGGGCGAAGTCTGACGGAAAAGTTAGACTTTAAACCAATTTGTGGGGCAAGACGCTTGTCGCGGGTGCTCCTTTTCTTTTACTATACCACATTCCGCTGATTTGTCAATCCTTACACAAGATAATAAGGGCACATCCGCCGTCTGGTTCGGCTACGCTCACCAAACGGCGGTCGGGCTTTTCGCACTTCCGCGCTAACCGCGCTCCATTCGCCGCAACCTACGGTTGCTTGCCGACCGACGAACGCCTGCGGCGGTGCTACAATCCCTTGCGCAGATGCGCTAGAACTCGCGGATACAACAAACAGCCATGCTGCCGCTGTATTTGTTGATACTTTTATAGCACCCATCACCGGTATAGCGTCCAGAGTCTAAAAAGAGATTGTAAGCGCCATAGTCTCCTTCATTGCTCTGGGACGACGACCAGTAATAGCTTGATCCAAACGTATCTCCGCCAAGAGCCTGACTTGCCTCATCTATGGCAAAGACTTTGGAAGATCCCCTGCCTTTCACATAAACCTGGAAGAGTTCTGCAATACTTGGTAAATACCAGCCTTCCTCATAAGCAGTTCCGCTCACATTGCTGCCGGAGACATCCTTGTAGTTCTTTGCAAAATAGAAGGCAGGATACAGCGCCGCGGCCTCTTCTTTTGTTTTTGTGCTGTTTTCTCCAACTCCTGTATCATTGTTTTCCCCCAGAAAGTCAGCAATCTGCTCCAGATTGTCACTTCCGTTTTTGTCGCCTTCAAAGGTGTATTGTCTGTCCGGTCCGCTTGGAGGACATTGTATTGTCGTGATGTTCGTGCTGTAAGCTTTTGCAGAAGATCTACACCAGGAAACAAGGCTCTTGTTGTGTTTGAGACCTACACCTAAAGTGCGGTTAGTTGCAGTGTTGTCACCACTGTTCAAGTCTGTTCCTTTGTAGAAAATCAGGGCTATTGCGGCAGCCTTTTGAGAGTTCGTAAGGGTAAGACCTGATGTATAAGGGAGAGCCGAGCCATCGTTGAAAACAATATCACCAACAGCGTAATCTTCTGATGAATCTTTGTCCCCATATTTATCTTTCAGTTTTCCCTCAGTATCTATCCGCCACGGAGTATCAGGATTTGATGAATCTTGCGTTACCGAAAACTTTCCAGATTCTGCCGCCAGCGTTGTGCCGGCTCCAGAGGCAAGCGTGAGGATTTGCGTTCCCGCAGTATATTCTTCCGGGGTAATGGTGGCAAGAGGAAGGGAAGCCGTCAGCGCAGAGGCAATCTGCACGTAGCAATTGGTCTTGTTCATATAGACATCATTCTGCCTGACATCTCCACCAAAGGGAATGGAAATGCCGCCGCCAAGGATAAGGCTTGTGTCATCAAGCATTCCGATTGCTCCACCGTTGTTTGCTGATGCGTTTGCCGCTATCGTGCCGCCAAGAATGGACATGTTGCCGCTCATAAGCAGAATGCCGCCGCCGTCATCTGTAGAAAAGTTTCCGGAAACAGCACAGTCATTGATTGTTACCGTGCCGCTTCCGACATCAACAAACAATCCCCCGCCGCCGCCGTCTGAGCCGTTGTAATTGAGGGGGAGTGCATTCGCAATCATTGTTCCGCCGGCAACCAAGATGCCGCCGCCCATGCCTGCGTAGTTGCAGCAGATGCCGCCACTAAAGGCAGCGGGTGTATTTGTCTCCTCATCGGTATAGGAACTGTAGCCAAAATACAGTCTGCCAAGGCTGTAGATTCCCCCGCCCTCCTCTGCAGTGTTTGAGCAAGATGTTGCTGTGGCGGCAGTTGATTGGGAACTGTCTCCGATGACTGCGGTGCCGTAGATACAGGCGCTTGCATCGACTGAATTATAGATGCCGCCGCCATAGCTGCCGCTTGCATTTGAACTTATCGTTCCTCCGCTCATCGTAAAGGTGTTGGCCGCGATATACACGCCGCCACCGTTTCCTGTCGCCGTGTTGCCGCTTATCGTGCCGTCCGTCATGGTAAAGGATGAGAGGAGGTTTGCAATGGCGACTCCTCCGCCATTTGTCGCCGTGTTGCCGCTGACGGTGCCGCCGTTCATGGTGAACCTGCCGTGATAGCCGCAGTACACACCGCCGCCCGGTCCGTCACAAGCGTTTCCCTGTATCGTGCCGCCAGTCATGGTAAAGGTGCCGTATTTATTATAGTCATCGCTTCCTACATACACGCCCCTTCCCCAGTTATATGAAATATTTCCCGAATCCATAAAGAGCGTGCCGTTTAGCAGTCCGATTCCGCAGTCACAGTTGTAATATATGCCACCAGTAAGAGGCACTTTCGTGCCTGAGTCAGAGTAGCCGAGATACACCGTTCCTTGAGAGGTGATTCCGCTTCCTTTGTTTGCGTATGCGCCTGCTGTCGCGGTCTCTGTCTTAGAACTGTCGCCAACCACGGCAGAACCGTACATGAATATAGTTCCCGAAGCAGTGTTATATATGCCTCCGCCAGTGTTGCCGTTGATTGTGCCGCCTGCCATGGTAAAGGTACCGTCAGAGTAGACACCGCCGCCATCGCCGCCATCGTTTGCCTTGTTACAGATAACGCCAGACTTGTCTTCCATTCTTAATGAGGCACCTCCTGCAATGTAGATGCCACCGCCTCTCAGAGCAGTATTACCGTGTTCTGAAGTGTCTTTCAGCTGACCGATATAGCCGTTTTCTCCAAGCAGTAAAGAACCGGCGGCAACATAGACACCGCCACCTTTTTCCGAAGCAGTGTTCTTTTCTACGGTACTGTCTTTAATGGTAAGGGTACCGCTGCCTGCCTTGTAAATGCCGCCGCCATTGGTGCTGCCAGTGTTTTCTGCAATCCATGAGCCGGACACAGTAACATTCGCATTGCCTGAAATGTTGATGCCCTGGACATTGCCGTTCACGCCAGACTGCTCAAGCGTGACTTCTCCGCTGCCTGTAACGGAAAGGGCCGGATTTCCGCCTGAAATATATATTTTTTTCAGGGTCACAGGGATGTCTGCGGCCAGCGTTAGTGAAATGACATTTCTTGCCTCCGCTCCCCAGAAGCCGTCATGGGCGCCTTCGGTTTCTACGCCATAGTTTACGCCAACAAGGGTAAGGGACTGAGCCGCAAGGCCGGAAGGTATGGTATTTGCACCGCCAAAGGAACCGCTGATTCTGATTTCCCAGTCCTTGCCTGCTGTCGCCGCTTCATTGATATGGGTAAAGGCTTTTGCAATGGTAGCATAGGGCGCGCTTTCCGTGCCGTTACCGCTATCATCATTGCCGGCGGGAGATTTTGTAGTGTCTGAAACATAAAGGATTGACAGCAGGATTTTTTCCGTAAAGTACCCCGGTGCCGCCGTTCCTCCATCAATGCGGGCGTAAGTTTTATCAGTGTGATTGCTGTCAAATGTAGTCCCCGCTCCGCCCGTTAAGGCTGAACAGCTCGTGAACATAAAGGATGAAGCCGTAACATTTGTGGTATCAAAGGAGGAAGATACATAAATGGTAGTAAGAATACGACAGAAGGAGAATATACTACTCATTTGTGTTACTGCCGATGTATCAAAGCCAGATAGATCAAGCAAAGTAAGGGCTGAACAGGAGTCGAACATACTACTCATTTGTGTTACTGCCGATGTATTAAAGCCGGATAGATCTAGCGAAGTAAGGGCTGAACAGGAGG
>DFDV01000134.1 GCA_002369025.1 Treponema sp. UBA3819 | reverse complement strand
GCAGCAGTCTGGAATGCGATATCAGAAGAGTCAACCGGGTGATACTGACCGTCGTTGATTGTACAGCGTACGCCAACAACAGGAGCACCAATCAGAGAACCTTTTTCCATAGCCTTCTTGAAGCCCTTGTCACAAGAGGGAATGTATTCGTTAGGAATAGCACCGCCTTTGATTGAGTCCACAAACTCGTAGTCTTTTTCTGCGATCGGTTCCATAAAGCCTGCAACACGACCGTACTGACCTGAACCACCCGTCTGCTTTTTGTGGGTGTAGTTGAAGTCCGCACGGGCAGTGATTGATTCGCGGTATGCAACTTCCGGCTGGCTGACCTTAACTTCGCACTTGTATTCGCGCTTCATGCGTTCTACATAAACTGCAAGGTGGAGCTCACCCATACCCTTGATGATGGTCTGATTTGATTCAGGATCAACGTAGGTCTGGAATGTCGGGTCTTCCTTGGTAAAGCGGTTCAGAGCCTTAGACATATTTGCTGCATCGCTCTTGTTTACCGGTTCGATAGCTTCAGAAATAACCGGGTTAGGAACGAACATTGAAGTCATTGCGTAGTTGATGCCTTCGCCACAGAATGTATCGCCGGAAGCACAGTCAACACCGAAGAGAGCACAAATGTCACCAGGTTCGCCGACAGAAATATCTTCCATAGCAGCAGAGTTCATGCGGACCAGACGACCAACCTTGAACTTCTTGCGTGAGCGTGTATTGTAGAGTTCCATGCCCTTTACAACACGACCCTGATAGATACGGATGTATGTCAGCTGACCGAACTGTCCGTCATCCAGCTTGAATGCCAGTGCAACAGTCGGCTTGTCGGGAACGTTAAAGAGTTCAATCTGTTCTTCGTTCTTGTCCAGGTCCAGACCGTAGTTGTGAACTTCAGTCGGGTTGGGCAGATAGCGCTCAACACCGTCCAGAAGCGGCTGGATACCCTTGTTCATATGTGCTGAACCACAGAATACGCCGACAAACTGTTCTGCCAGAGTACCCTTGCGGATTGCTGCAATCAACTGTTCTTCTTTTACATCGCCGCCTTCGAGAACGACTTCCATCAGGCTGTCATCGAAGTTTGCTGCTTCTTCCAGAAGTTCCTGGCGATAGCGGTCGGCGTCTGCCTTGAGGTGAGCCGGGATTTCTGCGATGCGTACGTTTTCACCGTTTTCACCGTCGAAGTAGATTGCCTTCATGCCAACCAGGTCAACAACACCTTCCAGTTTGTCTTCCAGACCGATAGGCAGTTCAACCATGTGAGCATTCAGACCCAGTTTGTCGCGGAGCTGACCGCAGACACGGATGGGGTTTGCACCCTGGCGGTCACACTTGTTTACAAATGCGATGCGGGGTACGTGATAGCGCTTGAGCTGGCGGTCAACAGTGATTGACTGTGACTGAACACCTGCAACAGCGCACAAAATCATGATAGCACCGTCGAGAACGCGCAGTGAGCGTTCAACTTCAACGGTAAAGTCGACGTGACCGGGAGTGTCGATCAGGTTGATGGTGATGTCCTTCCACTGAACCTGAGTTGCTGCAGACTGGATAGTAATTCCGCGTTCGCGTTCCAGTTCCATGTTGTCCATAACAGCGCCGACACCGTCTTTACCACGAACTTCATGAATCGCATGAATCTTGTTGCAGTAGAACAGGATGCGTTCTGACGTGGTAGTCTTACCAGAGTCAATGTGGGCACTAATACCGATATTACGTACTTTGGTAATATCAAAAGCCATATTGTTTACCTCTCAAAAAAAGTTTCGAAAATTGGTGATTTTATCAATTTTATAGAAAAACAAAGGTTTTATCAATATAGTAAGCGATGATTTCTCAAAGCCCTGCTTATTGACCTGTCCCTTTTTCTTCAGCAGTGCCTTTGGATTCGCCTTCTGCCGCTTGTGTTTCAGACTGTGCTTCAGGCTGCGGTTTGGGCTCCTCAGAAAGCATTTCCTCCGGCTTGGGCTGTGAGTTACCCTGAGCCTGGTTTGCATGCTGCAGTTCCTGCTCAATCTGTTCGCGCTGGGCAACAAGTTCCTTTTCCCTGCGCTCTTTTTCCTGTTTTGCTTCTACGGCTTTGCGGGCTTCTGCCAGTTTGTCTTCGGGAATCTTTTCCAGTTCCAGCTTTGCCAGTTTTTCGTATGCAGGCGGGAAAGTTCCTACTGGATAGGCTGCATAGAGCTTGGTAAGGCTGTCAAGGGCTTCTACTGCGCCCTCATAGTTTTTGTTGCGCATGTGCAGATGACCGATTTCGTAGGTGGCTTCAGTATAGAGGGCAGGGTCTGAGCCGTAGCGTTCAACTACTGCAGTGAAATAGCGCAGACTCTGTTTGTTTCTGCCTTTTTCAAATGCTTCCTGTCCGCGCTGAATCAGTTCTTTTGCGGTCAGGTCATCAGGAATGGGTTTGTTTGAGTTGCAGGAAATAAATGCGGCTGCTGAAAGCGCAATAAGTGCGCCTGTCAAAAGTTTCATTACATGTTTCATACTTTTAGTTTACCATCTTGTAAAAATAAAAAAAAGATACCCTGCGAAAGTTACGCAATAAATTATCACAGCGATTATCGTTGCCAACGGAAGGAGTTTTCGCTATATTATATATTGAGGTTTTATAAATGAGTATCATTTTGGATAAGGATGAAAAAAAGCCTGAGATGCCGCAGCAGGATGCGCTTGCGGAAAAATTTTTAAAGACACGCCAGATTATTTTGAGCGGCGAAGTCAATCAGGAAAATGCGGAAAAGGTAATCAAACAGCTGCTTCTTCTGGAGGCAGACAGCGATAAGCCCATTTATCTTTACATTGATTCACCCGGCGGTTCAATCGATGACGGCTTTGGTATTTTTGACATGATTCGTTTTGTTAATGCACCGGTCTACACAATCGGTACAGGTCTGATTGCCAGCATGGGTGCACTGATTCTGCTTTCAGTACCAAAGGAACGCCGTTTGGGACTGCCCAACAGTCATTATCTGATTCATCAGCCCCTGATTGGCGGTGCATATCGCGGTGTGGCAACAGATTTGGAAATTCAGGCAGAAGAAATTGCCAAGAGCAAGGCAAAAATTGTGGAAATTATCTCCTCAGAGACAGGCAAGAGCAAGGAACAGGTTGTACAGGATACAGACCGCGATTTCTGGCTGACAGCTGATGAGGCGGTGGCGTACGGCCTTATTTCCAGGGTTGTTACCAGACGGTCTGACCTGCCTAAGGCTGACTAGCATTAACAGACTTTATTTGTTATTATGATTTTTGAATTGACGGATTCCATTGCCCAGTCTGTAATCTTCGCCATGGAAAATCAGGAAGAATCTTTTCTGCTGGATGCAAAAACCGGTAGTCTGATTCCTGCTGAGACTGAATCCGCCGATGAAGAAACAATCTATTCGCTGCCGTCATGGACTTCCCGCGACGGTTACGAGTTGCTGGAATCATTTGTTTCGGAACTGCATGTGCAGAATGCAAAGGCAGATTTAAGGAATGTACTGATTGCCGGCAGGGGGGTGTTCAGAAACTTTAAGAATGTTATCAAAGGGTACCCGGAAGTAGAGCGTAAGTGGCATTTTTATAAAGAAAAACAGATGCGCTTGCGTGTGATGGACTGGTACAATGCGCTGCGCGAATCATGGGGTCTGGCTTCTCTCCCGGATGAGATTGAAGAATACGATGACCTTATCGAGGAAGATTTTGATTTCCGTTCATACGATACCCTTCAGGACAGGGATTGTGTGACTCAGGGCGTAGACGCAGTTTCAAAAGAATACGAGAAATCGGCAGAAGGTGAACTTGGACAGGCTTATGCGGCCTTGTGGAACCTCCAGTGTAAGCATGTGGAGAAAGCGAACGAAGATGGCTTTGTATGCCGCACGTCGTCTGATGATTTTGCCGGATGTCTTTTGGTTTCTCCCCTTCCGTCCTGCGCAAAAGAGACCGTTCAGTTGACGACTCTGTTTGTGAAAGAGAATTACCGCGGACTGGGAATAGCACGGACTCTAATTTCGTTCTGCATGACCCGTTTACGTGAACGCGGAATTCGCTGGTTTATTATTACACGAATACCCCAAATTCTGGAACCCACGCTGGTTCGTTCAGGTTTTACGAAAACCGATTTTGGATTTGTGGCAGATTTGAAAAACTCTTAAACGTATAAGGAGCTATGAAAAAAAATGGCATTTAGACGCAATTTTGACCTCGACATGGATAAGGTCGCAGCATTTTTGAAGGATGCAGTTGCAAAAGTTGAATCAGATCCGGATACTCTGGAAGAACTGAAAAAAGTATTTAAGAAGAATGTACCCCTGACACGCCGTTCTTATGTAGCAGCATATCTGCTCAAGGCCTGCTCAGGTTCAATTATGCGCTTTTCTGCGCACAATCGTTTTGAAAATGCCCGGGAAGAATTCCGCGGTCGCATGGAAGAACGCAGAAACCGTTTTGAAAATCGTAACGAGCATGCCGCTGGTGAACATACAGAAGAAAACAGAGAGCGTGCACCCCGCGTACAGATTGATCCCGCAGTAGCAACAAGCGTATTTGTTTCTATCGGACGCAATCGCCGCGTATTCCCCCGTGATCTGGTGGGACTTTTCTGCAGCGTAGCAGGAATTGATCGCGAACGCATCGGCGACATCAAAGTTCTGGCAAATTACTCTTTTGTACAGGTTTACAGCGAAGATGCAGATAAAATCATCAACGCTCTGAACGGCTACGATTACCGCGGACGCAAACTTGCCGTAAATCTTTCACGCCAGAAGGAAGACGGAGAAGATACAGCAGTAGAAAATGAAACTGCAGAAGATCGCGTACCAAGCGATGTAGAAAATACTTCAGCACCCATCGCAGACAGCTTTACTGCAAGCAATAATGATACTGTTGCAGAACAGGCTGCTTTTGCAAAAGCACAGGCTGAACAGGCAGAAATGAGCGATGAAGAAATTCTCGCTGCCCGCGCACCCCGTTCAAGTTCTTCCGATGATTTGAACTAGGATAAAGCGGAGTATTGATGGAAGTCAAACTTCTTCAGACGGGGCCCCTTGGTGTAAATACTGTGATTGTTCCCTTAAGGGAAAACAAAGTTTTCATCGTGGACCCCGCCGCCTGTGCCTATTGTGACGACGAGCATATTATTTCCCGTTTCATGGCACAGAATAATCTGGAGCCCGTTGCCATCGTGCTGACCCATGGTCATTTTGATCACGTTGCCGGGCTCACATTCCTTTCTAAAACATATCCCGATATTCCCATTATAATTCACAGACAGGATGCAGAAATGATTGGCGCAGACAGCGGACGTCTTCAGGGTATGATGCTGCGCCAGATGGGCTTTTACGATTTTGTAGAGGCTGTCTCTAATCTGCCTGAGCCCGGGGCTTTTCTGGAAGACGGTAAGACGCTTGCTGACTGCTTTTCTTCTGATGACACCGGGGTAAAAGATTCCCTTTCTTTGTGGAAAGTTATTCATACTCCGGGACACACAAAGGGGTCCTGCTGCCTTTACAACGAAAGTGAAAAAATCCTCATCAGTGGAGATACGCTTTTCTATCAGTCCTGGGGTCGCACAGATTTGTATGGCGGAAGCGAGGCAGAAATTCAGCAGAGCCTTCGCAAACTTGCAAAAACAGTGTCCAAAGATACCCGTGTTTATCCGGGACATGAATACAGCGGCTTTTTATTTTCTGATAATTTTTAATTTTCTATCTGCACAAGGTTCAGTGCTTTTTTAGGGAATTTTTACGACCACAAAAGCGAAATTTCTTCGTGGGGCGGCGTGTATGGCTCAAACTGCATTGTGTCGCTGACGGCAAAAAACTGATAGTCTGCACCAGATTCTTTGAGAGTCAGCAGGGCGAATGAGTTTGGGGAACCTCTGCGGGGGCGGGCACAACTGCCTGGATTCAGCAGCAAAATTCCTTCTTCATTTTTTGCATAGGGAATGTGGGTGTGTCCAAATAAGGCTACGCTTGCCCTTTCCCTTTTTGCGGCGTGATAGAGTTCTGTGCTTCCGTAATAGACATCGTAGAGGTGTCCGTGGGTCAGAAAGATTATTTTGCCCGCAACAGGCAGAAGTTTTGTGTGCGGAATGGAAAAATGCTGCAGTTCGTTTGCGGTGCGTATGACGCAGGAAGAATCATCTCCGTTTCCCTGGGCAAGGGCAATTACAGGAGGCAGGCATTTTGCAAAGTCTGCATCACTGAGGGAGCGCGCCAGTACGGAAAGAACGTCACGGCTTCCGTCTCCGCAGAAACATGCGGCGTCAGCTGTCATGCCAAAGCGCTTAAAAATGGCGCGCACGACATCCGCATTGCCATGGGAATCTGAAAGAACGAGGATGCGGGCTTCTTTTTTGTGAGCCAATTCACTTATTGCGGCACTGCTGCCGAGCAGGGTGGACGCTTGCTGTACTAATTCAAACATAGGTGAACTCCGTTAGCCAAAGACAGGGGGCAGAAAGAGCCTTTACTCAAAGATAAAGTGATTTTGAGACTGCAGGCCGGATTCCGTGTCGATGTAGCGGGTGATGGTACGGTTTGGTCCTACGATTTTCTGGACAAAAGCGAGCAGATCTTCCGTGGCCGGAATGGGTTCCCGCGGATTAAGCATGGTTTGAATTGAATTTGCAATCAATGTATCTGCGTCAAAATCCGGAGTGTGCTCAATGTCTTCACCGTCAAGAATTCCGGCTTTCTGAGCATAGTCAAGTACGAAAGTTGCGGTTGCCTCAGAGCCAAGCATATCGTCCTGGGGAAAAAGACTGAATACGGGGAAGGGGTAGATGCCGTCATTTTTGTCCTGGAGGCGGGCAAGGGAAGCGTTTGTTGATTCCGGGGCACCCAGAATGACAATGCCGGCCAGATTTTCCTCTTCCAGCATGCCGTACAAAAGACTGATTCTTGCTGAGGAGCCTTTAAGAAAGTCATCGGGATAGACTGCGATTTCTACAAGTCCATCTGAATCCTCTGTTTTGAGGCCGAATTTCTCTGTGATTTCAGCACGGGTTTTTTCTACAAAAGCTTCATCATTGTATCCGTAGCCTAAAAGCAAAAATACATGCTTTCCTTCAAGATATTGTCTGGTATTTGAGTCTATGTTTTTCAGTTTGTGGGGTATCTGTGAGTCCGCTTCAGAAATGACGGTGTTTTTTTCCTTTTTGCAGGAAAGAAGTGCAAAAGAAAGAGTTGCGCACAGAATGAGTAATAAAATCTTTTTCATGCAGACAGTATAGCAGAATCCGGCTCTTTTGAAAACAGCAAAAAAAATCCAGCCTTTCGACTGGATTTATCTCTTACCGCCTGTGTGGCGGGATTTTTCCTGTTACCAGGTAACGTTTACAATTACGCGTCCTGTTGAAGAAACTGTTGAACCTGAGCCGGCAGGTGTTTCAGCGACTGCGACAGCTCCTGCTGTAGCCTGATCTGCACTGCTGCCCATCACGACTGCTTCTCCTGCAGCAGCGGTGCTTGTACCGCCACCCAGACTGCGTGCTCCCTGAGAAGCCTTTGACTCAGGACTTTCTGTTGTACCGCTCTGATTATAACCGGTAGACTGTCCTGCCTTAACAAGTGTTGCAGTTGCGGGAGCCTGACCGTCAGAAACGGCTTCGGGTGTATTCCCTGCTCCTGCTGCAGGGGGAGTTTCCGGTGCGTTATCTTCTTCATCTGATGCAATCTCTGCTTCTGAATTGTCAGAAGCCCATGTTGCAACAGAACCTGCATAGGTTTCGATGTCAGTAGACTGGAATGTGTTTGTAACGCCGAGTTCTGTACCGCGGACAGAAGCCGTTGCAACCGGGCTTTTAACTGTAAAGCCAACGCGGCGGTTTTCTGTCTTTTTAACGTTTGCCTTTAATGAACCGGTTGCAAGGTGCAGACGGGTGTCATCCTTTGTTTCTTTTTCTGCCAGCTGTTCAATTGTGAGGCGGGAAAGAGGTTCAACTTTTACGGTTGTTCCCTTTATTTTCAGTTCCAGTTCTGAGCGGAATCCTGTCTGAATAATATCGCCTTTTGTGAGCTTGCTGCCCTGTGACAGTGCAGTCCATACACCGTTTTTCTGAACTTCTACTTTGCCTTTTGCAGATACAACTTCTGCATCAAATGCTGCTACGGCAGAAATAAGTGCCGCTGAAAGCAGAACAGTTATCATCATCTTTTTCATAGTAACCTCCTGTAAAAGCCTGGGGCAGTCATGCAGTATGGATACCCCTTTTATGCTGTTCGCTTAGAATGAAAGTGCCGCCTTGAGCTGTATACAGTTCTTGTTGCGGTTGTCATCATTTTTGTCAAAGTACTGGTACATTGTTGCTGCAAGCAAGAAATCGCTTACAACCTGCCAGTTAGCATTCAGACCGTACTGGAATCCTTCGTATTTGGGAGATTCATTGGCATCGAAAATCGCGTCGCAGCTTGCACCCAAAAGGAGGTTCTGCAGGGGTTTGATTGAGAATGCCGCAGAGGCCTTGATAATGCCGGTATATTCGGTACGTCCGCCGCTTGCGTTTGTTGCAGTCTGGCTGGTAAAGCCTGTAAAGGACTTCAATCCGCCGTTATCACCTGATGCGTATACTGCTCCGGCAGAGAATGTGATGCTCTTAACTGGTGCATAGTAGGTGAGGAAAGCCTTGCTCAGGTTTCCGGTCTTAAAGTCGTCATCCTTTATCTTTGCAAAACCGAATGTTGTATGGAGATTATAGTAGAGTGTAGATACCAGAGGACCACCCAGCGAAAGTTCTGCGTAGATGCGGTTGTATGAATCACCCTCTACCTTGAAAGTTCCCAGTCCCTGCAGAGAAAGAGTCTGTCCCGCAAACAGATTGGGGAAAGAAAGCGTTGCAGAAGCCACAACGTATTTCTGTGCCAGCTGGTAGTGATCCATAGCCAGGCTTCCCTTTCCGTCATGCTCAACAAAATCAGCTGTCGTCAGCATTTTTACCGTACGGGCATTCAAAAGACCTGTGTATGCGCCGTAGACGGCAAATGTAACTCTGTTCAAGTCGAATGAAATCAGAAGGCTGTCTGCTGTCTGGCTGAAAACCAGTCCGCTCAAGTCCATGGAATGGAAGCGTCCTGCAGAAAGTGAAATCTTGTTGCTGCCGGTCTTCCATGTTGTAGCAAACTTAAAGAGGCTCAGGTCTGCAATGCCGGCATAGCGTGTGTCCGGAGAAGGAGATACATCTCCGATTTTGATGTCTTTCTGGACAAACTGATACATGCCTTCTGCAGTGAAATATGTTGTTCCTTCATTATTGAAAGGAATGCGGATCCAGGCAGTTGCGGCATTCTTCTGTTCAAGAAGCAGTTTTCCAAAATCCTTGCCGGAAAATTTTGTATCGTTGGTAATCATACCGCCAAAATCAACGGCAGATGCTGCTGTTACGGAAGAGGCAAGCAGCAGGGAAAGCAGTGTATATTTAAGTGACTTTTTCATTAGTTGTTACCTCCGGTAAGACCGACACATCCGTTTAAGACAGCGATAACATCACGTCCGCTGACAGTCATAGATGAGTCAACTGATGGAGGAAGGATCTTCTTTGCCTTGAGCTCTCTGTAAGCATAGCGAGAGTTGTGGAAAATCGAATAGAAGAGTCCGCCTTTTAACTTTGTCGCTTTTGCGCAGAGGAATGCGGTTTCCTGCAGAGGAATCTTCTGGTCCGGAGTTGCCGCAGATTTGATGATACCGTCTTTCTGTAATGTCTCAAATGCAGCTTCGTAAGAGGCATCTTCTTGTACGGTTCCCTGATATACACCGGTAATGTAGGCTACCTGACCATAGGTTGCAGCCGGTGTAGCTATGATTTCTGTAAGTTTTTCTGCACTTTGAGAATGGGCAAAGGCGGAAATTGCTACCAGAAATGCAACGGATAGAAGAACTTTTTTCATGACAAACGTCTCCTTTTTTCCTTTGAAAAAAAATATTTCATTATTATTATAACATATGATATAATTCTTGTCATGGAAAAGAAGAAGAAAAATGTATTTTCTGGTAAGACTTTGGCAAGAATCGTTGTCATACTGATTATTGTTTTCTGGTGCACGCTTTCTTTTGGAGGCCTGCTGCAGAAGTTTGACTACCGCTTGTACGACCTTATGCTGGGGCTGCGTCAGTCACCCGAGGAACGTTCTGAACTTCTTTTTGTGGAAGTTGATAACGATTCTCTGGAAGCGCTGGGACCCTGGCCGTGGACGCGGGATATCATCGGAAACGCAATGCTGCGCATGAAGGAACTTGGCGCAAAAGATGCAGTCTTCGATATTGAGTATCTTTCGCCCTCAAACATCGGCGTAAATAAAAATGCAGTAACCGATGTCTTTGGCATTTACAATCAGATGGATTCGCTTACCTATGACGAGGCTTATGAAAATCTCTGGAATGCAGTTTACCGGGATTATGATGATTTCTTTGCCCGCTCCCTGCAGTTTTTCGGCAATGCATGGCTTACCGTAAACATTTCTGATATTGGTGTAAAACTTTCTGAGGAAGATGCGGCCTATGCAGAAAAACGTGTTCTGCTGCATTCGGTACAAGACCCGGGTGATTTGACCGCTGCTGACGGACACTTTTATGAAAAAGACCAGCAGAATGCATTTGGTTTTGCTCCTGCAATCCGTCCCCTTCTGTCTCGTGCCCGTGGCGCAGGTTTTACAAACGTTGTTATTGACCGTGACGGTACCCGACGTAGAATCAATCTGATTGCAAAAGATGAGGACAAGGGGTATATCGGACAGCTGGCCTTTGCGCCTATGTTTAAGAAATTTGACATTCAGGGAATTATCCGCCACAAGCACAGTATTGAACTGGTGGATGTCCTTATTCCGGGAACGGAAAAACGAAAAAACATTCGCATTCCGGTGGATGAGCATGGACGCATGTATATCAACTGGCTGCACAAAGAGTTTACAAGTTCCTTCCGTCATGAAAGTCTTTTGTGGCTGGCCCAGCTTGACCAGATGGAAGAAAACATGGTGAATGCCATCGCTTCACTGCGTGATTACGGACTGAAAGGCAGTGATGGCAGTACGCTTGCCTATTCGGAAGCAGCTTCTTCCCTTATGAAAGACTATAACGACATTTCTGAATACAAGTCCTATCTGCTTTCCCGCTGTGCCGGATTTGATGAAGAGGGGAATGCGATTGACGGCGGTATATCTGATGAGGAATATGCAGAATACTTTGCCCTCAGGACTGACTTTTTCAGTAATGTTGCATCTTTTGCGGCCGGCAGTTTTGAAGAAGAAATCATGAACACGCTGATGGATTTGCGTGACCGGCTTGGAGAAGAGGAATTTGCCCGTAATACTGAGGGAGTGTCCGGAATTTTTGAAACGCTCAAGAGTGAAAGTGACCTCTATGCTTCGTATATTGGTGAAATGGGCAAGAACTACAAGGATTCTTTCTGTATCATCGGTAATACAGCCAGCAGCACAACGGATTTGGGTACGACACCCTTTAACCGTTCCTATCCAAACGTCGGTACCCACGCAAACGTCTATAATACCATCGCTACTGAAGATTTTATCATTCCGATAAGCGGTATTTTCGGCCTCCTGTTTGCAATTCTTCTTGCTCTTGTTTATGTCTTTGTCAGTGAAAACAAAAAGGCCTGGCAGCAGAATACACTTGGTGCCTTCCTGGTTCTTTTGATTCTGGCTGTTCCAATCCTGCTGATGATGCTGGCTGGTGTGTATATGCCTGTGGTTGCTCCCGGTATGATTGCAGTATCTTCTTTCCTTGCAGTAACCATTCTGCGCTTTGTAACCAGTGAAAAAGACAAGAGCTTCCTGCGTAATGCATTCAGCACCTATCTGTCTCCTACGGTTGTAGAGCAGCTGGTTATGAACCCGGAAAAACTTCGCCTTGGCGGTGAGGAAAAGGAAATGACGGCCTTGTTTACCGATATCCGTTCTTTCTCTACCTTCAGTGAAAAGGTTACGCCTACAAAACTCGTCCGGGTTTTGAATGAATATCTGGGTGCCATGAGTGACTGTATTCTGAATCAGAACGGAACTATTGATAAATTTATCGGCGATGCAATCGTATCCTTCTTTGGTGCGCCACTTGATATGCCTGACCATGCTTATTCGGCCTGTGTGGCTGCAATCCGCATGAAGCAGGCGGAAAAACGCTATAATGATGAACATTTTGCAAGCGGTGATATTCCCATGCTGCTGCAGACCCGTATTGGTTTGAATACGGGAAGCATGGTTGTTGGAAACATGGGTACGGAAGGCAAGATGAACTACACTATGATGGGTGATAACGTGAACCTTGCGGCCCGTCTTGAAGGTGTAAACAAGGTCTATCACTCATGGATTCTGGCGTCTGAGACAACCTGGCACATGGTTGATTCCGGCGCCCACTCCGGCGAGCTTATTGCCCGTCCTTTTGACCGCGTTCGTGTTGTGGGAAAGGAACAGCCTGTTCAGCTCTACAATATTCTTGGTTTTAAGAATGAACTTTCGCCGGTGGAACTGGAAATGACTGATGTCTTTAAAGGCGCAATTGATGCCTATCTCAAGCGCGACTTTAAGAAGGCGGAGCAGATTTTCATGGAAGCCAACAAGGTTATGCCGGATGAAACATCAATAATGTTTGCGGAGCGCTGCCGCGAGTACATGGCCATGGATCTGCCGGATGACTGGGACGGCGTCTACCAGATGACGACAAAGGGACATGACTAAGGCTGTGTGCTCCTTACGGGGCGCCTGCGTTCGCTGACGGGCGCGTCCGTGCGCCCTTTTCGCAAAAATGCGGCGCACCTGCTCGCAATTTTGCGCGCTCACTTGGTGGTTGGTTCAAGTCCGGGAATGTAATCCTTTAAAATAAAAAATCTCTCGCTTTTCACGAGAGATGCTTAGCCAACTGTCGGACTTGAACCAACCCTCCAGTCGCACACATCCTGCGTGCTCCTTACGGGGCGCCTGCGTTCGCTGACGGGCGCGTCCATGCGCCCTTTTCGCAAAATTACTCGCACCTGCTCGCAATTTTGTGCGCTCACTTGGTGGTTGGTTCAAGTCCGGGAAAATTTAATCCTTTAAAATAAAAAATCTCTCGCTTTTCACGAGAGATATTAAAGCCAACTGTCGGACTTGAACCAACCACCTGCGCGTTACGAGTGCGCTGCTCTACCGGATGAGCTAAGTTGGCGAGTGAGAGTATATTAGCAGAATGTGAGGGTTCCGTCAACTGAGGGAAGGGGCTTTTTCTGGATGAGGAAAAGGGGCGGACTTGAAATGTGAGAAAACTAGTTTCTGGAAATCTGGCCGTTGTTTGCCATGCGTTCCATATCGGCAATACTGTGTACAACGATGTAGTTTTCAAATACTTCAATCTTGTTGCGGGAAATGTATTTGTCGATTTCAGCACGGGTCAAATCAACGGAAAGACCTGCCCAGCGGGCGATGTCCTGAATGGTTACGTCAAAGCGACGGAGTGATTTGTTTGTCATGGAAACAGGGTTCATTTCGTCCAGCATGCAGAATACATCGGCGATACGTGCCTGCAGGTCGTTGATTACGAGAATCTTGAGGCGGCGCTTCTGGTCGTAGATGCGCTTACAGAATGATTTGAGCAGCATGAGGGCGATCTGCGGGTTTCCGGCAACGAGAATCTCAAAGTTTGCCTTGCTGAATTCAAGACACTGTACATGACCGGCTGCCATACAGGTTGCGGAACGGGGAGAGTTGTCCAGAATGGCCATTTCTCCGAAGAGTTCGCCGGGACGCAGAATGTCCAGGTTCTTATTGGTACCGTTTACGCATTTTACCAGCTGTACTTTTCCACTCTGAATGAGGTAGAAGGCATCGCCCGGCTCAAATTCACAGATAATTACCTGTCCCGGCTCGTAGTTCTTTGCAAAACGCTGGAAGGCGGGCAGATTGAACTGCTTGAGAGGGCTGCCTGAGTTAATGTCTTCTATGCTTTCTTCATCATAGTTGTTTGCCTGTTTGTCTGCATGAGCCTTGGAAATAGTATAGAGCTTGATGACTTCATTTTTGTCGTAGTAGTTAGGGAAACGCTTGAGGAAGGCGATACAGACATCACAGCATGAGCGGAATTTTTCGTCATCATAGAAAGCCTGTGCAACGGAAATCATGGCCGCCATGGGGTTGATTGTATTGTCCTGATTGAGGATAGATTCAATTTTTTTGTGAACCTGACGCAGCTGACCTGAGAAAACGCGGAGCATCTTCATCATGACGCCCTTGTTGCCGCCGAACATGGTTTCAAATTCAGGAACAGATAATGCAACGCAGGTAGCATCTGTGAGGACGGTTACGGTTTCTTCGCGGGGAAAATGGCCAAGTGCAGACTTAGCTCCGAAGAATTCTCCGTTTTTAATCTGCTCGGTAATGGGTTCTTTTGTTTCGATGTCAGTGGTCGTGCTTACGGCAATACCCTTCTGCAGGATGAAGACGCGTTCATCCTTATCTCCTTCAAAGTAAACTATAGAACCTTTTGTATATTGCATTAATTTTGGCATAAACCTATCCTCAGCATAAGTATACCACAAAGTATGTAAAATATGCTAGTATTTATTTATGATAGATTTACATTCTCACTCAACAGCTTCTGACGGAAGAAAAAGTCCTGCCGATTCTGCCCGCTATGCCGCGGAAAAAAATCTGAAAGTCTGGGCTCTTACTGACCATGATACGGTTGCAGGGCTTCATGACGCGGCTCTGGTCTGCAGAGAATGCGGACTTACATTTGTTCCGGGAATTGAGATTACTGTAAACTGGCCGACTGGAGAATTTCACCTGCTGGGGCTGGGACTTACATCTTCTTCCGGTGAACTGAAAAGTCTTATTTCAGAACTGAAGGCGAGCCGGGATGAAAGAAATCAGCACATAATAGAAAAAATGGCTGAGGATGGAATCCATACATCAATGGAAGAATTAAAAGCTTTCTGCGGGGTGGAACAGCTTGGTCGTCCTCATTTTGCTGACTACCTGGTGCATAAAAAAATCGTAAAAAACCGTCAGGCAGCCTTTGACAAATATCTGGCACAGGGACGGCCCTGGTTTATTCATCACAAGGGCGCGGATCTGGATGTGGCTGTTTCTGCCATAAAATCCAGCGGAGGTCTTCCCGTTCTTGCTCATCCTCTGTCGCTTTACGTTTCCTGGGGAAAAATTGAAGGTGTTCTGAGGGAAGTTATTTCTCATGGCATTGAGGGGCTTGAAGCATGGCATCCGGGGGCTCGGGTTGGTGAAGCAATCCGTCTGGAAGAACTTGCCCGCACTCTGGGTTGTTTTGTAACCGGAGGCAGTGATTTTCATGGCGAGGGAGTCCGTGCAGACAGACATCTGGGAAAGACCAGCGGCGGAAAAAAGATTGAAGACCGCTTCTGGGATGAAGAGCTGTTGCCGCACCTTCCCAATTACAATGTAGATTACTGGCTGAAATAGGGTTGAAAAAACAAATTTTTTGCACTTTTTTCTCACTTTTTAAAAATTTTTTTGTAGTTTTTTGCATTTTAAAGCCTATATATAGGTGTGAGGTGATGAAATGCAAATATTTTCTTTTTCTCCGTTTGGATATGAAGGCGCGCTTGTCGCTGTGGAAGTGGATCTGCGTCGTGGAATTCCTGCCGTGGATGTAGTGGGGCTTGCTGATGGTGCGGTAAAGGAAAGCCGTGAACGCATGAGGTCGGCAATCAGAAACAGTGGTTTTAATTTTCCTCTGGAGCGGGTCCTTATAAGCCTGTCGCCTGCTGACTTAAAGAAAGAGGGGGCCGGTTTTGACCTTGCCTTGGCTCTTGCCGTACTGGATGCAAATGCGCATAAGGATGAAGGTGAGGGCGGGGAAGAGTCTGGTTTACAGGCAGAGAATGTTCGTTCTGATGCGGTGCTGGTGATGGGAGAACTGGAACTTTCCGGGGCACTGAGACCGGTGCGGGGTGTGAATGCGGCGGCTACAACTGCGGCTCAGGCTGGAATCAGAAGGTGTATTGTGGCCGGAGCAAATGGTGCGGAAGCCCGGGAGGTAAAGGGTATGAAGGTTTTTGCCGCCGCAAATCTTTCCGAGGCCTATGATGCGCTGAACAAGCCGGAACTCTTTACTTCAGGAAAACAGGGAGAGAATGCCTTTGTGCCGGATGACGCCGTGGAAGTGGAAGGAGTGCTTTTCCCGGAAATTGATTCTGCCTGTGAGATGGGAAATGTGCGCGGGCAGGAAAGGCTTGTAAGGGCTTTGCAGGTTGCGGCGGCTGGCGGTCATAATGTGCTGGCTTTTGGACCTCCCGGCTGCGGAAAGACTCTGGCAATGCAGCGGTTTCCTTCGCTTTTGCCGCTTCTGACGGTGGAGGAGGCTCAGACTGTAACCCGCATTCACAGTCTTGTCGGCCTACTGCCACCTCATCAGCCGCTTATCCGTCAGGCTCCTTTCAGGCAGCCCCATCAGACTTCCAGTGTGGAAGGAATGTGCGGAGGGGGAGTGCAGTGCCGCCCCGGGGAAATTTCCCTCGCCCACAATGGCGTTCTTTTTCTGGATGAGGCGGCGGAATTCAGGACTTCGGTTTTGCAGATGCTGCGGGTGCCTATAGAGAATGGCTGTATTTCCATTTCCCGTGCCGGAAGGGTGACGACCTATCCTGCTCAGTTTCAGCTGCTGATGGCGTCAAATCCCTGTCCCTGTGGCAATTACGGCGTGGAAGGAAAAATATGTCTCTGCAGCGGAAAAGCGGTTACCCAGTACTGGCGGAAATTCAGCGGGCCTCTTCTGGACAGAATGGATATTCGTGTACCGGTGCGCAGTGCGGAAGAGTCTGATTCTGCTTCTCAGCATCGCGCTTCTTCGGGTGACCTGCGGCTGGATATAGCCCGTGCGGTGGCAGTACAACGGCGCAGACAGGGAAAGAGAAATGCCCGGCTTACGCCTCCTGAAATTCTGCAATGGTGCATTCTGGGAAAAGAAGAGATGGCTTTTCTGGATGCCGCCGCCTGTAACAACGATTTTTCTCAGCGTGCGGTGAGCAGCTGTCTGAAGGTTGCCAGAACTCTGGCAGATATGGATGCGAGTGAAAAAATAACGGTTGGGCATTTGAAGGAGGCTGTCTCTTTCCGGCAGTCTGACGGTCCATTTTCACTTTTGGGCAGCGAAGGATAAGACTGGGTAAAAAAAATACGCGCAGTAAATGCGCGTAGTCGTTACTACCGGCTCTGAGACTTGAACTCAGACGCTTTTAGGGGCAATGGATTTTGAGTCCATCGTGTCTACCATTCCACCAAGCCGGCGTGTTATTCACTATAACAGAAAAATCGGGGGTGTGGCAAGAGGGCGGAAAGGGAAATAAAAGATGAAAATGGAAAAATATCTTTTTAACAATTTGTCACGGGAGTAATTGTAATGAGTTTTTATATATGATAATTTCAAGTCAAAACAAAGGGTGCAGGCGGAAATGAATCAATCTGATTTTATTGGTGCGACTCCCGAAAGTGTGCTGAAAAGCGTCTTCGGGTATGACTCCTTCAGGCTTTTGCAAAAAGACATTATTTCTCATGTTCTTGCCGGGCACGATACGCTTGCGGTGATGCCTACAGGCGGCGGAAAATCCATCTGCTATCAGATACCGGCCCTCATTTTTGACGGACTTACCGTGGTTGTTTCTCCCCTTATTTCCCTTATGCAGGATCAGGTTGCAAGTCTGAATGCAGCCGGAATAAGTGCGGTCTTTTTGAACAGCACGCTGGAATGGGAAGATTACCGGGATGCTATGAACGCTATCCGCCGCGGAGAAATTAAAATTGTCTATGTTTCCCCAGAAGGGCTTGCAACCGCCCGGATCCGTGATTTGCTTCATGACGAGCGGGTTACGGTTCGCTGCATTACTATTGATGAAGCTCATTGTGTGAGCGAGTGGGGGCATGATTTCCGGCCTGATTATCTGGAGATTTCTTCCATACGAAAACAGTTTCCCCGGGCGGTTTGTCTTGCACTGACGGCAACGGCAACAAAACAGGTACGAGAGGATATTGTGCGGAATCTTGGCCTGAAAAATCCTGCCATACTCATTTCCAGTTTTGACCGGGCAAACATTTATCTGAATGTCCTTCCCAAACAAAATGCCCTGTCGCAGATTGTGGACTGCATCCGGCGTCACTGGGGAGAAAGCGGTATTATCTATTGTTTTTCCCGCCGGCAGGTGGATTCTATTACGGAGCAGCTGGAAAAGCTCGGTTACTCGGTGCTGAACTATCATGCGGGTTTGAGTGATGAAGAACGTGCCAGCCACCAGAATAAATTTATTCGGGATGAAGTGCAGATAATGGTAGCAACTCTTGCCTTTGGCATGGGAATCGACAAGCCCAATGTCCGTTTTGTGATTCATCATGAGATTCCCAAGTCTCTGGAGCAGTATTATCAGGAAATCGGTCGTGCGGGGCGGGATGGTCTTGCGAGCGAGGCTCTGCTTTTGTACAGCGCGGGAGATATTCATAAAATCCGCTACTTCTTTGACGAGGCTGCTGACCGGGAAAAATCCGAAAAACTTCTGCAGGGCATGATAGATTACGCAGTTAAGCCTGTCTGCCGGAGAAAGACTCTGCTTGGCTATTTTGGCGAAAAATATAATCCCAAAGAAGAAAATCGGCCGTCTGCTTCCTGCTGTGATGTCTGCGATCTGGGGGAAATCCCGCTGACGGATGTAACTGTTCCCGTGCAGAAACTTCTCAGCTGTATTATCCGTACAAATTCCCGTTACGGAGCCGCTTATGTGATTGATGTGCTTTTGGGGTCAAGGCAAAAACGCATTCTGGAAAATCATCATGATGAGCTTTCTACCTACGGAATCGGGCGGGAACTGGACCGGGAAGAATGGTTTGAAGTGGTGAATGCCCTTTTAGACCAGGAATATCTTACAAAGACTGAAGATTACGGTGTGCTTCAAATTACGGTAAAAGGTTCTGCAGCCCTTCGTGCCCGGGATGAATTCAGGCTGCCCCTTGTCTTTGCCCGCCAGTCACATTCTGCGGAAGAATCTCTTGCGGCAACATCTGCCTTTGTGCCAAAGTCGAGAGGACTTTCCGGGGCTAACGGGGGAATGATGTTTCCCAAGCCGGCCGGCAAAAAATCCCGCTCAAAAAAGCAGCTTTCTGCTGACTACACCAGACTGATGGCGGATGCCCTTACAGAGAATGGCACCGGGAAGGGAGCGGAAAATGCAGCCCTGATTGATGCGCTAAAAAAATGGCGGCGCAAACAGGCATCTGAGCTGAATGTGCCGCCTTATGTTATTTTTGGTGATAAAACCCTCTATGAACTGGTCGCGCTCAAGCCCCGCAGCCGGGAAGACCTGCTTATGGTGACAGGCATTGGCGAAAACAAGGCAGACCGCTTTGGCCGGGAGATTCTGCGGGTTATCGAAAAACTAGAATAGGCGTCTTGCTTCCACGTAGAATCTTTTTTCGCTTGCCTCACCCATGCTGAAAGATTTTCTGGGCAGAGGTCCGCGGCTGTTAATCGTGGCAAAGAAACTGTCTTTTGCAATCGGCGGCAGAAGAATGCCCATCTGGCCTTCTCTGCTTCCCAGTTCTACTGTTTCATCCGTGCCGTGGATGTAGTCAATTTCTACACCGGGGTTTTCTTTGATGAAATCATCCAGTGCGGGCTGCAGGGATGCAATTGCCAAATCGGTTATGCCTGTCTGCAAGAGCGTATAGCTTGTTTTTCCCTTTTCCGTGATGATAAAACCGTAGCGCGCTCCGGAAGCATTTTTGTCTGCTACGAGTTTTTCCAGTTCTGCGGAACTTTCTGCAGTTTTGACTTCGCCGTCCAGTTTTTGCGCGATGAATGCAAGCAGGGCTGCATTATCTGCTTTAAAAACAACACGGTGAATTGGTTCAAAAGTAAGCCCGGCATCGTAAATGTTTACAATTTCTACAAGAGCGTACTTTACGGGGCTTGCATTGATTTCCGCCTGACTGGCCCCTTTTGCCAGCAGTTCTTTTTTGTGCTCATCCCAGACTGCCTTTGCGGTAGCAAGGCTGTGGTTTCCGTCGCCTACGGCAAAGAGGAATGTATTTCCGTCTTTATCCCTGCCTTTTTCTGCAATAGCTTTGAGTGCGTCTGCTACATGGGCAAAAGCCTTTTCGTCGCGCACGGCCCAGCCGGTAATGTGTCCGCTCTTTTGCTGCAGGTCTCCGTCGTAAAGGGCTTTTCCTCCTTTAACCAGTTCTCCTGTTTTTCCTACCAGTTCATCCTGCGGGTCGTCAGCCAGCAGCATGATGTGGGGAAGTTCAAGAGGTGCGCCGGTACGGATTTTCATTCTTGGGGGAATGCGCTCCGGTACGGTTGCTTCTGTTGCACGGATCATGGCCTTGCTGAAAGGTTTCCATTCGTAGCTGTCCAGATCTACGGCAAGAACGAGTCCCTTGCGGGTGCGTCCGTATGCAGTCTTTCTTTCTATATATATGAATTCTTTTTCTGCCTCTGCGAAGACTTTGTTCTGGAGGTAGGCATTCATGGTCTTCTTGATATTCTGAATGCGTTCTTCCCTGTCGCTGTCAGAAAGATATACTTCGGGGAAAATTACATTGAGCGTAGACGGCTTTCCGTCTGCTATATCTGCTGCTTTCTTCCAGTAGTCTCTGTCCTGAGTGTACTGGTCACAGGCAATTACTGCCCATTTTTCCAAATCAATATTCTCTGGCAGTAAGATTTCCGGCACTGCCACGCCGTACTGTGAAAAATCTGTCATGATGTCATTCTATCACAGCGCAGGGGAATTTTCTACTTTTTTAATTTCCCGAAGTGAAGATTTTATGCTATATTTAAAATATGTCCGATTCATTTGCCCCGGGAATGAAACTTTCAGCCCGCGCCCTGCAGGTTCAGCAGCAGCGCATGAGTCAGCAGCAGATTATGTCTCTCAAACTGCTGGCAATGGGCAGTCTTGATTTGCGCGACGAAGTATACAAAAAGGCGGCAGAAAATCCGGCTCTGGAGATAACCGGAGACAGTCTGGAACAGGGGGCAAAAAATGTCCGGGAAAATCCCAGCCGTTTTTCGGACAATACCCGCTACGGTTCTGCTACAGCCGCAGGCCAGCTTGCCAGTGATAATTTTCAGGCTGCTCTGGAAAGTCATGTAGACGACAGGGAAACCCTGCAGGAACATCTGGAAAGTCAGTTCAACAGCATGCGTCATACGCCTGAGGAAGAGGCTCTTGGACTGCGCCTCATTCACAATCTTGATGCCAGCGGTTTTCATCTTCTGGCACCTGTTTCACTTCTTGATAAAAATAACCCTGTTCACACGCCAGCCTTTCTTCAGAAGTGCATGGAAAAAATTCAGGCTCTGGATCCGGCGGGAACCTGCTGCAGCGGAACGGAAGAAAGTCTCCTTGTGCAGGCAAAACTGCGGGGAGATGCGCCGGATGCAGTGCTTTTTATTCTTGACGGTCATCTTGATTTCTTAAATCCGCCTCAGAGTGCAAAAGTCCTCAAAAAAATAGAGGCTTTTATCAAAGACAGGGCTTCTCTTGCCTTTACGGATGAAAGGGAGACGGCTCTGCTTTCCCGTGCAGAAAAAGAACCTTTTACCGAAGCCGATATTGATGAGGCGATTTCTTATATCCGGACTCTGGATCCCTATCCTGCCCGTAATTTTTCTGCTGAGCAGGCACATTATATTTCGCCGGATGTCTATGTGGAGCGTATTCCGGAAACGGAAGAGGATGAAAAAAACGGAGTTGTTGAATCCGGCGGTTATTCATTCAAACTTACTCTGGCCCGGGAAAGTCTTCCGAAAATCGGCATCTCAAAAAATTATGCAGCGCTAGCAGAAAATGAGGAAAAATCTGCTGATGAAAGGCAGAAGGCAGAAAAACGATTTGCACAGGATGCCATCCGGGATGCAAAAGTGTTTATTGAAAGCCTTCATTTTCGGGAAGCGACCATTGCAAAAGCCTGTGCAGAAATTGTACGCCGTCAGGCACGATTTTTTGCGGAAGGTCCCAGGTATCTTGTCCCCCTGCGGCAGAAAGATATTGCAGAGTCGGTGGGCGTACATGAGGCAACTATTTCCCGTATGGCAGGCGGAAAATATCTGCAGTGTGACCAGGGCCTTTTTGAAATCGGCTATTTCTTTACCAATGCAGTTGGCGGCGAAAAGGATTCTTCTGACGGTGGAATAAATTCAAAGGAATCTGTAAAATATGAAATCGCACAAATTCTGGAAGCCCACAAGAATGACAAAAAAGCGCTGAGTGACCAGAAGCTTGCGGATGCCCTTGCCGAAAAGGGGATAAAAGTCGCACGGCGTACGGTTGCAAAGTATCGTGCAGAATTGCACATAAATTCGTCATATGAACGATAGAAGATATTGACATGATTTTCTTCTTTTTATAAACTATGAAAACTCACGTAGAATCTTTTAAGGTAGGTATAGATATGTCAAGAAGCTGTGATGTTTGCGGAAAAGGCTCAATGAGCGGAAACAAAGTCAGTAAGTCATATAACCACACACGCCGCACCTGGAGACCGAATCTTTTGAAGGTAAAGACAGAATTCGGTGGCACAACTGCTACAATCAATGTGTGCACACGCTGTCTGCGCAGTGGTTTTGTTACAAAGAAAATCAATGTAACTCCGGCTAATGCTGGCGCACCCAAAGCAAACTAAATCGTTTTTATTTTGCAGAGAAAAGCTGACCTGTAACGGTCGGCTTTTTATTTGAGGCTGGGAAGTATTTTTCAGCCACATTTTATATATAAAGTGAGGAAAAAAATGAAGAAGAGCGTATTGGTTCTTTTTGCGGTGGCTGCTGTTGCTTTGGCAACTGGTTGTTCAAAGAAAAATGCTGCGGGTTCAACTGGTGATGCATCAAAAAACAGCAAATTGAAGATTGGTATCATTCAGCTTGTGGAACATCCCGCACTGGATGCCGCTTACAAAGGTTTTGTTGATGGTCTGGCAGATGCAGGTTATAAAGACGGTGAAAACATCGCTATTGACTATCAGAACGCACAGGGCGAGCAGGCAAACTGCGTTACCATCGCTAACAAACTGGTAAATGATAAAGATGATTTGATTCTTGCTATTGCAACTCCGGCTGCACAGGCTGTTGCTCAGCTGACAAAGGATATTCCCCTTCTTATTACTGCTGTTACAGATCCTGAATCTGCAAAATTGGTTGAAACAAATGCCCATCCCGGCAACAATGTAACGGGTACCAGCGATTTGACTCCTGTTTCTGCACAGATTGACCTTCTGAAACGCATTGTTCCGGAAGCAAAAACTGTTGGCCTTATGTTCTGCTCAAGCGAACAGAACAGCATCTTCCAGATTGGACTTGCAAAGGCTGCCTGCGAACGCACTGGCCTGAGCTATGTTGAAGGTTCAGTTTCAAACAGCAATGAAATTCAGCAGGTTACTCAGAGTCTGGTAGGCAAGGTTGATGCAATCTACATCCCGACAGACAATATGCTTGCTGCCGGTATGCCTCTGGTTGCACAGGTTGCAAACGAAAACAAGATTCCGACAGTCGTTGGTGAAGACGGAATGGTTCAGAGTGGCGGAGCTGTAACATACGGTATCAACTACTACGAACTTGGCAAGCAGACTGCAGTTCAGGCTGTTGCAGTCCTCAAGGGTGAAAAGAAGCCCGCTGACATGCCCATTGAATATCTGGAAAAATGCGATTTGAGCTACAACGAGGAATCTCTCAAGGCTCTTGGCATTACTCTTCCGAAACTGTAATTACAAGTCAAAAAACTATTGATTTTTTGAAAATCGGGCGGCATTCTTGCCGCCTTATTTTTTGACTTATAGACATAAAATAAAATCTGTCTTATAATATCAAAAATAAGGAAAGGATTATGGGATTGCTTGGAGTTTACGATTACACTGTTGTTCTTACGTATATTGGAACTGTAGTTGCATTTTTAGGAATGGGCTACGCTGTTGACGGCGGAAAAATGCACATCTTTACGGCTCTTGTCTGCCTTATGATTTCCGGTTTCTGTGATATGTTTGACGGAAAAATCGCTTCAACAAAAAAGAACCGTACGCCTCAGCAGAAAAAATTTGGCGTGCAGATTGACTCTTTGAGCGATCTCGTCTGCTTTGGCGTTTTGCCCGCAATTATTGTCTATCAGCTCAAGGTTGGCAGCAAGCTTGAATTTGCTATTTCTGCTTTCTATATGATGTGCGGTCTTATCCGCCTTGCATATTTTAACGTTGAGGAAGAGGAACGCACCAGTCAGACTGATGCACGCCGTACAGAATTCAGGGGTATGCCCATTACAAGTGCAGCTCTCTGGTTCCCGGGATTTTATGCCCTCGCTGTTCTTCTGCAGACTTATGCAAACAGCGCTCTTGACCCCAGCGTAATCATTTCAATTCTGGCCTTTCTGGTTGGTATTGCATTCATTACTCCTTTCAAATTGACCAAGCCGGGTTTTGTCGGAAAAATCGTTATGATTTTAATCGGTGTGGTTGATGTTGCCCTTATGGTTTGGGCTGCAATTTCTATCGGCTGGTTTGAGTAAGGCGCATGAGCGACAATAACGATTCATCCGTTGCTTTCTTATACACAACGACTTTTGGACGCTGCATTCTCTGGTTTTTGCTCCACTGCAATTATTCAGGTCTGGCAGCCTTCCTTTTTCGTACCAGACTTTCTTCATTATTCATAAAATCATTTGCAAAAAAGCACGGCATTGACCTGACTCCCTGGCAGGGACAGAAGTTCAAGTCTTTTGCCGATTTTTTTATCCGCAAGAAGGATATTTCTTTTGACGGAGAGGCAGAGCATCTTATCAGTCCCTGTGACTCCTGGCTGAGTGTCTATCCTGTAGATGAAAATTCAATCTTTGCCATTAAGGGCTCTCACTACAAGGTAGCGGATTTAATTGCTGGTGATACGGAAAATCTGGCTGCCCAGTTTAACGGCGGTCTCTGTCTGATTTTTCGCCTCTGTCCTACTGATTATCACCGCTATCTCTACATTGATGACGGTTTTCAGGGTAAAAATCATTTTATAAAGGGTATGCTTCATTCCGTACAGCCAATTTGTGCAGAAAAGTACCCCATTTATACGCTGAACCGCCGTATGTGGACTCCGCTTGATACTGCGCATTTTGGAAAGGTCATTCAGACAGAAATCGGTGCACTGGTAGTTGGTGGCATCAATAATTATTACGAAGATGTGCCGATGAAAAAAGGCGATGAAATGGGTCGCTTTGAATTTGCCGGTTCAACGATAACCATGCTCTTTCAAAAAGATAAAATTTCGCTGCTTCCGCAGATTGCCGAGGCGACCAGAGATGGCGTTGAATACAAGGTGAGTGCGGGTCAGCAAATAGGCACTTCCTTCCATGCATAAGCGTTTTCTGCTCATTTTATTCTGTCTTTTTATACTTTTTCCGCTTTCTGCAAAAAAAATGTCTGTACCGGGGCTTTATCATTACAGACTGGAAAACGGACTTAATCTTTTTGTAATGGAAAATAATTCTGCTCCTCTGACTTTTATCATGATAACGGTGCGGGCGGGAGCTGTAACCCAAAGTTCAGAAAATGCCGGTCTCTTTCATCTGTATGAGCACATGATGTTCAAGGGAAATGCAAAGTATCCGGATCAGAAGGCAACTATGGCGGCCCTGAACGAAATGGGCATAAGCGACTGGAATGGTTTTACAGCAACTGATGAAGTGAGTTACTATTTTACTGTGCCCGCAAAGATGCTTCGTAACGGGCTTGAGTTCTGGTCCTATGCAATCCGTACACCCCGCATGGAAGAAGCAGAACTGAAGAATGAAAAAGAAGTCGTTGTTTCTGAAATCACCGGAAATATGACTGATCCTTCGCGAATCATGTATGCGGCGGTGGGAAAACATCTTTTTCCGCAAAAGCCATGGCGGCGTGATACCAGCGGTACGGTGGAGATTGTGCGTGCTGCCAGTGCTGAGCAACTGAAAGACATTCAGAGCACCTATTATGTGCCAAACAATGCGGCTGTTTTTGTAGGTGGCGATGTAGACCACGATGAGGCATACCGTCTGGTTCAGGAAATTTATGGCGACTGGAAAAAAACGGATTCAGTTCCCTTTGAGCCGGTCCCCGAAAAAGCTCCCCTGTCATCACTGGAAAAATATGTGTATCCCGACGCCAGATCTAGCGACAGCTTTGTTCAGGTCGGTTACTATCTGCGGGGACCTGATTCGGAAACGGATGCCGCCGATACCTATGGGGCGGATATGTGGGGCATGCTTTTGCAGAAGCCGGACGGTCCTTTCAAAAATCTGCTGAAAAATGATGAAAAACTTTCAATTCCTCAGGCCAATTACATAAGCGGTTACTATTCTACGGAAAGGGCAAGCGGAATTATCCAGTTTTCTTCCGTTATGCTGAATGATTGTCCTCCGGTGGAAAAGGCTGAGCATTGGCTTGATGTGTTTATGAACAAAGCCGTACCCCTTATGCAGACTGATGAATTTTTTGGCGAAAAGTTACTCGTTGACGCAAAAAATATGCTGGAAAATTCAAAATATTATGAACTGGAGACGGCTGAAGGATTTCTTCGCTCACTTTCCAATCTCTGGGCCAGCAGCGGACTGGACTATTTTGTTTCCTATGACAAAAAAATGCAGGCTGTAAAGGGAAAGGATGTAAAAGCCTTTGTACAAAAATATATTGCCGGCAAGAATGGTATGTTTGTTGTTTTTGTCAGTCCCAGCCTGTACGAATCAAATAAAGAAGACTTTTCTGCAGCCGGTTATCAGGTCATTGATGCTGAAAATGCTTTCTGGTGGAAAAAATAAGGCTTTATGGTTAGAGAGGTGCGTATGAAAAAGATAGCCTATATCGGAATGCTGCTGCTTTCTTTTGCAGTGCTTTCATGTGCGTCAAATTCCGCTGCGTCAGGTGCGTCATCAGCATCTTATTTTGAATCTAATGCGGCGGATTTTTCTACAGAGACGCTTTCAAACGGCATTCCTGTTGTTTTCAAAAAAAATAATTCCGGCAAGGTTTATGTTGTCCGCATGATTATAGACGGCGGAGTTTCTCTAGTCCCTGAAAGTAAAAGCGGCCTGGAAGGGGCAGTGCTGGAAATGGTGGAATACGGAAGCGAAAAGTATACCTATGCAGATATTCAGCGCCTCAAATTTGAACAGTCTTTTTCTATTACATCGAGTGCAGGCTATGATTATTCAACCTATAGTTTCCGCTGTATAGAAAAATACGTAGAGGGCGTGCTTGATATATATGCTGACAGTTTTTTACATCCTCTCTTTAACCCGGAAAATTTTGACACACTCAAGACGGAATATGCGGAAAACATTCAGCGTTCCCAAACCGAGCCCAGCAGTCTGCTTGCCCTTACCATGCAGGAGACTGCCTTTGCCGGTCATCCTTATGCGTCAAAACCAGTTGTTACAAAAGAATCTTTTGATGCCATTACACTGGATGCCGTTAAGGAACATTACAAGACGCTTTTGAATGCAAAGAGACTGAAGATTGTTGTTGTTGGAGAACTTCCTGATCCGGTTCGGAAAGTCATCCTGGATAAGCTGGAAGCGGCTTTTGCTTCAATTCCCGCAGCGGAATACAGCAGACCAGAAATTCCTTCATTTACGACAGGAGGAAAGACGGTCTACAAAAAACTGGAGCAGGCAGGAGATTCCGGTTATGCATTCGGCTATTTCTCTTCTCCCGACCGTACCAGCCCTGAATACGTTCCCTTTGTTATCGCATCCATGTTCATTGAAGATGCACTCTTTGCCCAAGTGCGTGAGGAAAAGGGAGCCGTATACAGCGCAGGCATTGGAATAATGGGCGGTGTAAAAATTCTGGGAGTGCTTTCTGTCTATCGTGCAAGCAAGCCTGAAAACCTGCAAAAATACATTTATGACGCCGTTGATTCCTTCCCTGATCAGAGGGAAATACAGGAAAGACTGGATCACTACAAGAATAAATACATTACTGCGATTTTTTCTTCCGCTCAGGATACAAATGGAGTTGCGGCGAATATAGTTTCTTCCCTGCAGAACTACGGAGATCCCACAAAGTATCTGCACCGCACGGAAGAAGTGCAGGCCGTTACTGCCGAACAGGTTCTGACCGCCTACCGCACATATTTTGCCAGAACCCCCATGAGGGCCGCAAATGGAAAGGTCAATCCTATCCGCTGGGTAGTGGTAGATAAGGACGGACGTTTTAAGTTTGATAATTAGGGAAAAAACGCAATGGGAACTGCTTTTTTATTCGCCCAGATTTTCCTTCATCTGGTAATCAGTGTCTTCGTCAATCATGCGCAGCATGACTTCTGCAATAACGGGGTCAAAATGCGTTCCCTTGCCTTTTTCAATTTCTTCCCGAACGACAGCCTGCGGACGAATCTCCGAGTAGGAGCGTTTTGAGGTCAGCGCATCGTAAACATCGGCCACTGCAATAATGCGTGCTTCTTCCGGAATCTGCTTGCCTTTGAGTCCGTCGGGGTAGCCGGAGCCGTCATAATGTTCATGGTGGCTGCGGGCACCGACTGCGAGTCCAGGCAGAGTCCTGATGTTTTCCAGAATTTCGTAGCCCCAGATGGTGTGTTCCTTGATTTCTTCAAATTCATTGTCGTTCAGACCGCCGTTTTTTCTGATTATGTTGCCTGCAACACCGATTTTGCCGATGTCATGGAGCAGACCGATGGATTCAATGTCGTTCTGGTACTGCTTGCTTTTTCCCATGCGGCGGGCAATCTCTTTTGCATATTTTGCCACGCGAGATGAATGACCCCGCGTATAATGGTCTTTTGCGTCTACCGTGCTGGAAAGCGCCCGTAAAATTTCTTTGGTGAGCTGCTGATTTTTTGCCGTCTGCTCGTCAACTTTTTTCTGCAAATCCTGCTGTAACTGAGACAGTTCAATGGTATTGCGTACGCGCTGAAGCAAAATTTCGTGGACAAAAGGCTTGGTGATAAAATCAATGGCACCTTCCTGCAAGCCCCTCAGTTCTGA
This sequence comes from Treponema sp. UBA3819, assembly GCA_002369025.1. Taxonomy (GTDB): domain Bacteria; phylum Spirochaetota; class Spirochaetia; order Treponematales; family Treponemataceae; genus Treponema_D. The sequence goes on along the minus strand of DFDV01000134.1, from coordinate 443 downwards.
TTCGCCATGCTCGTCTCCAGTCAGAAAAATGACGGGAATACTGCTTGTTTCAGGATTTGCCTTTAAGGCGTGCAGTACTGCAAAGCCATCCATTCCAGGCATGACGATGTCCAGTAAAATCAATTGCGGACGATAACTTTCCATCAGCTTAAGGCATTTTTCTCCAGAATTAACCGAGGCAACGGCAAAAAAGTTTTCGAGCGTTTTTCGGGCAATCTGTACCTGCATGTTAGAGTCGTCAACAATAAGAATTTCCGGCTTTGCGTTTGTCATGGCTTGACTATAGCAGATTTTCCGAAAAAAATCCACCTGTATTGTCTAAATATCACCTGTATTGTCTAAATCCACTTATTTCAATAAAATAGAAGAGAAAGAGGATTATATATGTCAGAAGAAGTTAGAGTAAGATACGCTCCGTCACCGACTGGAATGCAGCATATTGG
>DFDV01000050.1 GCA_002369025.1 Treponema sp. UBA3819 | reverse complement strand
TCATGAGCTATTGCAGATTCGAACTGCAGACCCACGCCTTAAAAGGGCGTTGCTCTACCTGCTGAGCTAATAGCCCATCCATTCATCCAACACACATATGTATCAGCGAATGCTCTATTACTATATAGAATATTCCAAAAGATGTCAATACTACTTCAAGTTAAAATCCCAAAAAATACCTACTTTTCTTCTTCAGGAAGCAGAACATCTTCGGCAGTCTGCCCTGCTCCTTCCAGTTCTGCCGCAAAGGCTCTGGCCTCCTGAGCCTGACTGGTAAAATAGCCCGCCTCGTAAATTGAAGCCGCCCACTTTGCCGCACGGATTGCCCGGGATAATTCGTTTTTGTCAGGATTACCTTTTGCAAGGATCCGGGCAATGGCAAAATAATCAGAAGCGATGGCGGGCGTGTTTTCTGCATCACGGTCATATTTTAAGGCCATTTCCAGAGCCTCCACTGCCCCTTGCTTATTGCCCGCCTTAGACCGGACTCTGGCCGAAGAATACCAGTCTATACCGATTTCATAGAGATAGCGGTTTTTGACATGCAAATCTGCCGCAAGCTGATAGTTTCTGTCTGCTTCAGAAAAATTTCCCAGCATCTCATACACGTCACCCCGCGTACGATGCAAAAATGCCAGATAGTAGGCTTCTTTTGAAAGTGAGCCTTCCACCTGATTCAGCACCTGTATTGCTTTTGAAAAATCCGCCGTATTATGATTTTTTGAAACCACATTCTTCTGCTCATAGACATGGCAAATCTGAAGGAGCAGGTCTGTCCTTTCCGTTCTTTTTGCAAATTCCCGGGCCCGTTCCAAAAGCATTTCGCTGGAAAGACCTGCAAAGGGAACTTCATGATTTGCACTGCGAACGGAAAAGGCTGAAACATCAGCGGCGGCTACGGAAAGACGGTAAATCATGGCTGAAAGGGAAATGCGGCAGAGCAGATCAGTTTCATCAACAGATGTGGCAAGAAGATAGGCTTTCTGCAGGTTCTGACCCGCATTTTCAATATCCCCGGCCGCAAGTTCATTATTTGCCGTCTCAAAATAATTGCTGGCAGCAACTGCCGTATCACGAACAAGCATGGCCCGTTTGGGAGCAGATGAACAGGCTGCAAAAAATGCGGAACAAATTATAGCAAATACAATTCTTTTCATCCTGTCCGCCTAAAAATCCGTTCGTCTGAGCTGCAGTGTTGCGGCCGTTGTATTTGACCGGTCCGGAACACCTTTTTTGATAAGGGGATTGTTCTTTACACCCGTCAGAACATCCTGTACCTGAAGTAAAAGCGTATTCACCTGAGTGAGTGCCGTATCAACATGGGGCACGGCATCAGCAACAATGGTATCTGCATTTTCACTGATAGTAACCAGTTCATTTGTTATGGAAGTCAGATTAGAAAAGACCTCTGTAAGAGAAGCTGCCATTTCCTTTCCAAGAAGTCTTGGTACCATTCCGTCAGGATCCTTCATGTTTGCGGTCATTTCACCCAGATTTCTGGTAATCGCTTCGATATTGCCCACTGTCTGAGTAAGCGGACTTTCTCCCCGGCCCGTAAAAGCATTGTTCAGTTCTCCGGTCAGACGGGTTATGCTTGCCAGAAAAAACTGTACCTGATCCATAAGGGCTGTAATTCTGTCGTCGCTGGGAGTAATGCGGTTCCTTTTTTCTTCCAGAATTTTCATGCCCTGGCGAGAATCCAGCCGGTAAATTTCTGATCCGTTTTCAAGCCCCTCTTCCCCGGCTCCGGGCATAAAATTGAATGAAGAACCCAGACCTATGGGGCTCACGCTCAGCTGTACCAGGGAACCTTCCTTTACATAGTCAACATAATCTTCAAGAATATAATAATCAGCACGAACCTGATTTCCTTCCAGCTGAATCTTTTTAATCTTTCCGATTGAAAAACCCTTGTAGGTTAAATCCATGCCGGTTTTAAGGTTAGCGCCTGACTCAAACATAGTAAAATAATGGTTTTTTTTGGTGAACCAGTTCTGCTGGGCTCCCAGTGCAAAAACAAGCACGACAAGTCCTACAATTGCAGCGAGAGAAAAAAAGCCCACAATCTGATCAGCATAACGGATCTTAAATTTCATTTTTTTTCTTCTCCTACCTGATCTGCACTCTCCAGTTTTCCATCATCAACAAGATAGCGGCTTCCCTTGAACTCCCTCAAAAAAACCGTACTATGAGTTACATAGACCATTGTATGGCCGGCTTCCTCAAATTCATGAAGCAGGCGGACTATAACCTGTGCCCCCCGGCTGTCTAAAGATTCCGTACATTCATCCAGAAAAAGAACTTCCGGCTTGCAAATCATGGCACGGGCAAAAGCAATCTGTTTCTGTTCACCCATGGACAAATCCGCAGGACGCAAAGAAAGGGAACGCTCGTACTTTACTATTTTACACATATTCTCAACTTCTGCCAGTCTTTCTTCATTTGATAAGTTGGGAAAATGAATGCGAAGTGGCAAGGAAACATTAGCCAGAATATCCTGATTGGCCCATAAAGCCGCATCCTGAAAGACAAATGCCGTCCGCCTGCGGAAATTTCTGTTTTCCATCTTGCTCATCAGATTGATATTTACGCCGTCAAAGGAAACAGAACCTTCTGCGGGAACCAGAATTCCGGCAATCAGTTTTAAAAGCGTAGATTTTCCGCTGCCTGACTTTCCCGTAATGGCAACAGTTTCTCCCTCATTGATTTTCATGCTGATGCCTTTGATAATGGGCTGAGACCGGGAATTGTACTTTACGTTTTTCAGTTCAAGCAATGCCATACTCTTTCAGAAAATATACTGCAATACTACGATAAAAACATCCACAAGAATGATGCCGAAAAATGAATTTCCTACCGCAGAAATCGCCGCAATAGGAACCTCTGTCGAAGCCCTTTCCACATTCAGACCAAAGTAACAGGCCACCAGAGATATGGCCATACCAAAGAGAATGCTTTTCAGGGCAGAAGTCAGGATAACACTTACAGTCAATTCCTTAAAAAGTTCTGCAAAATATCCGCCTGCCGAAACCGGATCAAAAATCAGGGTCAGAAAATAGGGACCGATAAGGCCGCAGAGCGAAAAATACACCGTCAGCAAAAAAACTGAGGCAGTTACACCCATAAAGCGTGGAGTTACCAGATGATTTAAGGGATCCACACCAACAGAAACATAACTTTCTATCTGATGAGTCACCACCATGCTGCCTAACTCCGTGGCAATAGCCGTGGCAGAACGCGCCGTAACGATAAATGCTACCAGAATAGGTCCCAGTTCCTGTGCAATGATAACCACAAGGAGTTTATAAATAAGGGTACTCTGACCAATAGAAAGCAGAAGGGGATTTCCAACCAGATAAAGGGCAGAACCAAGGGCAAGTGCTAATACGGCAATCAACGGCAGGGCTTCAATATAAGTGAAAAGGAGCTGCATTATTAAAATTTTCCGGGCCGCCTTGCCACGAGTTACAAACAAAGCAGAGTATTTAAAGACATGTCCAATAAAACCAAGTGCATAGGGAATATTTTCAAACTTCTGAAGCACATGATTCCCCAACCTTTTTAACATAGAATCAGTATATCACAAGGAGTTTTTTTTATCCACACAGACAGGCTGCGCATACAGAGAGAAAATTCAAAAGGCATTATCAACAGACATATTCTGCGAGGGTGTCGCTTTCACCTGTTTTTTCGCCATCAGAAAGAGGCCGGCGAATTTTTACGGTAATCAGAGAACCCGCCTGAGGAATCTGTGTATCCGAGGGAGAAAAGTTTAGCTGGCAGTGAAGAAAATTTTCCGTCACCGCATGAACGACAATTCTGTCTTTAGAAAGTTTTGCCCGGTGGACGCTTTCTGCAACTGCGCTGATTTCCTGTCCGGCAAAAGAATTGATGTAGGCAGTTTTTGCTTCCCGGTTGTAGGCTTCCAGCTGGGCAATGCGCTTTCCAGCCAGTGAATTGGGAACCATGGGCCGCATCTTGTAGGCTTCTGTTCCCGGCCGGGCACTAAAGGGAAAGGCATGCACAAAAGTCATTCCTGTTTTTTTAAGCATTTCCATGGTCAGGGCAAAATCTTCGTCTGTCTCTCCGGGAAAACCTGCAATAATGTCGCAGGCAAGAAAGGGATTCTTTTTTGCCCGGCGGAGCAGTTCAACAGCCTTGTAGACCACTGCAATACGATAGGGCCGTTTCATCCTTGCAAGCACAGCATCACTTCCCGACTGAATGGAAATGTGAAAATGAGGCCGCACCCGTGGATTTTCTATAATTTCAGCCAGTCTTTCCGTAACGATTTCCGGATAGAGACTTGAAATGCGGATGCCGATTTTTTCTGTGTGAGCAAGAAGAAGTTCCAGAAGGCCTGCAAAATCAACAAAACCATCTTTCCAGGCTCCGTGATACTGGGCAATATTCACCGTGGTGATGACAACTTCCGTCTGCCCCGCCCTTTCCATGGCCTGAACCTGACTGATTACATCCTGAGCCGCAAGAGAAACCGATTTTCCCCGCGCCAGACGAATGCGGCAGTATGTGCAGACAGCATTGCAGCCGTCCTGAATTTTTATGGAAGCCCGGCTATGATTCAAAAAAGAGTCTGCCGTCAGGCGGAAGTGCGGCACATCAGCGGTAGAGGAATCAAATACTTTCTGCAGGGCTTCAGCCAGGGTCTTTCCGTCGCTATCAGGAAAATCTTTTAGCAAAGCAGGAAGGTCTGCAAGGGCACCTTTTTTCTGCCCGCCTAAGACACAGATTCTTTCATCAATAGCCTTAATTTCATCCCGGTTCAACTGGGCATAGCAGCCGGTTACAAGGACTGCCGAATCAGGACATTTTGTAAGGAGAAGACGCATAATACGGCGGGCTTTCTGTTCTGCCTTTGCCGTAACTGTACAGGTATTCACCACACAGAGACAGACATTTTCCTGAACCGGGTCAGAAGCAGTAAGAGGATCCATGGTGACGGAAAAACCAGCATCGGTAAAAGCCCGGGCCGCCCCTTCACTTTCTGCCTGATTGAGTTTGCACCCCAGCGTCTCAAAATGAATGAAATTTTTCATAAACGGATATGGTTAGCGCAGGCGGGCCGTACAGCGGTCTTTGCCGCGAGCCGCTTCTGTCTGTGAGGCATTCAGTTCCAGAGCCTTGTTGTAGGCATCCAGTGCCGTCTGATATGAACCGGCCATTTCACGGGCATAGCCACAGCGAGTCCACCAGTAATCTACAGTGGGTTCAGTATGAACTGAAGCAGTCATGGCGATATCTGCATGCTGATATTTTGCCTGGCGGATATAAATTTCTCCCATGTAGTAGTAGGCATTTCCAATACGGGCCGCTGTAGCAGGAGCTGTTGCGATGTACTGCTGAAAGAGTTCCATGGCACCGTTGTTCTTTCCCAGATAATATTTTGCCTCTGCAAGAATTTCTATAAGGCGCACATCGTAGGGGCTCAATTTACGGGCATCGGTGGCATGCTGTTCTGCCAGTGCATACTGACGGTTGCGGACAAGACTCCAGCAGAGAACGCAGTAAGAATCGATGTTATTGGGATTGTCTTTTATTTCCTGTTCACAGATTGTAATTGCCTCAGGATAGCGGCCGCTCCTGTAAAGAATCAGCGCATCCGCCTTCTGCTGGGCAAAAGCCAGGCCAGAAAAAGACAGGGCAAGTGTTATTAAAATCAGTTTTTTCATCATCATATTACACACTCCGAAAAAATCAGTTCTCCGTCATGGTACATTTTCCGCTAAAGCGGGCACCAGGCTCAAGAACGACCTGCTTTGAAGTAATATCGCCTTTTACTGAACCAGTTGAAGACACAAAAACCAAATCCCGGCCCGCGATATTGCCATCTACCTTGCCACGGACAAGCACACGGGTAGCGACTATTTCTGCCTTTACAACCGCTTCTGTGTCGATTACAAGATCATTGGTGGCTTCAATAGAGCCAGTCACTTTTCCGCGAATCATAAAAGGCTTGGTAAATCTGATTGTTCCACGAAAAGAAATGTCATCGGCAAGAATCGTGTCAAAGTCATCTTCTTCAAGGTTAAAAAGGTCGGTATCTTTTACTTCAAACATATGCTACAGAATATCCTTTATTAAAATCATCGTCAACATCTGCCGGGCTTCTCAAGGGCAGCCTGAAAAATCAGTCAAGCGGGGCAAAATAACCTGTCTCTGCCCTTCCGCTCCGGTTCATCAGATATGCTTCCACTTCCACCGGAAGATAAGCCTGTCCATATTCTTTGGTAAGCATGGATGTATATGAAAGGCGGTACATACCGTTGGGAATTGCAAGAATATCTTTCATCACGTCTGCCAGCCCCTGACTGCGGTAAACATAATACTCTCCGCCGTTTGTATGCTCAGACAGATAGCGGATTTCCTTTGCGGGAGCTCGGGAAGAAAGCATGACCACTGCCATGGAAACAGAATTGTTGTTCAGATAGGCTGACAAATCAGAAAGGCTGTAGTTCGTAAATGCAGACTGCCCCACATCTCCGTCAGTCAGATAGATAATTGCACGCTTTTTTTCCGCCGTAATGAGTCCGTTTATGCCAAGGCGCAGGGCTGAATCCAGCCTGACATCTGATGTCGGAGGATTTTTTAAGGCAGAAGCAGAGAATTTTTCTATACCGGAAGGAGAACCGCTGTATTCAAGAACAGGCATGCTGCCCGCACTGATAACGCGTACGCTTCCCTGGCCATTCATGGAGGCGGCTATCTCGCGCACGGCACTTTCAAGTTCCTCACGATGACGGGAAGAAGAAAGTGAACGGTCAATAACCAGCGTTATGTCCGCAATATCATTGGCAAAGGCTGAACCTTCAAACTTCAGTTCCTGCACAGTTCCTTTCCGCTCGGTCACAAGAAAATTAACATCCTTTAAGCCGACAATGCTCTGGCGGTGGCGGTTTTCCACTTTAACTTCCAGCGTAACATGGGGAAAGGCAGAGGCATCAACACGCTCAATCTGCACAAAAAGACCGCCGATAAGTTCGCTCATTTTTGCCATGATGTATACTTCATTAGACACAATGTCACTGACCAGGACATTTCCGTTTGCATCGGGCACCGCACAGGTTACCCGGGAGGGGGCATTTCCTGTGTTTATATTTTCGTAAACTGCGCCTGTGCTTACATCAACCGAATAGACATGATTTTTATCGCAGACGACAATATAGCCGCCCCACACTTTCATGGATTCAGGCTTTATAAATGATTTTTCCTTACAGAGGAGACCGGTGTAATTTCCCGCAGTGTCAAAGCGGTAGACTGCCCCTGTTACGGCATCAGCAACACAGATTTCCCCGCCGGCAAATGCAATGCCCGTGGGCGCCTTTAAGCCTGCAAATTCAGCACTTTTTCCGCCAAAGTAAAAGAGTCCCTTGCCATCCTTGTCAAAGACATCAACACGGGAATTTCCAAAATCTGTTACATAGATATTGCCGGAATCATCTTCTGCAAGATACTGGGGGCCGACCATTTGTCCTATACCAACGCCTTTTTCACCAAAGGACCTGATAAAGGACCCCTTACCGCTGAAAAGACTGATACGGTCTCCCGCCGACTCAGAAACAAGAATATTGCCTTCCTGAGTGCGAATCATGTCCAGGGGGCGGTCAAGACCGATAAGGGGAACATTTACACGGTTTACAACAAGGCCGTTGATGTCAATTTTAATGAGTTCATTTGTGCCGTAAGCCAGTACCCAGACAGAGCCGTCTGCTTCCGGGAGTACGGATACGGGCTGACTGAAAATCATCACATCTCCGTTAAGACCGGCAAAGGAGCCCGACTCCGTATATTTTACCGAAGACTGATAAGCGTTATCAGTAATGCGGCGGTCACGGACAATTTCAATCTGATTTTTAAGCAAAAGGCCGCCATAGCCGTTATCTGAAGCAAACTGCCACTGCTGCAGGGCAGCCCCCTCAATTCCGGAGCGATAGTAGGATTTTCCCAGCCAGTCCAGAATCAGATTTTCATTGGGAAGGTATGAAAGAGATTTTTCAAACTGCAGGATTGCATCATTAAAGGCTCCCCGGTAGTAGGCCTGCACTCCCCGCCTGAATTCCTGAAAAGCTCTTGCACTCTGAGCAGTCTGTGTACCGGATGCGTTCAGAGCCCTGGCTTCCTCACTGCTAAAAGGAGTCTGCTGAGAAAACAAAAGCGGGAGAGCCAGCAGCAGAAGAAGTGAAGAAAGTATTTTTTTTGAAAGACTTTTTATAATCACTTTTCTCATATTAACTCACCTGCGCCAAACGGATATGTTCCTTTATTTCTTCGCTTTCAGGCATAATTTCTCTTGCCAGAGTCAAAAATTTATTTGCATCTTCCATCAGTCCAAGTTTAAGGTAGACCCAGCCCACAGAATCAAGACAGGCCGCAGAATCAGGGGCTTTTTTCAATGCCTTTTTACAATATGCAAGAGCAGTTGTCAGATCCCGGTTCTCGCAGGCAAGGACATAGCCCAGTCCGTTAAGGGCAGTAGCATTTTCCGGGTCAATTTCCAGTGCTTTTTTATAGAAGTTTATGCTTTTTTCCGCCTCATCCTGCATCCAGGCATTATAGGCAAGAGCTGAATAGACTGAAGCCGGACGATACTTTGCTTCAAGCAGTTTCTGGAGTTCAAAGTCGGCGAGTTTTTTTCTTCCTGTGGAAGTATAGATGATGGCAAGGAGAAAGCGGCACTGAAGGACGCGGTCAATATTCTGTCCTGCCGTAACCACCTGTTCCAGATACAGCAGGGCATCTTCATAACGTTGCAATTTTGCATAGCAGAGACCGATATAGTAGGCTAATTCAATGGTATCTGCACCGCTGTCATCAGGAAGCCCCAGAAAAAATGAAATGGACGCAAGAAAATCTCCCCGCTTGTAGAGGGAAATGCCCTCGCTCAGGACATCCTTTTTTTTGCCATTAGTTTCAGCTGCCATAGTTCCTCCCAAACCCAAAAACTATAACTCTGTAATTTTACTATACATTGAAGATTTTTACAAGTGAAGAAAAGCCGGGTCAGCAATATTGATTTTTTCAGGCAATTCTGCACATGAAGGTTCTGCCTTTATCAGTGAAATGGAAATTTTTCCCTCCTTTACTACTGAAAAATCACAGTCCTTTCCGCCTGCAGTCTGAATATTGCCACCCGTAAAGTAACTGTAGACCGCACCGTCAATTTCTGTCCTTATGTCAACTTTATCACAATAATCACGCACACAAAGAGATGCAAAAGACAGTCCAGTATAGGCATCCAGAGAGGCCCCGTTCACATTGACAAAATCTTCTTTCGTACAAAGGGAAATAAGGCTTTTCAGATTTTTTGCGGTAAAGTCAGCAAGAGGCTCAAACTTCCAGCTTCCGTCATAACTTTCCACACTGACTGCAATTCCCGGATATCCGTAGAGAATTGCCTGGCGCGCCGCCGAAACGGTTCCCGAATAGACGATGTCAGTTCCCATGTTGGCACCCTTGTTGATACCGCTTACAACCGCATCAAAGTGAATTCCGGAAAATAATTGCGAGCGCAGGGCACAGATAACACAGTCTACAGGATTTCCCTCAGATGCCCAGCGATTTTCTCCACGGGGAAAAAGCTTAAGCGACTTATGCATGATGATATGATTTGAAACGGCAGAACGGTTTCCGTCAGGAGCAAGGACATATACATCAGCAACCTTAGACAGGGCTCTTTCCAGTGCCAGAAAACCGGGAGCGTCTATACCGTCATCGTTGGTCAGCAGAATTTTGGGAAAGAATTCCTTATCAGGAGACAACGTGTACTCCATCCGCTGGCTCAATTTCATAGGTCGTAGGGTGGAAACCAAAAATACGCTCGTATTCTGACAGTTTTTCCTTAAAGAGAGGAATATCCTCGCTGTTCAGAATGGTGTATGCACAGCGTCCGAAGCCTTTTCCCGTAATGCGTCCGCATGAATTGGGATTACGCATATCGTTCAGGTTGGGATTTATCATACCCAGACGCTTTAAAATCCAGTCTACTTCTGCGCAGGAAAGTTCATAGTCATCCCGCATGTTTTTGTGGCTGTTGTTCACGGAGCGGGCAAAACCGCCGAATTCATTTTTCTTAAGATACTGAACAGCATCCAGCACATACTTATGTTCCCGCATAATGCAGAGAAGGCGGTGGCGCATGATTTCATTTACCACGCCCAGAACTTCGTTGATTTCAGTCGGATTATCCTCATAGACCCAGCCACCGTATGCGTTCTGCTTGCGTTCCTTAAGTTCGCCCAAAAGCAGGACATGTTCCGGCTGACGCAGGGCTTCTTCATTCCATACTGTGACGCGCTGAACGCGGGCATCAGTGAGAAGAATCCTCTTGTCAGGAAAATTAAAGGGAATAAGGTCATGCTCAGCGGTGGCATAATCCGTCATCATAAAATGACCTTTTTTTGCATAGAGAGCGGTATAGTTTGCCGCCAGAAAGTTTTGACTGTTCAGAAAAAGTTTGTTTCCCCTCTCAATTGCCTGCAAAAGCTGAACATCGGTACATTTGAGGCCCATGGCTTCACGGATGGCATAAGCCGTACCCACTTTGATTGCCGTGGTAATACCAAAACCCTTTGAAGGCTGCATTTCTGAAAAAATGGTAATATTCATTCCCCGCAGTTCAAAACCGCCGGAAGTAAAGCCGTAAACCATGCCCTTGAGTGCGTTTGACCAGCGGTCTTCCTTGCGATATTTAAGGGAAGAAAGCAAAGCCTTCTTATGATCATTTGCCTGGGCAAAATAAAAATGCAGGGCACTGTCATCTCGGAAAGACAAGGC
>DFDV01000188.1 GCA_002369025.1 Treponema sp. UBA3819 | reverse complement strand
ACGCTGGTCCACTGAATGAGGTTTACGATAAGAGACTGGTACACAGGCTTTGCAATTTCCAGAGTCTGGGGCAGGGTGATAAGACGAAAGGCCTCCCAGCGGGAAAAACCTAGTGTGCGGGCTGCTTCCACCTGGCCTTTTTCTGTGGCGGAAATAGATGTGCGGAGCAGTTCAGCCACATGTGCCGAAAAATTCAGTGCAAAGGTAAAGGTTGCTACAAGCGCAGAAGGAAGTCCTGCCCGGGCAAAAACTCCATAATAGAGGAGAAGAAGCAGGGTGAGAACCGGAGTTCCCCTCAAAAAAGCAATATATGCGGCTGATATGTTTCGTATGGCGGCATTCTTTCGCGTCCTGAGCAGGCAGATAAGGCAGGCAAGCAGGGTACCCAGAATGACTGAAGCAAGTGAAATTGCTACGGTTGTCCTTAAGCCCTTGAGTATTGTAAGGTAGGAACCGCCGGAGATAAAAATCCTGTATAACTTATCTGATAAGCTCATGATGTTCTAGTATAGCATATATTTCTGCTTTAGTCTCCAAAAGGAAGCGTTCCATCGTCAACTTTTATGGATTCGCACTCACGGATTGAAAGCCTTATGCCAAGCGTTTTAAGTCCTTTTTCTGCAAAATCCTGAGCCTTGAAATTTTCTTCCAGAATTTTTACTTTGGGCTTCTTTTCGTAGATGAGGGTAAAGCTGAATTTCTGGGCCGTTGTGATGTAGAGCACTTCCATTCCGTCGGGCGCGAGGAAGTAGTCCCTGTTCATAATCCATGACGGAATGCGGCAGCGCTTGATGTAGGCGTACTTTGTTTCCGGATCGCGGAAAATGACTGTAAAGAGTACCTGGGGGATTTTTTCCTTGTCCGCCAGATCGCAGAACCACATACCCTTGTCGATGAAGATTTTGTCCGGAACATCGGTGACAGTGTACATGCCGTTTTTGCGTACATAGAGAATGCGGTCGTAGGGAGACACTTTTTTGATTTCACTGCCGCCTGAAACATTGATTCCCAGATAGCCTTTGTCGTCGTAGCGGAGGCTGCGGTCGCTCTTGGCAACTTCCTTTACATCCACCGCATTGAATTTCTTAATCTGGGTGTGACGCTGCAGGTCTGTCGTGCCGAATTTTGCCAGAACGGTACCCAGATAGTCGATTGCGCAGGCGGTAAGGTTTTTGAGTTTGCGGGCGATTTCCTTGAGTTTTGCGTTGATTTCCTTTACTTCCGCACGGTTTTTGTTGATGTCATAAAGTGAAATGCGGCGGATTGGAATGGCAAGCAGATGTTCAATATCTTCTTTTGTGATGGGACGAACCAGTTCTGCCTTGAAGGGAACAAAACCGTCAACGACTGCCTTAAAAACAGCTTCCTGAGTCTTCATCTCTTCAATGCGCTTGTAGATTCTTTCTTCTATAAAGATGCGTTCCAGTGTGCGCAGGTGCAGTTTTTCGGTAAGCTGACCGCGCTCGTATTCCAGTTCGTCCTTGATGATGCCTGTAAGCCGCTGGGCATAGTATTTGATGATTTCCGTAGCCGTCATGGCAACAGGCATATTGTCCTTTATGACCAGCATCTGGCAGGAAATTGATTTTTCACAGTCCGTGTAGGCGTAGAGGGAGTCAATTACATCCTTTGAATATACGCCACGCGGCAGTTTGATTTCAATTTCACAGTGGTCTGTAGAATGGTCGTCTACGGAAGAGATTTTGATTTTTCCTGCCTTGTAGGCATTGTCGATTGAATTGAGCAGGGCGTCACTTGTAGTGTCCAGAGGCAGCTCGGTGATGACGATTTTCTTTTCATCTGAGGTGTCAAATTTTGCCCTTGTGATGATTTTTCCGTTTCCGTCGTTGTAGTTTGAAACGTCAATCAGACCGCCTGTGGGAACATCGGGATAAATCTGAAATTTTTCACCCTGCAGGCACTTGATTTCTGCATCCAGAACTTCCTTGATGTTGTAGGGAAGAATTTTTGTGCTCATGCCGACCGCAATGCCTTCTGCGCCGATAATCAGGGCGACCGGAATTTTTGCCCTGAATACTTCCGGTTCAGTACTGCGTCCATCGTAGTTGGGAATGTAGTGGGTTACATGGGGATTTGTCACAAAAAAATCTTTTGCAAGCGGGTTTATGCGGCATTCAATGTAACGGCCTGCAGATGCGGCATCACCTGTAAACATGTTGCCAAAGTTTCCCTGCGTTTCCAGGAAGATACTTACCCATTTGACTTTGGGGGAGTGCTGCAGAAAGAGTCCCCGGTTTGCCATGGTAACTACTGCACCGTAGATTGAAGCATCGCCATGGGGATGGTATTTCATTGTCTGTCCGACTACATTTGCTACTTTCTGAAAGCGACCGTCATCCATCTCAAAAAGAGTATGCAAGATGCGTCTCTGTACCGGCTTCAGTCCGTCTTCCAGGTCAGGAATCGCACGGTCACGAATAACATAGGACGCATATTCAATAAAGTTTTTGTCAAATAAGTTTTTTACGAATGCCATAGTCTTTCTCCGTCCTATACATCGATCTCTGCGTTGGAGAGAAGGTGTTCTTCAATAAAGTGTCTTCGTTCGGGGGTGTTTTTGCCCATGTAGAAGGAAAGAAGCTGAGGAATGATTTTGAGCTGGCTGATTTCTACAGGCGTCAGGTGCATGGTTTCCGGGGTGATGAATTCCTTGAATTCGTCCGGGTTGATTTCTCCAAGACCTTTAAAGCGGCTCACCTCTGCACTTGTACCCAGTTCTTTGAGGGCTGCATCACGCTCTGCCTCGCTGTAGCAGTAGATGTTCTTCTTTTTGTTGCGTACGCGGAAGAGGGGTGTTTCCAGAATGAAAACCCTGCCGCTTGTGACCAGTTCTTCAAAGTAACCCAGGAAGAAGGTGAGCACCAGATTTCTGATATGGAATCCGTCGTTATCGGCATCGGTTGCAATGACGATTTTTGCATATTTGAGGTTTTCGGTACTGGTTTCAATGCCCAGAGCCATCATCAGCTGATAGAGTTCGTCATTTTTGTAGATGTCGCTCTGTTTTTTCCCGTACATGTTTTCAGGCTTACCGCGCAGGGAGAAAATTGCCTGATAGTCAGCATTTCGTGAGTGGGTCATGGTGCCGGATGCAGAATCACCCTCCGTAATGAAAATCATGCTGTTTTCGCCTTTCTTTCCGTCCTGCACAAAGTAGCGGCAGTCCTTGAGTTTGGGAATGCGGATGCTCAGTTTTTTGGCGTTCTCTTTTGCCTGTTTTTTTACGCTGGAAAGTTCAGTACGAAGTTTTTCGTTGGCTTCGATTTTTTTCTGAAGCATTTCGGCGGACTTGGGGTTCTTGTGGAGCCAGTTGTCCAGACCGGACTGAACTTCTGCCACAATCCACTGGCGGATATCGGTGTTGCCCAGTTTGTTTTTTGTCTGGCTTTCAAATACCGGATCCTTTACCTTGACCAGAACCGCTGCCGTAATGCCGTCACGCACGTCTTCTGACTTGTAGCTTGTATGGAAAAAGTCGTTTACGCCTTTGATAAAGCCTTCTTTGAATGCGTTCAGGTGGGTTCCGCCGTCGCTTGTATACTGACCGTTTACGAAGGAAAAATAATTTTCGCCGTATGCATTGGTGTGGGTGAATGCAAATTTCAGGTGCTCGCCCACGTAACTTCCAACCGGATAGATTGATTCTGTTTCAATTTCGCTCTGCAAAAGGTCAAGCAGGCCGTTCTGGCTGACAAAATCCTGTCCGTTCAGGCGGAGTGTCAGTCCTGTGTTCAGGTAAGCATAGTTCCACATGCGCTTTTCAACATATTCCATGTTGAATGAATACTTACCGAAAATAGTCTCGTCGGGAATAAATTCAAAGAATGTGCCGTTGGGAAGATTCTGCTTGAGGGGGCCAGTCCGCTGGTTTTTGAGTTTGCCTTTTTCAAAAATTGCTTCGGTGCATTTTCCGTCACGGATAGAGATGACGCGGAAATATGAGGAAAGGGCGTTTACTGCCTTGGTACCTACACCATTCATACCCACGGAAAACTGGAATACATCGTCGTTGTATTTACCGCCCGTGTTGATTTCGGAAACACATTCTACTACCTTGCCCAGAGGAATGCCGCGTCCGTAGTCACGAACCTTTACATGATTGTCTTTTATTTCTACATCGATGCGGCTTCCAAAGCCCACGATGAATTCATCTATGGAGTTGTCTATGATTTCTTTGAGGAGAATATAGATACCGTCGTTCTGGTTTGAACCGTCTCCCAGGCGGCCTATGTACATACCGCTTCTCAGGCGGATGTGTTCCAGAGCGTCCAGGTGCAGGATTTTGTCATCGGAATAGTCTGCAACGGCTTTCTGGGGTTTGCCTGCATTGGGGTCTGCCGCCTTTGCCGCGGCGAGTTTCTTTTCTGCTTCTGCCAGGGATTTTTTGTCTGCTGCTTTTTCTGCTGCGGTTGAACTTCCGGCGGCTGCAGTTTTTTTAGATTTTGCTACAGTTTTTGCGTTTGCCCATGCACGGAAAGTGCCGTTTTCATCTACGCCGGCTGCAGGTTTTGCCGCAGTCTTTTTTGCGGGAGCCGCTTTTACAGGGGCTTCTGTTTTGGCCGCAGAAGTTTTTGCCGCAGGAGCATTTGCCTTTGCGCCTGCTACGGGCTTTTTCGCCACACTTGCAGCCTTTGCCGCGGCTGGTTTAGCCGCAGAGGCGTTTGCCGCAGGCGCGCTTGTCTTTGCGGCAGAGGCAGGTTTTGTCACGCTTGCAGTCTTTGCCGTAGTTTTTACTGCAGGCTTTGCCAGTGTCTTTACTGCTGTTGATTTTGCTGCCGGTGCTTTTGCTGTTGCGGCAGTTTTTGTACTTGCTGATGATTTTTTGACCGCAGCAGATGATGCCGCAGCTGATTCCCCACTTTTTATTCCACCCATAAAGAATAGTATACAACAGAATGTAAATTCCGTCTAGGGTAGAAAATGTAAATGCAGAAAAGACAAAAAAAAGCCGGCCGCATGAAGGTCAATCACTTCACACAACCGGCTTTTCATGAAAGAAATTGCTGGAACGGATTATGCCAGACAGGCGTCCAGTTCTGCAGAAATCTTCTTTTTGTCCAGTTTTTGTCCGATGATGCAGAGTTTAATCATACGGTCGCCCACTTTTTCGTCCCATTCGGCCTTAATCTGCGGGTTTGCGGCAAGAATCTTTTTCTGCTCGGATGCGGGTGCGGCTGCAACCCACTGTCCTGAGTAGCCTGCCTGAATCTGGCGGCCGCTGGTTTCAAAGACGTATGCCATTTCTTCTTCATCGCTGAACCAGAGCAGACCCTTACAGCGGATTATGCTGCGCGGCCATTTGTTTGCGTATTCGTCCAGTTTCTGACGGTCAAAGGGCTTTCTGCGGTAGTAGATGAATGTTCCGATTCCGTATTCATCTTCGCTTTCGCCTTCGTGACGGTGTTCATGGTGGTGATGATGGTGGCCGTGCTCGTCTTCATCGTGGTCGTGATGGTGATGATGACCTTCGTGCTCGTCTTCATCATCATCTTCGTCTACTTCATCTTCTTCCAGATGCTTGCACCAGCCTGCGCTTGTGTAGACCTGTTCAAAGTCAAAACTGCCTGTAGCGAGTACGTCACCTACCGGAACCTTGCCGTGGTCAGTTTCAATAATCTTTACGCCGGGATGCAGAGCGTTGATGACTGCGCGTACCTTTTTGAACTCTTCTTCAGTAACCAGATCTTTCTTATTGATTACCAGAGTAGAGCAGAATTCAATCTGCTGTACCAGCAGGGATTCTATGTCTTCTTCGCCGATAGCTTCCTTGTTCAGCAGTTTGTCACCGCCTGCAAATTCATCTACAAGGCGGGCTGCATCTACAACGCCGACAACATTGTCCAGTTTGCCGTTGGAAATTGTCTCCAGTTCCTGGGCAATCGGCATCGGCTCGCATACACCCGAAGCCTCAATCATGATGTAGTCGAATTTGCCGGTCTTAATCAGATTCTCGATGTTCTTGGAAAGTTCCGTCTTGAGCGTACAGCAGATGCAGCCGTTGGTGAGCGGCACGATGCTTGATGTGTCGGTGATTTTCGCGCCGTTGGCAATCAGCTTTTCGTCTACGTTGACCTCGCCAATGTCATTTACGATGACTGCAACCTTGTATCCCTGCTGATTGTTCAGCACCTGATTCAAAAGCGTGGTCTTTCCCGCGCCCAAATACCCGCACAACAGCGTCATGGGGGTCAGTTTTTTCGCCATAATAATTACCTCTAACTCTTATAATATAGTAAAAAATTGAAAAATCGGCTACAGAATAATCAGTGTTTTCGATAATTAGCGGAAAGCGCACGCATTTCTTTTTTCATTTTCACTTTCATGTCCGCGCGATGAACTTGTGGATTTCCAGTGTGTTCAGGAAGTGGACAACGCGGTTCAGCATGTCCTTGCTCTCATCGGGGAATGTTTCCTGCATTTTGTGCAGAATGTCGTTCACCGAAGCCTTTCCGTCCACCGCAAGCCATAGCGTTGAGCCGTACCTGTCCAGCGAGATGTGGCTGATTCTGGGACGTTTGAAGAATTTCTGGGCGACGGCATTGAAAAATCCTCTGTTCTCCATGTCGATTTCTACCAGACCGCCGTCCTCTCCGTCATCGTCCTTCCGCCTCCACGGACAGCGTTTGTTCCTGACGAAAACGATGTCCATGTAGTTGGCGGGAAGTTTTTTTGTCTTACGCATTCTTCTTCCTGTTCCGTGTAAAGAATACGATGCTTGCAAGAAGCAGCACAAAGAAGACTACGCTGCCCGGCATTCCCAGAACATTGCCCATGTTGATTGTCTTGAGCAGCGTCTTTCCGTCTTCGCCTTTCTTATCGAAGAAGTTGCGAATCAGACCGCCGATGAAGACCGGAACGGAAACGTGAAGATGGCGCCACCCGCAATGGACTCGCCTGCGGAACCAATGGTCTGAACCATGTTGTTCTCCAGAATTGAGTCGCGCTTCATCACGACACGGATGATTCTCATTGAGATGACGGCGGCGGGAATTGATGCCGAAATGGTCAGGCCAATCTGAACGCCCAGATACGCATTTGCCGCGCGAAAGAGGACAGCGAGCACAAGTCCGAGGCAGAGAGAAATCGGAGTGAGTTCTGGCAGTATGCGGTCAGAGGGAATGAACGGTTTGAACGGTTTTTCTTCCATAAATTACCTCGTAAGAAAAATATCTTCTATAAATATTACAAATGATGCTTGCCATTTTTTAAAGAAAACTAACTGCTGATTTTGCGCCGCTTTTGTTCAAAAATAATTCGTAAGCGATTTTGTCCAAAAAAAAGCCGCCCGTGCGGGCGGCCAAAGCAGCAAGGAATTGCCTTACTTTCTCGTAATGACTATTGTCTTCTGTCGTTCAAGACTTGCCACAGGATTGCGGTATGTGGTGAACAGGAAGATTCCCAGGAACACGACTGCGGCGATAATACCCACCGCGTAGGAAATCGTCAGACCAGACATGCCTTTTGCGCCCAGGTTAAAGCACTCCGGCGCGTACATCAGATAGGTGATGGAAACTGCGGACATGAATGTTGCAGGAGCGACGCACACCCAGCAGCGGTTCTTGTTCTCGTAGTTTGTCGCAAGATAGACCGCACCAGCCCACAGAACAATCATCGCGAGCGTCTGGTTTGACCATGAGAAGTACCGCCACACCACGTTGTAGTTGATGAAGGAGATGCCGTAGCCAATCAAAAGCAGCGGAACTGCCACGCTCAGACGTACAGGAATCTTCTTTTCGTCAAGCTTGAACCAGTCAAAGATTGTCATGCGCGCGCTGCGGAATGCCGTGTCACCAGAGGTAATCGGGCAGACGATAACGCCGAGCAAAGCAATCGGACCGCCAATCTTTCCGAGCAGGGCAACACACATGTCGTAGACGGAATTTGAGTTGCCGCCACCGATTGCCTTGAGTGCAGAAAGACCTGTTCCCGTGCCGTCCTTGTTCCAGAAGAACGCGACCGCTGCGCTTGCCCAAATCAGGGCGATGATGCCTTCCGCAACCATTGCGCCGTAGAAAATCTTGCGTCCTTCGCGCTCGCTCTTGATACAGCGGGAAACAATCGGGGACTGCGTTGCGTGGAAGCCGGAGATTGCGCCACACGCCACCGTAATGAACATGAGCGGCCAAATCGGTTTTACGCCCGTGCCGTCAACATTGCCCGGATACAGGTTCTTCAAGGTCAGTTCCATCATTGGTCTCTCGCCTGAATGAATCATTGTTCCGATGATAATGCCCACCGCCATCAGAATCAGCAGAATGCCGAACAGCGGATATACCCTGCCGATAATCTTATCAATAGGAAGCAATGTCGCAAGAAAGTAGTAACACAGAATGATAACAGTCCACACGCGGATGTTCAGCCAGTCGGGAGTAAGACGGGCAAGCAGACCCGCAGGACCAACCATGAACACAACGCCAACCAAAACCAGCAGAATTACAGAGAACACGCGCATCACGTTATGCATAATCGGACCGAGATACTTTCCCGTAACCTCAGAAATTGACGCGCCGTCGTTGCGCTCAGAAAGCATACCCGCCGTAAAGTCATGCACAGCACCCGCAAGCAATGTACCCGCGACAATCCAGATGTACACGCTCGGTCCCCACATCGCACCGCTGATTGCACCAAAAATCGGACCCAAGCCCGCAATGTTCAGAAGCTGAATCAGGAATGCCTTTGCCGTCGGAATCGGCACATAGTCCACGCCATCAGGATTTGCCATTGCAGGAGTCGGATTGTCAGTTGGTTTGTAAATCCGCTCGACCAGTTTGCCGTACACTGCATATCCACCAATCAGGATTGCCAGTGCCGCAAAAAATGTTACCATAAAAAGTACCTCCTTTTTTTTGAATGATGATTCATTCTTTTTTCATCCCTTTAATTTTAAATCCGAATATTTCTATTGTAAAGAAAAATCCGTTCAAACTGCACTTTTGCGTCAAATTCGATAAGTGTGAGTAAAAAAAATGCAGTGCGGTTAAAATTATTTTTTTGCGGGAGGGGAAAAGCCCGCTGGAAACTTCGCACTTTGCGCTCGTTGCGAATACTCCCCTGTTTTTTTGAGGGGAAAAGCCTTTCCCCTAGGCTCAACTAAAGTTTCGCCATACCCCTTTCTGCGGGGACACCCCGCAACGCCCCGCGCGCTGTTGTAGCACACATCGGCGCAATCCGCTATACTTTCTGCATGAAAAAGACGAATGCAATGAGAATCCTTGACGGATTGAAAATTCCGTATGAGACATTTTCGTATGATGATGACGGTGAACATAAACTTGAACACGGTGCTGCCGCCATGACTGCTGAAAAACTTGGCATTGATCCTGCGGCCGTCTATAAGACCATTGTCATGCGTACCGAAAAAAAAGAAGTGGTGGTCTTTTGCCAGAGCGCCCTTCATGAAATCAACCTCAAAAAAGCCCGTAATGCCTGCGGGGCAAAAGAAGTGACCCCCGTAAAGCCTGATGAATTGCTTTCCCTTACAGGATATATCCGCGGGGGCTGCAGTCCTCTGGGCATGAAGCGAAAATTTGCCACCTACATTGACCAGAGCATCCTTTCTCACGAAAAAGTCTATGTAAGCGCAGGAGTCCGCGGTCAGCAGATTGCACTGGCTCCTCAAGACCTTGTAAAGGCAAGCGGTGCGGAAACAGTAGATCTGGTACTGGAGTAGTGTAGCAATCATTCCCGCAGGGGGAAAACTGTAGTCCCTGCCTCGCAAAGGCGGAAGAGGCACTTTTATTTTTCTCCGATTACGTCCCGCATTTGTCCTGACAAATCCCGCTCAATGCGTACCCTGTGCAGACCTGCCTGACTAAAGAGTCCGGCCGTTTCTTCCGCATTGTATTCCCCTGTTTCCATGAGCAGTATGCCCCGGGGTGCGAGTTTTGAAACCGCCTGGGGAACCAGACGCCTGATGAGGGAAAGTCCGTCTTCACTTCCGCTCCAGTCTCCCGAGTCCGTTACATCTCCGTCCAGAGCCAGCAGGGGTTCACTTCTTCCGTCCTGCAGCAGGGACAGGGCTTCCGTGTGGGGAACATAGGGAGGATTTGTGACGATGATGTCAAAGGTGTGGGGAATCTGCTCAAAGAGATTTGACTGGACAAAACGGATGCGGTCAAGCCTGGCCGGCAGAAGGCGGGAGGCATTTGTTTCTGCTATGGACAGGGCTTCACGGCTTATGTCTGCGCAGGTCAAATGGGGCAGATTTTCTCTTGGAATATTCCTGCTTGAATTTATTTCTTCCAGTGAATGCAGGATGGAAAGCCCCACGCAGCCGCTTCCAGTACACATGTCGCATATAGTCAGAACCTGTCCCGGGCGGGCTGCCTGTTTTTCCAGAATGGCTTCTATTGCTTTTTCTACAAGGATTTCTGTATCTGGCTTTGGAATGAGGACTGCAGGAGTAACGTAAAAATCCAGCCCGAAAAATTCTTTTTTCCCGGTGATATAGGCGATGGGAAAGCCTGTCTTCCTTTTTTCGAGGGCTTCGCTTACGGCTTTTTCCTGCACATCCGAGAGCATGTCATTCCGTCTCAAAAGCAGGCGGGTTCTGTCACAATCAAAAATCCATTGAAGAATGCAGTCTGCGTCCAGTTGGGGACTGAGACTGCATGGAGTAAGGTCTGCAACAATCTTTTTCTTTGCGTCTGCAAGGGTCATGGGAGTATGAGGCAGAAAAGATTCTAGCGTTTTTCGATAGGAATGTATTTCCGCTCTTCGCCAACATTTTTGTAAGCGGGACGGTAGATGCGGCCGCCGGCGATGATTTCCTCAATGCGGTGGGCACTCCAGCCTGCGATACGGGAAACTGCGAACATAGGTGTAAAGAGTTCGCGGGGGATGTTGAGCATGGTGTAGATAAAGCCTGAGTAAAGGTCAACATTGGCGCAGATTTTCTTGCCGTCACCATGTGCTTCACAGACGATTTGCGGGGCAATTCTTTCTATTGAGCGGTAGAGGTTGAATTCTTCCAAGAGGCCCTTTTCTTTGGCAAGGTTTTCCGCGTGGTCACGAAGAATTGTGGCGCGGGGGTCATTGATGGTGTAAACTGCGTGTCCCATACCGTAGATGAGGCCGCTTCTGTCAAAGGCCTGCTTGTTTGAGATTTTGCGCAGGTATTCGGTTACTTCTTTTTCATTTGACCAGTCTTTGACATTTGCCTTGATGTCGTCCATCATTTCCATGACGCGGATATTTGCACCACCATGGC
>DFDV01000009.1 GCA_002369025.1 Treponema sp. UBA3819 | reverse complement strand
CACCGGTCATGCAGGCAATTGATGAACAGATGGAATTGCTTGACCCGGCAAAGCCCCTTGTTGAAAACGAAAAACTGGAAAAAATCTGTGATGAAATTATAAAACAGGCAGACAAACTTGAATCCACCTTTATGTATGATTCCCTTCCCATTCAGCAGATTCGGTCGGCGTCCTCCTGGGCTCACATGAAAAGTCCGGACGGAAAGAAAGTCTTTATCATTGAAAATGCTGACCGCATGAATGAGGCTGCCCGAAACGCCCTGCTGAAAATCCTTGAGGAACCGCCAGAGGACACGGTTTTTATCCTTACGACAAACAGACGCGGTGCGGTCATGCCCACAATTCTTTCCCGCGTACGGTGCTACAACTTTTCCCAGCGTACTGAAAAAGAGCAGGCAGAAGTCCTGGACCGTGTTTTTCACGCAAATAACTCTGAGCAGACGACAATTGATTCCTACCTGCAGACCTTTCTTCCCGTTACGCCTTCCCAGGTGCAGGACTTTTCCCGTTCCTTCTATGCATCGGTTGAAAAAGGTGTCATGCCTCTGATACAGGATATCGTAAAAGGCTGTGCCGGCTTTGAGCCCCGGATTCTCTTTAAGATTTTTCTTACGGGAATTCTTGATGCGCAAAAAACGGAAGAACTTTCTCCCCGCAATGTGGAAAGTGCGGCAAAAAATGTGGCTGTCCTTCGCGATATCTATAACAATGTGAGCGTTTACAATCAGTCTCCTGCCGCAGCCCTGGAAAACCTTTGGCGTGAACTTTTTGCCGTCTATCGTCTGGAGAGGCGCTGATGCAGACTTTTTCCAAGCGCGTTTCCCAAAAAATTGAAAAACTGTCTCCCGCCCAGATTCAGACCCTGGTAAAAGATTTAACAGAGGGGAGTGAACTTTTTTCTTCAATTTTTCAGTCACTTTCTGTAGGATTGATTATCGTTGATAAGGACTGGATGCTGGTAGAAATCAACAAGGCGGCGGAACGATACCTTCCTTTTTCCATGCATCCTGATGACCCCCGGGCGGAAGAAAAACGAATCTGGGAAATTATTGATGATGCAGATATTGCTTCTTTTCTGGAAAACTGCTGTACAAGCGACAAAACCAATGTAAGTGATGAATATACCCTTACCACCAGCGGAGATTCAGTCCGTTTTCTTGATATTTCCGTCATGCCTCTGGTGCGCAATCAGGAACTGGTAGGTTCCATCGTTACCATTGATGATGTGACAGAAAAACGTAATCAGGAAATCCTCCTGCACCGTATGGAAACTCTTGCAGGCCTTACAAATCTTGCCGCCGGAGTAGCCCATGAAATCAAAAATCCTCTGGGGGCTATCAGCATTCACATCCAGCTAATGCAAAAGGCCATCAGAAAAAAGCGGGAAGGAGACGGAAAACTGCCTGACCCCAAATTTGCGGAAAACTATCTGGAAATTGTAAATCAGGAAATTGCCCGCCTCAACAAAATTGTGGTGGATTTTCTTATGGCTGTCCGTCCAATTTCAGCCCAGCTGGAACTTGTACAGCCGAATGCCCTTCTTCAGCAGTTTGTATCATTTTTCCGTCCTGAATTCAATGCCAAGCATATCGCTGTGGTCACAAAACTCTGTGATGATTCTCCACGGCTTCTGCTTGACCAGAAACTTTTCCGCGAAGTGATTGTAAATCTTGCCCAGAATGCCCTTGCCGCCATAACGGAACGCTTTCCTGACTGTTCGGAAGAAAAATTTTCCTCATGCAGCGGCCGCCTTTCAATCACTACGGAAATCAGGGATGAGCACTACATTCTTCATTTTTCCGACAACGGAAGCGGCATGAGCGAAGAAACAGTTTCCCACATTTTTGAGCCATACTTTACCACAAAAGCAAACGGTACCGGCCTTGGACTTGCAATGGCCTATAAAATCATCAAGGAATTTTCCGGCGATATACGCGTAAAGTCGGAAAAAGGCGAGGGCACAGAGTTCATCATTTCCCTCCCAGTCCCCCAGAAAGACAAACGCCTGCTTACCTACAAGGGAGGGGCAGAGCCTTGTAAGGAAGTTGCAGAATGAAATCAACAATTTTAGTTATAGATGATGAAAAAAATATCCGCGAAGGTCTGGCTGCTGATTTTGAGATGGACGGCTACAGCGTTAAAGTTGCCGCAAACGGTCAGGAAGGACTGGATTTTCTTGCAAAGGGCGATATAGACCTTGTCATAACCGACCTGCGCATGCCCGGAATAAGCGGTGAAGAAGTGCTGCGCCGGGTGACGACAGAAATGCCTGGAATTCCCGTTATCGTGCTTACAGGCCACGGTTCAATTGATGCCGCAGTACAGGCAATGCGGGACGGCGCCTATGATTTTCTTACAAAGCCCCTGAACCTTGATCAGCTGGGCATGATTGTAACGCGTGCCCTGGAAAGCCGGGAACTGAAACTTCAGCACAGCCAGCTCTTAAAGGAAGTAGACACAAAAAAGCAGCTAGACAACATCATCGGAAAGAGCGCAGAAATGCAGCGGCTTTTGACTACCGTGAGAAAGGTTGCAGATTCCAAGGCCAGCGTTTTAGTAACGGGTGAAAGCGGGGTAGGAAAAGAAGTGATTGCTGATGCCCTGCACAATCTTTCCAGCCGTCGTGACAAAGCCTGCATAAAGGTTCATTGTGCCGCCCTTTCCGAAACATTGCTTGAAAGTGAACTTTTTGGCCATGAAAAAGGTGCCTTTACCGGTGCAGACGCCATGCACAAGGGGCGTTTTGAACTTGCCCACGGCGGTACCATTTTTCTTGACGAAATCGGCGAAATAAATCAGAGCGTACAGATAAAACTCCTCCGTGTTCTGCAGGAGAAAAAGTTTGAGCGTGTCGGCGGTTCCCAGACCATAGAAGTTGATGTACGCGTTATTGCCGCAACCAACCGCAATCTGGAAGAAGAAGTTAAGGCTGGCCGCTTCCGGGAAGATTTGTATTACCGTCTCAATGTCATTCATCTGGAAGTGCCGCCGCTTCGTGAGCGCAAGGATGACATTCCTCTTTTAATTTCAGCCTTTCTGGATGAGTTTAACCGGGAAAACGGCAAGTCTGTCACAGGTTTTAGTCAGGCGGCAAAATCAGCAATCTACAAGTATGACTGGCCGGGTAATATCCGTGAACTCCGTAACTGCGTGGAAAGTGCCGTGGTCATGGCGGGTGGAAGTGAAATTGTCCTGGAAGACCTGCCACCCTCTGTCAGCAAGGCCAGCCGGGCAGAGTCAATTTCTGTTCCCATGGGCATTACGCTTGATGAAGCAGAAAAACTGATTATTGAAGAAAACCTTGCCGCAAACAAGGGAAATAAATCCAAGACGGCAGACCTGCTGGGCATAGGCAGAAAAACCCTGCACCGCAAACTGGCTGAATACGGTCTGGAAACGGATGATTAGCAGACAGAGTCCTAAAAGCCCTGAGACAAAAAATCAGTTTACCGCATTACGCAGCAGAGATTCGTACTGTTCTTCAGGCATGGGACGGGCGTAGAAAAATCCCTGCACAATGTCACAGCCCATGGATTTCAGGAGATCAGACTGGCTCTGGTCTTCCACGCCTTCTGCAACTGTGGTCAAGTCCAGTTCCTTTGCCATGTTGATGACGGAATTGATGATGACTTTTTCCTTTTTGTTTTCGCCTTCAGTGTTCAGAAATTCTTTGTCCAGTTTGATAACGTTTGCCGGAATATCCTTGAGCAGACTGAGTGATGAAAAACCGGATCCAAAATCATCCACAGAAATGGTAAAGCCTGCATTTTTTATGTCATTCATGGCCTTGAGCAGTCTTTCCTTGTTGTCCATCATCAGGCTTTCGGTAAGCTCAATTTCTACCTGACAGGGGGCAATCTGATACTTTCCGGCGATTTCCGCATACATATTTGCAACGTCTGGATTGTAGAGCTGAACCCGGCTCAGATTGCAGGAGATGACGATAGGCATGGGACAGGTTCCGTTTGGCCCTGATTTGTTCCAGCGGTCAAGAAAGCGGCAGACATTTTCAAAAACAAAAATATCAATCTTCTGAATAAAGCCGTTACGTTCAAAAAGGGGAACAAAATCTCCCGGTGGCAGCATGCCTTTTGTGTGGTGGTTCCAGCGGATAAGGGCTTCCGCACCCATAATCTTTCCGTTGTCAAAGCGGAATTTCGGCTGATAGTAGACAACAAATTCCTGATTTTCAAAGGCACGGTTCATGTCCAGGGTAATGTCTTTTTCATGCTCGGCATCATTCTGCATCTGGTCGGTGTAGAGGGCCAGCCTGTTCGGATTCAGTCCGTTTTTTCCCAGTTCGCGTGCTGTGTCTGCCTTTTCGATGATAAGAATAACATCTTCGCTGGTGTTTTCTATTACATAGGCTCCGGAACTGAATTCAAGCTGATAGTGTTCCGGCAGAAGATTTGTCGTCTGCGTCTTGATATTGGTAAAAAGCAGAATGTAATCTTCCAGTACGGGAAAAATTGCAATGGGTACGAGAATAGAAAAATTATCCGTGTAATTGCGGCAGATTAAACTTCCCGGCGGAGCAACTTCTTCCAGGTGTTTTGCAAGTTCTATGAGGACGGAATTTCCAACCTGCTGGCTGAAAGTTTCCGTTATGTAGCGGTATTTTACAATATCAAGAGAGAGCATGGTGTATTCACCGGGTTTTGCAGTGCGCAGAATTTTACGAACTTCAGCCTTAAAACGCTTTTGAGTGAGAAGTCCGGTCAAATCATCCTGTGAAATAACCTCTCTCAGACGGCGGCGGGATTCCTTGCTTATCCAGTAAACGCAAAAACAGAATAATGCGGCAAGAACAAAGACAATGTATACGGCAGGATTGGTAAAGGACTCATCAGAAATAGTAAACTGCTGCGAAAAAGAAAGACAGCCGCAGGTAAAAAGAAAAGAGAATGAGAGGAACTTTTTTCCAGAATCCATATATATTCATTATAATCTACTTTATTAGAAAAGCAAGAAAAACGAATTCAATAAACTCAATTTTTTAAATGCCGATATTTATAATGTAGAGGTAATATATGATTCGTGGTTGGTACATTGGCGCAAGCGGTATGAATGCACAGCAGGAACGCTTGAATGCCATTTCTAACAATCTGGCAAACGTAGACACCGCAGGCTATAAGCGGGATGTAACTGTGAGCAAGGAATTTTCCCAGCTCCTTTTGCGTCGTACTGAAGCTGACGGTCAGTACATGGTTCCCAACGGTTCTTGTGATGTTGCGCCGATTGTAGGCAAATTAGGTTTGGGCGTGGAAACAAATGAAAATTTCACGCAGTTTGAACAGGGGTCTTTCCGTGACACAAAAACGGCAACGGATTTTGCACTGGGAAGTGAAGGCTTTTTTGCAGTGCAGACTCCCAATGGCGAGCGTTACACCCGCAACGGAAATTTTATCCTTGGAAAAGAAGGAATCCTTGAAACAAAAGAAGGATATCCTCTGCTGGGTGAAAACGGCATTATCCGTCTGGAAGATGACAAATTCAATCTTGACCAGGACGGCATGCTCTATACAAAAGAGGGCGAACTGATTGACCGTATTAAGGTAGTCCGCTTTGACAATGAACGTTATCTTAAAAAACAGGGCGACAACCTGTGGAATTCAAATGCAATTTCCGGAGACGCATATATAGCAGAGGGTGCAGAACGACCCAAAATCATACAGGACTACCTGGAAATGAGCAATGTAAATGTCGTTAATGAAATGGTAAGGATGATTGAGGTAAACCGCGCATACGAGGCAAACCAGAAATCTATTCAGAGCGAAGACAGCATGATGTCCACCTTATGGACCCGCGTTGCTGTGTCACGGTAAGGAGTAATATATGGTAAGAAGTTTATGGACA
>DFDV01000059.1 GCA_002369025.1 Treponema sp. UBA3819 | reverse complement strand
CCTTTGACCACTCGGGAAACTCCCCGTTTTTTAGCTGCTTGTAGGACTTGGACCCACGACCCCGAGATTACAAATCACGTGCTCTACCAGCTGAGCTAAAGCAGCAGATGTTCCAGCGGAACGTAAATCACTATAGCAGAAAGCAGATTATTTTGTCAAGCGCATTATTTGTATTTTTCATTATTTTCTTGCAAAATCTGGACGGAGTTTTTCTCCGCCGTTTACATAGGCGTGTTTTGGCTTAGAGCCCTCTTCCATGTATGCGTGTACAAGAACCCGTATCATTCCTGTGGGGGAATTTTCGATGTATGCTTCCTGAGATGCAAAAAGAGCGCAGTTACTTACATCAATGCCTGTGTCTCCGTGGCGCAGGGCAAAGGCCGGGTTAAGGGCCGTTAAATCCCTGGTGAGTGTAAAATGAATGGAAACGATGTCATCGGGAGAAAGTTTATTGTCTGCAAAAAGGGCCCGGCACATGTCGGTTACGCCTTTCTGAATGGATTCTTTTGTGTTTTCTGCACCCGAAGCGCCACGAAGGCCGTAGAGTCTCTTGTTCATTTTCTTTCCTCCGCTACTCTGCACTGCCTGCGGCGCCTGCGTTAAGTGATTTGATGAAGTCTGCTGAATCGCCGCTCTTGAGGATTTCAGCCAGATCCGGGTATTTTTTGAGGGTTTCGCCAATCTGTGTCAGACGGCTTACCGCGCGGTTATCGGAAAGAATGGTATCAGCCTGATGCTGGGCAGATTTTGTGAGGGCTTCATCTACATAATCCTGGAATGACAGGTAGGTCTGCTTGGCCCGGTTGTAGAGAGTGATGTCGGGGATTTTTGCATCTTTGATAAAAATGCCTGACACTTCAGCCCCGTCCAGACTTTCATCTGAAAGGCCGATGGCAGAAATCAGCTGGTCGGTATCTCTGTTCAGGGCGATGGCTGCAGGATCCCGGGCGCTTTCTGCAATCAGGTACTGGGCGACTTTTTCTGCAATACGGTCTGCCGTGCGGTCAAGACAGGCATTGACGTCGCTTTCGGATGTGATTTCAGATGCTCCGGCTTTTTTGAGCAGAGATGATTTTGCAAGGGAAAGCGTGATGGCAAAATCAAAATGATAGGCAAAGTCTGGCGTTCCCTTTATCTGTGCGGCATAGACTTCTGCGGAAGGCAGCGTACCGCTTACGCTTTTGTTAAAAGTCTGGGGTTTGACTTTGAATGTAAGGAGTTTTGCGTTTGTGGGGATAAGAGGCTCCCATCTCCAGCAGAATATACCTTTTTCTATAACAACGGGATGTACACCGCTTGTCTTTGAAATCAATACGCCGTATGAATCTGTATCTACCTTGAATTGTACCCAGCCAAAGTAGAATGCGGCGCCTCCTGCGAGAATCAGAAACAGCAGTGTGATAAATATTTTCTTCAGTATCTTTTTCATAAGGGTCCTTTTATGTATAATAAAAATATGAGTGATGAACAGTATACCCCTAAAGAGGCTGATGATTCAAGATTAGATTCTCACGCTGAACAGAAAGTTTCCAAAAAGCGGCTTCCTGTCCTGCTCCGCCTGAATCGTCGTGCCGTCATTTTTCTGAGTCTGCAGACTGTCGCACTTATTTTGTATTATATTTCCGGAAATACCCAGCATTTTCTGGAGTCAAACATCAAAATAATTCTCTGGGGTATGACTATTTCTGCCATCGCTCTGGCCCTCTTTTGTGCCGCCGGAATGGGAGAAAGTCTCTTTTATGCCCTTACCTGGAAAAATCCCGGCTTTTTCTTCAGGATGATTCCTTATGGCATTATTTTTCTTTTGTCTCTTACCTTTGCAATTTTTGCCCGCACTGTAGATTTGCTTTCCCTGGGGTATTAGTTTCGCCTTACCTGAGCGTGAGTGGGCAGAATCAGTACGAATTGGCCTGAACGCACTTCTATGCTGACGGGCTTTTTGTCTTCAAAAAAAGCCGGCGAAATGCGGTTACTGATGCTGGGCATACCTTCCGGGCGAAATGAATTGTATTCCCATAACAGTCCCTCAGAATGTAATTTTCCGCCTGTTCTGGATGCACTTGTCCGTGAAATGGAAATCATGTCGCGTAAAGACAGGCCGCTGATTTTAAAGAGGGACTTCTGCGGGGCAAACCAGAAAGTCTGCTGTCCGCAAAGCCATGCATCCGGGCGCAGACTGGTAGAAAACAAATCGAATACGCCAAGAAAATGATCTGCCCTGGCTCCCCCGCCTGCGCCCACAAGGCTAATCCATGAGGATCCGCTTTTATCGCCGGAGGATAGCAGGCTGTGGGCTTTTTCCAGGGCGAGTTCCGTGTCTGTGTAGTCTTTGTCTTCGATAAAGGTTTGTATGACTTCCTGAGGATATTTTTCGAGTTCCCGGCTGGCATTTTTATCTGCAAGACTGTCCATGTCACCTATGATTGCATCCGGCTGGCTCTTAAAAAAATCTGGCATGCGGTTGGAATATAATCCGAATGTGAGGAGTCCTGAGTCAGCGGCTATCACATAATCTGCCTTGCGGAAAGAAAAATATTCTCTGGTAAGGTCTGCTTCCGGGGCTTCTCCTCCGGTAAAAATGACGATGTGCATAGTAAAAAAAATCCTTTTCTGATACCATAATAGCATGAATCGTGTAAAAATTCCTCTTGAACTCAAAAAAATGAATGAGATTTTCTCTGCAAACGGTTTTGAAGCCTATCTTGTAGGCGGTGCTGTTCGTGACATGCTTTTGGGAAAGCCCGCGTCAGACTGGGATGTAACGACAAATGCAAGGCCGGAAGATGTCATGAGAATTTTTCACCGGGTTATTCCTACGGGGATTGCCCATGGAACGGTGACGGTTCATTTTATGAAAAAAGAAATTGAGGTAACGACTTACCGTACGGAAGCAGGATATTCTGACGGCCGGCATCCGGATAAGGTTTCTTTTGACGCAAGCCTGGAAGATGATTTGAGCCGCCGGGACTTTACCATGAACGCAATCGCTGCATCTCTTGCTGACGGAAGTATTGTGGATCCCTTTGAGGGCAAAAAAGACATAAAGGACAAGCTTATCCGTACTGTGGGAAAAGCCCGTGACCGCTTTCTGGAAGACGGTTTGAGGCCGATAAGGGCAATCAGATTCAGCAGTCAGCTTAATTTTGTTATACAAAAAGATACATATTCAGCAATTTTAGAGGGTGAAGTACAGGAAAAAATCCACTCTATCTCTCTGGAACGCTTTAGAGATGAGTTTTGCAAGATGCTGAAGTCGCCTCAGCCTTCTGCCGGTTTGCACCGCATGGAAGAATGCGGCATACTGGCCTATTTTATACCGGAACTTGCTGCGGGGCGAGGCCTTGTTCAGGCTGATTGCCGTGGTTTTCATGAATTTGATGTACTGGACCACAATCTCTACGCCTGTGACGGTGCGCCAGAAGACAATCTTATTGTGCGTCTGGCAGCCCTCTTTCATGATGTCGGAAAAACCTATACGCGCACCGTGGAACACAAGCTCATAGATGGCGTGGATTTTGAACTTTTTCATTTTCACGGGCATGAGACAAAATCTGAAGAAATTGCAAGAAGAGTCCTCTTCCGCCTGAAATTTTCAAATGCCCAGATTGATGAAGTCTGCCACCTGATTAAAAATCACATGTTCTTTTTTGAGCCTGCCTGGTCGGATGCCGCGGTAAGACGCTTTGTCGTGCGTATCGGTCTGGAAAATATGGAAAATCTTTTTCTGCTCCGCTATGCAGATATTTACGGAATGCACCGCGCAGCTCTTTCATCCAGAAGCGAGACTGTGCATAACCTGAATGAACTGAAAGACCGCATTGCCAGAGTGGAAGCAGAAAAATCAGCCCGCAGCCTCAAAGACCTTGCCGTAAACGGAAATGATTTGATGAACATTGGCATTCCCGCCGGAAAGCAGCTTGGCCGCATTCTGAACGAACTCTTTCAGTGTGTACTGGATGACCCCGCAATGAACGAACGGGAAAAACTGCTCCTGGTGGCGGGAAATCTGGCAAAAAAGTGTTAGATTTCCATGTTCATTACATGGCGGACTTCTTCAAGTGTCTGCCTTGCAATAGCCCTCGCCTTTTCTACACCTTCAAGCAGAACCTGTCTGATAAGTTCAGGCTGCTTTTCCAGTTCTGCACGCTTTGCACGCAGGGGGCGCAGTTCTTCGTTTAAGGCTTCTGTAAGTGTTGATTTTAACATGCCGCCGCCACCGTCTCCAATGCGCTCTGCAATAAGCTCCGGGGCTTCTCCTGTACAAAGAGATATGATACGCAGAAGATTTGCCACTTCCGGACGGTTTTTGGGATCGTAAGCGATATGGCGGTCCTGGTCAGTCTTTGCCTTTTTAATCAGTTTTGCAGTTTCATCTTCGCTGGCAGAAAGCATGATTGTATTTCCCAGTGACTTGCTCATCTTTGCGCTTCCGTCAAGACCCATAATCATGGGTGTCTTTGAAAGCAGTGCATGGGGCTCCGGGAAAACAGGCTCTGCGTTTTTGCAGAATTTGTTGTTGAATCTGCGGGCAATTACGCGTGCCATTTCCAGATGAGGAAGCTGATCTTTTCCTACGGGAACGACATTTCCCTTGCAGAAAAGAATGTCTACGGCCTGGTGTACGGGATAGGTGTACATGCCTGCATTCAGAGGAATTGTAGATTTTTCTATCTCATCTTTTACAGTGGGGTTACGGCTCAGTTCAGGATTTGTAACCAGTGTAAGAAAGGGAATCATCAACTGGTTGGCTTCCGGAACATGGCTGTGGGGATAGATAAAGACATCTTCTCCCGGCTCAATGCCTGCCGCAAGGTAATCAATGACCAGTTGCTTTGTGTTTTCGCTGATTTTGT
>DFDV01000192.1:6929-7408 GCA_002369025.1 Treponema sp. UBA3819 | reverse complement strand
ATAAAGCGCAGGTTAAAGTATCCGGCAAAAAGCACAGTAAAGAAGACTGCTGAAATCAAAACCGTAATGATGACAAATTTAACGAAGGCCCTTCTGGCATCAACAAATTCCTGAATGTTCTTCTGGGCACCCAAAAGCGCAACAATCTTTCCGGTAGAGTCATAAACCGGAATCTGGGCCGTAATATGAGAACCACTTCTGGACTTAATGGTATGGCGAACCAGGGATGCACCTTCCTCATACACGCGTCTTGTAGTCCGGTTGTAGCCAGGCTCATAGTAATCTTCCTCATAGCCCAGCGGATAGGGAGACCATTTTCCATGCTTGTTCACAGGGTCATAAAAATAGAAGATATGTGTGTATTCCGGAGGCTGAACGGCAGAAACATAAATGACGTTAAGGTCAAAGTGGTCTACCAGAGTCTGCAGATTATTCAAAACTGTCTTGTGAGCGTCATCACTTTCTGGATTTTTAAGATA
>DFDV01000192.1:0-6773 GCA_002369025.1 Treponema sp. UBA3819 | reverse complement strand
TAACTTATTCCAAAGACAAGAGAACAGAGCAGAACATCCGCCAGCAGGATGTAAAAGATAACTTTTTTAGTAATTACAGGAAACTTTTTTACTTTCATATAGTTCATTATATCACATATTTTCGGCATTTACTACTAAAGACTTTCTTAATCCGGGCAATCAAAGGTCAAAAAAGTTGAATTCTCCGGCATTTGACCTTCACCGTATAAATGAATATAATCTTAACTATGGATGAATTGAAGCAGCAGATAAAGGAAGTGATTGTCAGTTCACTGGAGCTGGAAGATATCAAGCCGGAAAATATTGTTGATGATGAAGCGATTTTTGGCTCAGGATTAGGACTGGACTCCATTGATGCACTGGAACTTGGTGTTGCACTCAAAAAGAAGTTTGGCGTGAAATTTAACGCGGAAAGTGCGGACAACAAAAAGCATTTTGCATCAGTAAACGCACTGGCAGAATTTATCGCAAAAGAGAAAGGTATCGCATAATGGCTATGAGCAAGGACGAACTGTTTACCAGGCTTAAGGAAGTATTGGTTAGTGATTTTGATATCGAAGAAAGTGCTGTAACGCTTGATGCAAACATTGTAACTGATTTGGACCTGGATTCTATTGACGCAGTGGAAATGATTGTAAAAATGAAGCCCTATCTGAATGCAAAAATCGAACCAGATGCATTTAAGTCCGTACGCACGCTCGGCGATGTAGTGAACGTGCTGGAACCGCTCACAAAATAAGCGGGCTCTTCACGGCAGCAGGCCGTTAAAATGTAATGTTTAAGCCACTTTTCTACATTCTTTCCGCACTCTATCCCATTCTTGTCTTCACCTGTCTGGTGGTACTCAAGGTGCCGGTACGGACTTTTTCCCTCTTTGTGATTGTCATTGCGGCGGCATATTTTCTGACTGCTACCCAGGGAAAAGATAAAAAGAAAACTGCCCGTCTGCTGATTTCTTCCGGCCTTCTGCTTGCAGCGGGTTTGGTCTGTCTTGTAACAGGAAGTGCACTTTTTCTGAAATTCTATCCGGTTCTTATCAGCGGGATTTTTCTTGCGGTCTTTGGCTATACGCTTTTTTCCCGCCCCACGATGATTTTCCGTTTTGCCACAATGATTGACAAAAGCATACGCGGCTCCCTGGCAGAAAAAAAAGTGGAAGCCTACTGCACCAAAGTGACGGTCATCTGGTGCTGCTTTTTTATACTGAACGCTTTTGTCGCCCTGCTGACCATCTTTTCAAAAAGTGATATACTTTGGTCTGTTTATAACGGCGGCATTTCCTATATGCTTATGGGAATGCTTTTTGCCGGTGAATTTATTGTCAGAAAGGTGGTAAACGCAAAAATGCCAAAGTCAGTTCCAATTTCAAAGTTCAACGCAAAATCACGACCTGCAGACACCATCTTGTGCTACGAACGGAAATGGACAGACAAAAAATTCCTTACCTGGGGCGATTTTTTGCGGGACAGTGCCAAAATGCGTGCCTTTATCAGTAGTCATGGCGAAACCCGGAAATGGATTTTGCATTGTGATGACTACTGGTTCTTTCTTGCTTCTTTTGTTTCCCTGCTCCAGTGTGGAAAAGAAATTCTGCTTACGGCTAATGTGTCACCCGCTTTTATTGAAGAAATTAGAAATGACCCTTCCATACGTTT
Source organism: Treponema sp. UBA3819 (assembly GCA_002369025.1). Lineage (GTDB taxonomy): Bacteria > Spirochaetota > Spirochaetia > Treponematales > Treponemataceae > Treponema_D. The sequence goes on along the minus strand of DFDV01000192.1, from coordinate 5,118 downwards.
TCTGACAGATATTCCTGACAGCCCTGATACTGATTATGTTCCGGACATACTGAAAGAGAGCCCGGAGCCTTCAGAAGCCGAAAAAATGGCCACTCCGGAAATAAATGCAGACGAAACAAGGATTATGATGTACACCTCCGGCTCAACAGGCCATCCAAAAGCCGTACACCAGCGTCTTACTGAATTTGAGATGGATAATGCCTTTGTCATCGGAAAATGGGGCCAGGAATTTTTGAGCCGCAAACTCTGTGCAACTGTCAGCCAGCACCATATTTACGGTCTTCTCTTTACCATTATGCTGCCCTTTACCATTGCAGTTCCTTTCCGCAGAAAAAGAATTGAACTGCCGGAAGAATTTGAACTTTTAGACGACGAAAACTACATGATTATCGCCGTTCCCGCCTTCTTAAAACGCACCTGCGCCGAATACTCACAGGAAAAACTGCCTCTCAAAAATCCCTGGATTTTTACCAGCGGCGGTGTCCTTACTCCTGAGGTTGCAAAAGATACTGACGGCGTTTTCGGTTTCTGGCCCATGGAAGTATACGGTTCAACGGAAACAAGCGGCATTGCATACCGCCAGAGCAAAAATGGCCTGGAATGGACTCCTTTTGACAATGCAAAAATCTGGAAAAACGAAGAAGGCTGTCTGGTAATCATTTCTCCTTACATTAAAGACCCTGCAGGTTTTGCTACCGGCGATTTAGTGGAGATAGGCGAAGACGGAAAATTCCTGCTGAAAGGACGTGCAGACAGCATTGTTAAAATAGAAGAAAAACGCATTTCCGTAACGGAAGTAGAAAACCGCATCCTGCAGTCTGGCTTAGTTCAGGATGTCTGCGTTGTGCCCATGAGTGACCGCAGGCAGTATCTTGCCGCCGCCATCGTTTTGAATGCAGAGGGAAAAGAAAAATTTGCTGATACGGAAAAATATCTGATTAACCGCTATTTCCATGACTTTTTGATGCAGTTCTTTGAGAATGTCGTTCTGCCAAAAAAATGGCGTTATCTGGACGCTATCCCCATGGATGTTCAGGGCAAGAAGAAAAAACCTGAAATTCAGGCTCTCTTTGCTCCGGAAAATTTTCAGGACGCTGCCTTTGCTAACGGTCACGGTATTCCTGCAGAAAAAGTGCTGAACAGAACGGACAATTCTCTTGATGTGGAAGTGCTGATTCCTGCAGAAAGCGACTATTTTGACGGACACTTCCCGGATTTTAAGCTGCTGCCTGCCGTAGCACAGGTGGATTTGATTACCCTTTTTGCAAACCGCTATTTTGGTCTTGCCAGAAGTCTTCCTGAAATCAAACGCTGTAAGTTTACGGAAAAAATTACCCCTGACACAAAAGTAGTCTTTCATCTTTCCTACGATGAGGCAAAAAATGTAGTTTCATTCAAACTGCAGGACTTGAGCGGTCAGATTACCTACTCTACCGGAAACTATATCGCGGAAAAATAATATGCAAATTTCAGAGACCTGTGCTATACTGTTTAAATAAGCTGCACAAGCGCTAAGGCGGAATTTTTTTACTGGAGAAGCCTATGGAACCGAGAACACGTATTTTATTCATCTCTTACATCATTATCGTGCTTGCAATTGTTGCAATAGGCGTTGTGCCCTACATTGTAAGTGGAGATTTTAAGAAATTTAAGCCGATTGAAGCAGTCAGCCAGCAGGAAGAAGTCATAGAAAAGAATGTACAGAAATCCAGTCAGCTGGTCGGCACGATTCATGTCATTGACACAAACAATCTGACCAAAAGTGTTCGTTTTCAGATTCCCACTGAGGGAGTCTATTTTGAAGAACAGAATGACAATCTCTACGAAATTATGAAAGACAAAAAAGGACGGGACATCAAGCTGAGCTATCAGAAAGTATCCAAAAACAACAAAGTCTTTTACAATTTCTGTCACTCAGCAGAAATCCGCTAAATTCCGGCGGAAATACGACTCAGGTACCAAAGCAGAAAATCCATTTTCCTGTGTGGGTAGTATTGTTTGTGCCGTCAGTCGTAGTTGAATCCCACTGATGCTCATAATAGACTCCCGCCCACAAATGTGAATTCTTTTTCCGGGTTCTGTTTGATGAAGGAAAGACGATTTCCAGACCGTATCGCCACTGAAAAGTTTCCTCACGGCTTTCGTCAGTAGCAAATGAAATGAAATTCACTTCTTTTAGTCCGCCCAGATAGACGCGGCTGTAGTTAAAGCGGGTTCTCAGGCGAAAATATGTAAACACATCTATGGCAAGGTCAATCTTGATAAGAGGCGAGCACCACTGGGAGTTATCCGTACTGGAAGATGTTGTAGTCTTTTTTCCTGTAGAACTTTCACTGCCGTTTGTTTTTGTATTTTCTATGCTGTATGTTGTGTAGCGCACGTCCGATGAGTTGATGACGCGGTTTATGGGTGAAAAAGTTGTTTCCAGAGCCAGACCAAAATATTTGAGGAAAGGAACTTTTATGGAAGCGATTGCAATGGGCCCAAACTGATGGTAATCTCCGTTCACATCCATGTTGCCGATTCCTTTTTTTGTTTCTGTTTCTGTCCAGACGGAATAATTGATGTCATACCAGTTGTAAAGGTAAAATGCGCCCAGACCAAAATAGATAAAGGGCGTTTTTGCCTGACGGGATTCATCACCAAAATAGCGGAGATAGGGATAAAAATCGACTTCTATCTGTTTTGTTTTTGTTATGGTCAGCCAGTCTGTGGCAAGGGACTCTGTTTCTGTCGTTTCACCAGATTTATTGGTAAAGGTTGCGGAAAATCGGTTTGTTACATCCGCCGAAGTTTTTAGCGACTGATATTCCATGCGGATACGGCTTGCGCGAACAGGAGTCCAGTCATATTGCAGGACGCCAAAAATTGTGCTTCCGTGTTCGCCCGGCTCTGCACCCAGATCAAGAGTGAGGGGCAGTTTGTCTGTAATAAAATCACCTAAAAACTGAAAGCCTGATATGCGCTGTTTTTCATTTACTTCATCACTTTTTTCCTGATACTCATTGTAGAGTGCCTTAATTTTTTCCTTTCTCTTTTCCCGCCGGATTTTACGACTGTCTGCATCAAAGCCTGTATCAGTGTCCGCATCGTCATCTGCTTCTAAATCTGCTTCCAAGTCACTTTCTGAAATCTCAGACTCTGTCTGGTCTGCAATCTGTCCGTCAGCCACATCTGAAGACTCCTGCGCTGAAAGAGAAAAAAATGAGAAAAAAAGCAATGGTATGGAAATAATCAGCCTGCGCTTCATAAACAAGTGCGTTATTCTAGCATATTTTTCTATTATATACTACAATATGCCGTTATGAAGGGCGGTATAATCATTCCTGTCTACAATCATGGAAAAGCCTGTGTTGCTGTAGTAGAAGGCCTCTTGCAGTATTCATATCCCATAATTCTCGTAGATGACGGTAACGGTGAAGAAACAAAATCATATTTACGGCAGATTGTCACCGCACACCCGGAAGTAACGCTGGTCACTCTGGATAAAAATTCCGGAAAAGGGGCAGCCTTTGGAGCCGGCATCGTAAAAGCCCGGGAAATGGGCATTACCCACGCACTGCAGATTGACGCTGACGGCCAGCACGATATAGAACGCACGCCATTTTTCATGCAAAAAGCAGAACAGTACCCTGACGCTATGATTTTGGGATACCCGGAATACGATGCCAGCGTTCCCAGCCACCGCAAGAATGGCCGCAAATTCGCCAACAACTGGGCAAAAATTGTCAGCTTTGAAAGCGGCATTGTAGATTCCATGTGCGGTTTTCGCATTTATCCGGTAGAGGAAACCTATGACTTTATCAGCCGCCATTCTTACGACAAGCGCATGGGTTTTGACATAGACATTTTAGTCCGCCTCATCTGGAAAGGACTGCCTTTTCTCTTTTTTCCTGTGCATGTTACATATCCTTCTGACGGAATCAGCAACTTCCGCATGCTGCAGGACAATGCCCGAATTTCATGGGTATACACAAAACTCTGCTGCGGTATGTTCCTGCGCCTTCCACGCCTTATTGCAAAAGTTCTAAAAAGGAAGCAGGCCGCATGAGCAAAAAGAAACAAGTGTCCGAACAGTGGTACGATGTAAAGGAACTTCACAACCATTTTGGACTAGCCATCACTTTCCGCCTGCTCAAGATGTTCCCCCCTGTTTTTGTGCGTATTCTGGCTTTTCCTGTAGGATTCTGCTATTTTCTCTTCAGTAAAAAAGCAAACGCCGCTTCCCGACTTTATCTGAACAATCTGAATGAATATCTTAAATCTTCCGGCTTTCAAAAGAGAATAAAGGTAAGTGCTCTGAGGCATGTCATTTCTTTTGCCATTTCCCTCACAGAAAAAATGGAAGTATGGGCGGGAAAATTTTCCTTCAAGCAGATACACTTTCAGCATGATGATGTAGAAGATTTGATTAACAATCTGGAAAATCACCGGGGCGCAATGGTCATTGTCTCTCACCTGGGAAATTCAGAAATGCTCCGGGGACTTGCCCATTCAGCAGAAACAGGAGTCTCCTACCAGTTTGCCGTAAATACAATTCTGGACACAAAGGTGACGGCAGGCTTTAACGCAATGGTCAATAAAATCAATGCAGGAGCAACCGTTGATATTTTTAATGCAGACAACATCGGCCCGGACACCATCCTGATTCTGCAGGAAAAAGTTGAGCGCGGTGAACTGGTGGTTATTGCAGGAGACCGCATGAGCGCAAACACCAAAAACCGATTTATCATGCAGGATTTTCTGGGAAAGAGCGCGCCATTTGCATACGGAGCCTATCTATTGACCGCCCTCATCAACGCCCCAACCTATTTTATGTTTGGCGTCCGAAAAAAAGACATCAGCATTTTTCCCCAGTACGACATGTTCGTCCATAAAAACCCCGTCTCTTTTGACTGCCCCCGCAAAGAACGCGAAGAAAGAATCAAAGCAACCATAGCAAATTACGCCCGCGAACTGGAAAAACTCTGCATCGAACATCCCTACCAGTGGTTCAACTTCTTCGACTTCTGGCACGCGGAGACGGCGGAATAAGTATTTTCACAGGGGTGAGGGCTCCGCAATATTAGACTGTATCTGAAAAATGGCGTAATTAGTTGTGGCTCGACAAAAACAGAC
>DFDV01000025.1 GCA_002369025.1 Treponema sp. UBA3819 | reverse complement strand
TAAATCAAGGGGGTCGCACAGGGGCTCTCCCCTGTGATTGTTTGTGCCGAGAATTCTTTTCGGTGGGGATACACAGGGGCCCACCCCTGTGATTGTTCTTGTAGGAAAGGTCGCATAGGGGCTCCCCCTGTGATTGATAGCTATGGTTTCCCGTCGCAAATTACTTATTTCAGCATATCCTTTGTGATATGGTAGACGCTTCCGCAGTTGTGGCAGGTGATTTCGATGGGTTCGGGGTCGCGGGCCAGAATGTCGGAGAGTTCTGCGGGCGGAAGGTGCTTTACAGCCTGAACATAGTGGTCCAGACTGCAGGGGCAGTTGTAGACGATGTCGCGGTCGAGGACGGCGGTGGGCTTGAACTCGCGGAAGAGGCCGTAGATGACATCTTCCATGTCGCCGCCGTCTGCAAACCATTTGCCGATTGAGGGCATAGCCCGGAAGGCGTTTTCTACGCGGCGTATGAGGTCTGAGGCAACTTCATCTTTATCTTCGGCTCCGCTGTCCTGGGTCTGGGCGCTTATTTTGCTCTTTCCGCCTGCTCCGGGGACTGCCTGTACGAACATACCGCCGGCTCCAATGACGCGCCCCTGCCGGTCAAACTGGATGCTTGTGTTAAAGGCGGTATGAATCTGCTCGCTTTGGTCAAAATACCAGGCCAGGTCTTTTGCGATGTTCTTGTACTTGATTTCTACCATTCCTGTCTGGGCTTCTTTCATTCCTTCTCCCAGGCGGGAAATAGTCACTGTGCCGTCGCCCAAAAAGGGAGTGAGATCCCAGTTTTCAAGGGGCTTTTCTATGGGAATCTGGTTTTGGAAGAGGTGCCCGCGCACATAGCCTGTACTGTCTGCTTCTACGCTGAATCCGGCTACAGGTCCATTTACATCGTAGCGGAAGGTGAGGTGTTCCCGTCCTTTCATGGTGGGAATCAAAAGGGCTGCGCAAAGTTCTGCCTGTCCGAGCACAAGCGTTTCCAGAATGCCCAGGTGGTGCTGGGCCCGCATCTGGTTTACCATGCGGGTGCCGTTGTAGAATGCGCCCCTGAATTGACCGTCTGCCATAACGAACATGGTCATGCCGTCTTTGTGGATTGTATCGAGATGAGCTAAAAGCTCTTTGTCTGTAATTTCCTGAGTAATCATGTGATTATAATAGTAGAAAGACAAAGATTTGTCAGCGGGTTTTGAGAACCTTTCGGGATTGCTGTTTTTTAATGATTATATGTCAAGGCTGAACATCTGTCCTGCCTGGGGCTTGACGCCTGCAAGTCCGTAGCCGGTTGCCTGAGCCATCTGCATTGAAGCCTGAATCTGTCCCTGGTAGTTTTCAATCATCGCGTCCATCTGGTCGCCGGTCATGTTTACATCGGGCTGAACCTTTGGAGTGTTTTTCATGCTGACAAGCTGATTGATCAGTGAATTGAGAATCTGAATTTTGCTTACGGAAACGCCGTTCTGATTTGATTTTGCTGCAAAGCCTGAAACATGGTCAAACTGTGCATACACAACGGATGAGGGCTTTACGGGAACATAGAGTTTTCCACCAGCACCTGAAACGAAATTGTTGTAACTGTATGCGTTCAAAGAAATTGAATTTGCCATACCGACCTCACTTCTCCCACTTTTACTTCTATATGAAGTATCGGCATGGCAAAAAAAATGTTTAGGAATTAGTCAAACTGCATGAGCCAGCTTGTGATGCGGTTCTCCAGAGGCAGAACATCTTTGCTTTCTTTGTTTGTGTTGGTGGCATCCTGCAGATAAGGAATGACAACCCGTTCCTTAAAACTGTTCCAGCGGATGGGAAAGGCAGGTGGCGGCTGGATGGCGTTTTTTGCGGGTATGTTTCCCAGCAGATTGCGGTAGTAAGTCGGGAAGATGCGCTCGTTTACTGACTGTATGGAAGAAAAGCCTCCGTTTATGCCAAATGTATTGATGTTAAGCTGCATGCTTGCCGTTCGTTCCAGAATTGCACGCTGAGTTGATTCCTGCATGAGCCAGATGACGAAATCTTCTGCCCTGCGGGTGTTGAAAGACCCCTTGTAGATGCCCATCATAATGATGTCATCTTTTGCCGTAATCTGGTCATTCGTTTCTATCCAGCGAAAGTCAATATTGCCCAGCTGCTCGTAGGGAACTTTGAAAAGACTTTCACTTGAAGTGTAGGCGAAGAGACAACGGTTGCTTTCGACCTGACGGTAATCCGGGGTGTAGAGGTATTTGAATGCAAAATCCTGTTCTGCGGTGGTAGATGTGTTTTTTTCTTTTGTCCAGTTGCGCAGGTATGAGACGGTTTTCTGCAGGATATTGTTGTCCCATTGAAAATTTGAGCCCCGTTCGCGGAAAGTAAGACCGTTCATTTTTGCCACGACATAGAGAAAATCGCTGTCCCATGAGGGGGCAAATCCCATGTTCGTGTAGATATCATGACTGTTTTTTGCATTAAAAAGGGCTGCCGTATCACGAATCTGGTCCGGTGCCAGCATGTATGCGTCGGGCATAAGGCTTGCGTTCTTGCTGGAGAAAATCAGAAGAGGCAGGTTAAAGCTGACGGGAAGCAGATACTGGTGAATACCCTTTTTGCCGTATGCCAGAAGACTGGGGTAGATGGTGCGGGGATTTATGTCCGAAAGTGAAAAAAGACTTTCCAGGGGAAGAAAGTTTTTCTTGAGGCGGGAGTTCATGAGCCAGGAGCCGATAATGACATCCGGGTGTTCTTCATCTTTTGCCGGAGGGAGGGCACTTACCAGAGGTGACTTGTAGACGACAACCGCCTGAGTTTTCTGCTGCTGAGAATTAAAGAGCTCCACATAGGAAGCCATTTCTGCGCGGTCAGTCCAGATGATTACCGGCTCATTGCGAACCGGAATACAGCCTGCAAGTGTAAAGAGTGCGAGAAAAGCAAGGCTGACGGCAACAGAAAATTTATTTTGCAAGGGCATCCGCGCTGGCATAGATTTCTGCATATACTTTTTCAATCTTGTCTTCATCTACGCTGGAGAATGCAACGCGCAGGGTCTGAGAGTTGATTGAAATAGTACCGATTCCTTTTTCGTTCAAAAGATGCTTGCGGAGTTCTTCTGCATTTATGGAACCTGTGTTGAAACTCATGAAGTAGCCGGAGTTGAAGGGCAGGGCTTTGAGCACTTTTGAAGTGTGGCTGTCGACAAAAGTGCGCACCAGATGATAGCGGCGTTCAAGAATGTCGCGCATTGCTTTTTTCTGAGATTCGAGGTCAGGATCCTTAAAGGCATGGAGCATCATGCTCTGGGGAACAGTTGATGAGCAGGAGACAGAAGAACGAATCAGACCCATCAGTTTTTTGACGAGTGCATTGTAGTGGTCTTCTGACATGCCCTTGCTTCCAAAGGTGAGGAAACCGCAGCGGAAACCCCAGACAAAGTCTTCTTTTGTAGGACCGTCAATCTTTACTGCAAGAATGTTTTCGTGCAGGTCACAGAGTTCTGCAAAGAGAGACTGGGGATAGATGTCTTTCTCGTAGTTCAGACCAAAGTAAGCGTCATCGCACCAGACCAGAATTTTTGTTCCTTTTTCTGCCTGAGCTTTTAATATTGAAAGAATTGTCTTTGCTTCTGCATTGGTCGGGCTGTAGCCGCTGGGATTCTGGGGGAAGTTCAGAAGAACCCGGACAGAACCATTTTTTGCTTCTTCAGCAATAGCCTTTTCAAAAGCCGGCGCATTAAAGCCCTTGTCGGTAAAAATATCAAAGGTGTGGAGTTCTGCTCCACGGCGAGTTTCAACTATAAGCGAGTAATTGTCCCAGCTGGGATTTGCCACAAGAAGGGGCTTGGTGTCGTCAATAAAAAGATCTGCAAGGTATGAGATGCCTGCGGTGAGACCGGGAACGACTACCGGCAGGGAAATATTTTTGCCTTTGAGCGAGGGATTTTTAACGACGAGGGCGTTTTTCCAGGTTTCGCGAAGATCGAGATTGCCTGCAGTAGGTGCATAGGCAACCAGTTCACCGTTTTTCAGGCTGGGAGCATTTTTGTGAATTGCTTCCAGAATGGCGGGCGTACCCTTTATGACAGTCATGCCGATAGTTGCATTTGCCATGTGTCCGAGTTTTTTTGCTTCTCCGCCCTGAGAAATGATTCCGCGGGGGAAAAAAATACGCTTTCCCAAATCAGAAAGTAAGTCACCTGCTATGGAAGAAGCGAGCGTGTCGTTTAATTCTTGTGCCAAAGGATTCATAATATATTCATTAAAACGAACATTATATTCATTGTCAAGGAACTTTTTGCATATTTATGCAGTTTTTACAGGTCTCATACCTTTCTTACCACCCTTGCCTTGTCTGTGCAAAGGATGTCAAATTGTGCTATACTTTCTCCATGAGCGATTTTGAGTCTTGTAAAAAAATATTGGATGCCTGCCGGGCTGAAGCGGCAAAGCGTGTGGTAGGTCAGCAGAATGTAATAGACGGCATTTTGATTGCGCTTTTAACAGGCGGTCATATTCTGCTGGAAGGTGTGCCTGGTCTGGCAAAAACGCTGGCAGTAAAGACATTTGCGGAAATTTCGGGTCTTGACTTTAAGCGGATTCAGTTTACACCAGACCTGCTTCCTGCTGATGTGACGGGTACCCTGATTTACGAGAGTCAGAGCGGAAAATTTACTGTGCGCAAGGGACCTGTTTTTACGAATATTGTGCTTGCTGATGAAATCAACCGTTCTCCCGCAAAAGTACAGAGTGCCCTGCTGGAGGCTATGGCGGAACATCAGGTTACTATTGGTGAAGAGTCTTACCCCCTGCCGCAACCTTTCCTTGTACTTGCAACCCAGAACCCCATTGAACAGGAAGGAACATATAATCTGCCGGAAGCGGAACTGGATCGTTTTCTGCTCAAAGTGATGGTTCAGTATCCTACGGCACAGGAAGAAGTTCAGATTGTAAAAAGCGGGGGAAAGGCTGGGGAAATCAGCGTGAACCGTGTGCTGGACGCAAAAAAACTTGCTGAATGCAGGACTATGCTTGAGCAGGTGACAGCCGATGACAAGATTGTGGAATACATTGTTTCTCTGGTGGCGGTAACGCGGCCTGTGGTAGAAAAGAAAGCCGGCGGTCGTCTTGCAGTTTCCAGCGTCAAAAAGGATGATATTGCCAGATACATTACCTATGGTGCTTCTCCCCGTTCTGGAATTGCCCTCCTTCAGTGTGCCAAAGCTTATGCCCTTTTTGCGGGTCGGTCATTTGTGCTTCCTGAAGATGTAAAGAATGCGGCTCCTTCGGTGCTGCGTCACAGGCTGGTGCTTTCCTACGAGGCGGCTGCAGACGGTATTACGGCGGATGATGTCATCACAAAGATTCTGAACATCGTGCCCCTGCCGTAAGTAAAGTATCTTATAGAAAAAAGAGTAGAAAAAGATTATAATTGAACAGAATTTCGTGCTTCCTGCACGACCGCTAACGCGGAGTTTAATAGGAGGCATGATAAAAAGTACTTCCTTGTACTTTTTATCATTTGCAGATTTTGCCGTTGGCAAAACTGCGATTTCGTGCTTCCTGCACGACCGCTAATGCGGAGTTTTTAAAGGAGATTAATATGGCAGATA
>DFDV01000056.1 GCA_002369025.1 Treponema sp. UBA3819 | reverse complement strand
GATATCGCATTCCAGACTGCTGCTATCGGCGCATTCCGCGAAGGCTATGAAAAGGCAAAGCCGGTTATCCTTGAACCGATTATGAAGGTTTCTATTGAAGGACCTACAGAATTCCAGGGAAATATGTTCGGTCTGATTAACCAGCGCCGTGGCGTTATCCTTGATTCTACCGATGAAAACAACATGTCTACCGTAAACGCAGAAGTTCCGCTGAGCGAAATGTTCGGCTTCTCAACAATTCTGCGCTCTTCAACACAGGGTAAGGCTGAATTCACAATGGAATTCGAAAAATATGGCCGCGTTCCCAATGCTGTTGCAGACGAACTGATCAAAGAATACCAGGCTAAGAGAAAGGCTGGAAACTAAGTTAAGGAGATAGACATGGTAAAACAAGATTTGTTTGACAAAAGCCCCGTTCGTCTCTTTGATGAAGTGACAGACGGTGGTCTGAAAGCTGGAGAAATTGGTCTGGTTACAGCAAAGAAAGGTCTGGGAAAGACTTCTGTACTCGTACAGTTTGGTATGGACACTCTGCTTCAGGATAAGCAGCTGGCTCACGTTACTTTCGACCTGCATTCATCTAACGTTATTTCATGGTATGACGGCATTTTTGCTGAAATCGCCAAGAAGAAGAACGGTGCTGCAGATCTGAAAGATGATATCGTTGCAAAGCGTACAATCCTGAACTTCTCTCTGGACAACTTTACTCTTGCAAAAGTAGTAAACACTCTTAAGGCTCTCAAAGCTGGCGGAATTGAAGTTGCTGGTGTTGTAATGGACGGTGTTGACTACGCAAAAGTAAGCGAAGAAGACGTAAAGGCTGTTGCAGACTATGCTAAGGCTGAAAACGTAAAAGTGTGGTTCAGTGCAAGCGCAGAAGGTGAAAAACTTTCTGACTCTGTACCGGCTGCACTGGAAGACTACTTTGCAATCGTTGCTCATCTGGAGCAGAAAGCAAGCGATGTTGAACTGGCTGTGCTCAAACTGCGCGACAAGAAAAACATCGACACCAGCCTCAAGCTGGACACAAAGACACTGCTGATTAGCAAGAAATAAGTTTTTCAGTTTTCGTCTGATATAAATCCCCTTTTATCAAGGTTATCTGCATGGTAAAAGGGGATTTTTTATATGTAAAAGAAAATCTTCAGTTGTGTTATTTTAAATTTCCCAGTATAATAGAAGAAGATTATGGAACAAGGACAGCAGTCAGCAGGACCTGCATTTGGCCGAAAGGTTTTTTTTCTCAACCCAAGCTTCTCTGTACGTACGCACATCATAACATTACTGCGGGTTCTTGAATATGAAGTTTATACTATCTCAGACTACCGTCGTGTAAAAAGTTATCTTCGCGTTCATCACGACGCCGTTCTCTTCATTAACACCGAATCCCAGCTGAATATTCCTGCATGGCAGAATCTCATAAAATCCATAAAGCAGGACAGTGTTTTCAATTCAACTATTATAGGCGTAGTTAATGAACATTTAAGCCCCACAGAGTTAAAACTCTTAACCGATGACCCCAATATTACAGGCGGCGTCTTTCATCTCGAAGGGCAGTTTAAGGCTGTTCTTCCTACAATCGAAAGAAAGCTGAACGATCTGGGAGCAAAAGGCCGCCGTCAATATGTCCGAACAATCTGCATGAACGACACAAGCGCACGCTTTTTGTGGATACAGGACAAAAAACTCTTTACCGCCCAGATTGTTGATATCAGTACCGCCTCTGTTGCTGTTTTGATTACGCAAAAGGAACTGCCCTTCGTACAGGGACGGGGAGAAATCTTTGCAACCATTCAGCTGGGACAAAAGCAGATTCAAACAAAGGCAAAAGTCCTTGTTGTCAAACCGAGCGGAAACAACTTTGCGGCAATCTTTATCATAAATGAACAGACTCCTCAGGAATCCATCCAGGCTATCCGCGAATATGTTTTTGAGACCCTGGAAATTGCCATGCTTAAGACTGTTGAAGGCTTTAGCATTGACAAAACAGACTACACAATCGGAACCAGATAGTTTTACAGACTTTCTTTATAGAAAATACGAAAAATCCAAGTGCAAAAAAAGAGCCGGCAAAAACCGGCTCTTTGCATTATCAGCAGTCCTGATTAAACATGGAAGGTATCAATCTGGCTGCCAATCTGATCGATTGATGAACGCATCTTGCCAGCGATGTCACTGAGGGCACCACCTGTTTCGCTGATTTTTTGAGCACCATCAGACATTTCAACCACGCTGGCCTTCATAACCGTTGTGGCATCTTTCAGGCGGCGAACTTCTTCCAGAATAGCCTTGTTTCCTTCAGACATTTCTGCAGAAGCACTCTTAACTTCCATTGTACTGTCGCTCATATTGTGCAGGGCGTCAACAATCTGCTTACTGCCTTCCTGCTGTTCTTCCATAGCATTTTTAATCTGGCGGACAAGTTCATCTGTCGTGCGGATATTATCACTTACGGCATTGAACATAGCACTTGTTTCTACAGAAGTTTCTACAACCTGACCGATTGAATCCTTAATGATATTCAGCTGTTCACCGATTGTCTTAGACTGAGCCGTAGATGTTTCTGAAAGCTTACGGATTTCGTCAGCAACAACCGCAAAACCCTTACCTGCTTCACCCGCATGAGCCGCCTCGATTGCCGCATTCATTGCCAGGAGGTTTGTCTGAGAGGCAATGGAAGCGATTGCAACGTTTGCTTCCTGCAGAGTTTCGCTCTGAGTTTTAATCTGTTCAATGCGGTCATTCATTTCGCCCTGCTTCTGAACACCGCTTCTTGCACTCTGCTCCAGCACATCAAATGAAGAAGCCATGTTTGCAACAGAATTATTAACACTGCTGATGTTTCCAATCATTTCTTCAACAGCGGAAGAAGCAACGCTCACACTCTGTGACTGACTGTCAATCATTCTCTCAAGCGAAGTAATATTGGAGGCAATTTCATTTACCGCACCTGCCGTTTCATCTACGCTGGCAGCCTGGGCAGAAATCTGATTCTGTACGGTATCAATACTCTGCAGAATATTTTCAATTGAATGTCCGTTTTCGTTAATACTTGACTGCATGCCGTCACCTGCTTCAGAAAGCTGTGTGCGGGAGTCTTTGATGCCAGCCATAATGGTCTGCAGTTTTTCGATAAAGGTATTAAAGCCTATTGTTACAGAACCGATTTCATCATTGGTCAAAACCTTCATGCGCTGAGACAAGTCTGCCTTGCCGGATGCGATTTCATTTATCTTTTCATCAACTGCTTTAAGCGGCTTAAGCGCAAGAACTACACTGAACATTACAGAAATAATCAGGATAACTGCAATAACCAGCGAAAGAATAATCATAACCGTCTGCAACTTGCGGGCAGTAGCATAAACCTGAGAGGAAGGAGTAACAATTCCCATTGACCAGTGCGTACCGGGAATGGCCTTATAAACCATCAAATCATTATTTCCCATGCCGCTAACCCAGCCGTAACCAGCTTCTCCGTTTACCATGCGCTTTGCATGTTCGGGAAGACCCATCATGCCGTCTGCATCAGAAGAAGTAGCAAAGTTTGTAACCATGCACAATTCTTTCTGGGGGAATGCCATAACGACACCATTTCCATCCAGGAGCATGGCATATCCTTTTTCTCCAATCTTAATGGCATCAATTGCCTTGGAAAGAGTTGCATGACTTACAGCTCCTGCGAAAAAGCCGTAGAGTTTCTTGTTGTATTTAACTGATTTACAGACATAGAAAACAGCATCTTCAACTGTTTTTCCCACGGGGTTAGAAATGTACTGTCCCAGGTCACCTTGTACAATCGCCTGATAATACTCGGTATTGCTAACATTCACCTGTTCACCATTATCACGGTACCCCATGCCTGTTTCTGCATCAACCCACCACATCTGCTTAAAGTCACCGCCACGAACTTTCTGATGAGCAATAAGCCAGTCCACAATCTGATCTGTATCACCTTCATCAACAACAACATCACTCATGGTATACATACGAAGTTGCTGCATAAATTTTGAGTTACGGTAGGTAAGACCCGTTACATGGGCGTCCAGTGTTTCCGTAACAGAACCGATGTAACTCTTTTCCAGCTGGGCACGAACTACATACAGGCTGACTAGGGCAAGCGCAAACATAAGTACCAGAATCTCAATACCAATTGTGATTCCAAAACGTTTTGTAAGACTTCGCTTTTTGTTTTTATCCATTTCTAAAAACCTCTTATTACCATTATATACCAGATTTCAAAAAAAATCCTTAATTATTTCCAGGGAAATATGAACGAAAGTAATTTTCTTTCGCCAAGAGACTCTTTATCGTCCGCAATAAGCTGGTCCCAGGGCACATCCGCACGCTTATCCCGGTCATTTTCATAGTCAGGATGTTCTTCCAGCCAGTCATACTTGTAAAGACGAAGACGAAGGGCATTCATATTAGAAAGAGTGATGCCGTTTACACCCGGAAGCATAAAAAAGAGCGGGAAAGAAAGCAAAAAGAGAAAGAGATTATAGAGCAGCATCAGAAATGAAAAGCCCGCATTGTCAAAAAAAATGATAAAGGATTTTCTGAAGCACTTTGCAAAGGTGTTGGTCTCCTGCAGAAAGTAAAGGGGAAGAAACCACTGCATTGCCATGACGCAGACAAGGGTAAAGAAAGCAATGACCGACACAAAGAAAAGACCTATGCTTTTGCCGGAAAATGCCATGCGGAGGTAATAGGAAAAAGCCGTTGTGATAAAAATGACAAAAACTCCCAGCAAGAGTCCAAAGATAAAACCTGTCTTCCATGATTCTTTAAGGGAGCGGAAAAAAAGCGAAATGGAAGGCGTATTAAAATCCGCAATCTTACGGGCAATGGCACCCCAGGCAAAGACAAGAGACATCAGCAGTCCTGTCGCCACTATAATCACGGCAAACATGGCAAGCAGATTTATTGTTGCGGCAAATCTGATTAAAAAAAATGAGCCGGCAAAAAGTGCAATAAAAAGCAGATTACTCAGCAGAATGGAAAAAAGATTATCCCACCCGTCACAAAAGTTTTTCTTCAAGAAAAATTTAAACATATATTCTCCCGTAAAAGCACTGTGCTGGCAGTCTGTCCTTCATTTGGGCAAAACCACCCTGCTTTTTAGAACAATCCGGAAATTATACCGTCATCGTCCACATCAATATTGAGGGCGGCCGGCTGTTTTGGAAGTCCCGGCATAGTCATGATATCACCTGCAAGCACGACTACAAATCCGGCCCCGCTGTACAACTGCACGTCACGCACAGGGAATGCATAGCCGGAAGGAGCTCCGATGAGTTTAGGATCATGGCTGATAGAATTCTGCGTTTTTGCCACACAGACAGGAAGCGAAGCATAGCCGTCCGCCGTAAACTGTGCAAGTTTTTTGAGGGCAAGGGAAGAGAATTCTACAGAACCTGCCCGATAGATTTCTTTTGCAATCTTTTCAATTTTTTCCTTGAGGGGAAGTTCATCTGCATACAGGTGCCTGAAAGAAGCCTTTCCGCTGTCACAAATGGATACAACTTCTTCAGCAAGTTCTGCGGCTCCCTGGCCACCCTTTCCCCAGCCTTCGGTCACTATGGCCTTTGCCCCCGCCTTTTCGCACAGGGCTTTGAGGGCTGAGGTTTCTTCATCTGAGTCTGTGATAAAATGATTGATTGCAACCACAGAGGGAACGCCGAATTTTGCAATGTTTTCTATATGAACACACAGATTGTCAAAGCCTTTTTCCAAAGCGGAAACATTGGGAGTAGAAAGGGCAGATTTTTCCACACCGCCGTGCATTTTCAGGGCTCGGATTGTCGCAACAATTACAACGGCGTCGGGAGAAAGACCGGCAATACGGCATTTAATGTCTAAAAATTTTTCTGCACCAAGATCAGCGGCAAAGCCTGCTTCGGTGATAACATAGTCGCCGGTGGCAAGAGCACAGACTGTTGCATTGATACTGTTGCAGCCATGTGCAATATTGGCAAAGGGTCCGCCGTGAACAAATGCCGGAGTTTTTTCCAGGGTCTGTACCAGGTTGGGACGAATGGCATCTTTAAGCACGGCGGCAACGGCTCCCGTACATTTGAGGGCGGAAAAACGCACCGGCTTTTTTGAATAATCCTGAGCAATGGTAATGTTGTCTATGCGTTTTTTGAGGTCGGAAATGGATGTAGCAAGACAGATAATTGCCATAAGTTCGCTGGCAACAGAAATGCAGAAATGGTCTTCTCTCGGAACTCCGTTTGCCGTTCCGCCCAGGCCGATGGTTATATTGCGCAGGGCACGGTCATTCAAATCAAGACAGCGTTTCCAGCTGATGGTACGGGGATCAATTCCCAGTGCATTCCCCTGCTGTATATGATTATCAATAAGGGCCGCAATCAGATTGTTTGCCACTGAAATGGCATGAATATCACCCGTAAAATGCAGGTTAATTTCTTCCATGGGAACAATCTGAGCATAACCGCCGCCACAGGCACCACCCTTTACACCAAAACAGGGGCCTAAAGAAGGTTCACGGAGGGCAATTACCGAGTTTTTTCCGATTTTGCGGAGACCGTCAGCAAGTCCGATGGAAACCGTTGATTTTCCTTCACCGGCAGGAGTGGGGGTAATTGCAGTAACAAGAACAAGTTTTCCTTTCTTTCCTTCCGCAACTTTTTTCTGCAGGGAGCGCAATTCAGGCATGGTAAGTTTTGCCTTGTAGGGACCGTACATTTCCAGAGCATCTGCACTGATTCCGATTTTTTTTGCAACATCAGCAACGGGTGCCATGGTATTTGCCTGCGCAATTTGAATATCTGTAAGCATTATATGCCTCCCTGAAAAGAATGTACTATTTTAAACTAAATTACCAATATGAGCAACTAGGGAAAATTTGCATGAAAAATTTTTCGTGAAAAAATTGCATTCTAAAAAAGGTGTGATATAATTATTTAAAATATTAGTAGTTTCGTATATGAACAGGAGGAAACTATATGAAAAAAATGATTGCCGCTGCTACTGCGGTACTGCTTGTTGGTTCAACACTTTCACTGGTTGCCTGCAAAAAGAGCAACAAAAGTGCTGAAGGCTATCCGAAGAAAGGAATTACAATGATTTGTCCGTGGGGCGCAGGTGGCGGAACTGATGCCGTTCTGCGTGCTATTTGTGGTGCTGCTGAAAAACAGCTGGGACAGACCATTACTGTAGAAAATAAAACCGGCGGTGGCGGAGCAATCGGTCATGCAGCAATCAAAGATGCAAAACCCGACGGATACACTGTTGGTATGATTACCTTTGAATTGAATTCACTTCCCCAGCAGGGGCTGATTGACTTTACCTATGCTGATTACGATCCCCTGATTCGTGTTAATGCAGATGCAGCAACACTGACCGTAAAGGCTGATGCACCTTACAACACAGTTCAGGAATTCGTTGATTACTGCAAGGCAAACCCGGGAAAAGTTTCTATCGGTAACTCAGCTCCCGGCTCAGTCTGGCATATCGGTGCAGGTCTTCTGGCAAACAAAACCGGAATTGATGTAAAGCATGTTGCATTTGAAGGTGCAGCAGGTGCTGTTACAGCTCTGGCTGGCGGTCACATTGAAGCCGTTTCTGTTTCTCTGGCAGAAGTAAAATCTCAGCTGGATGCAGGCAATGTAAAGGTTATCGGTATTATGGACGAAAAGCGCCCTGCAAACTATCCGGACATTCCTACATTCAAAGAGCAGGGATTTGACATCACCTACTTTACATGGCGTGGTCTTGCACTGCCCAAGGGTGTAGACCCGGCAATCAAACAGGTTCTGGTTGATGCATTTGCAAAGGCAGAACAGGATCCCGAATTTGTGGAAACTGCTGCAAAACTGAACCTGAATCTTGCATATCAGGACCCGGTTGAATTCGGCAAATTCCTGAAAACCAATTTTGAAGAAGTCACCGCAACGATGAAGTCTTTGGGTTTGGCTGAATAATTCAATTTGAAGAGGCGGTGTATGCCTGCGGTTTACAAAGACTGCCGGCACACCGCCTTTATTTTTACATCCGGCTTTACCTTCAAAAACGGAAAACAATATGAGAAAAGCAAACATAATCGCTGGCGGAATCGGTATGCTGATTTCCGCACTGGCTTTTGTAAAGACATTTACTTTTAAGCAGTTTAAAAATGTGCCCGTTGGACCGGAATTTTTTCCCCGGGCACTGGCAGTCGGTCTTTTTATCTGCTGCCTTGCTCTGGTAATTCAGAACATTTTAGATAGAACGAATACAGAAAAGGCTCCCACGCTGAGCCCATTAAGCAAAGACATACGGCGCATGCTCATCGGTCTGGCAATCATCCTTGCCACCGCATATCTTTGGAGCATACTTGGATTTCTTATCGTTACTCCTTTTACCATTTTTGGACTTATGCTTCTTTTGGGAAAGCGTAACTGGATTAGAATGATTATTATTTCGGTAGCAGTCACCTTTGTGGTCTTTCTTGCCTTCCGTTTTCTTTTGGGAATTGAAATGCCCATGGGACTTTTTAGCTAAGAGGAGGACGAAATGGATTTAGGACTGTTATTTTCCAGTATTGGAACTGTATTGCATCCTCTGTCACTGCTCTACATCTTTATCGGAGCGGCGGGTGGAGTTTTAATCGGTTGTATTCCGGGCTTAACGGCAACCATGGGTATTGCCCTGCTCGTTCCCTTTACCTACGGACTTGATTTGATTCCCGCCGTTGGCATGTTGCTGGGTATTTTCTGTGGCGGCATGTACGGCGGTTCAATTTCAGCCATTCTGATTCACACACCGGGAACACCTGCGGCGGCCGCCACCATCATGGACGGTTACCCCATGGCAAAGCGCGGT
Source organism: Treponema sp. UBA3819 (assembly GCA_002369025.1). GTDB lineage: Bacteria > Spirochaetota > Spirochaetia > Treponematales > Treponemataceae > Treponema_D. Next base: position 26,878 of record DFDV01000056.1, on the reverse strand, counting down.
GAATCAGGCAGAGCATTGAGCATAGCACTTTTCGCTTCCTTCCTGGGCGGCATGATTGGTGCTTTGTGTATGACCTTCCTTTCACCCTACATTTCCCGCATGGCCTTAAAATTTGGTCCGGCAGAATTCTTTGCGCTGGCTGTTTTTGGTCTTTCGGTCATCATTTCAATTTCCGGAAAATCAATCACAAAAGGCCTGATTGCGGCATTCTTCGGACTCTTGATTTCTACAGTCGGCATGGACAAAACCTGTGCATACCTCCGCTTTATCAAATGGCGGGGCTTTTATGACGGCATTCCCTTCATTCCTGCCCTGATTGGTCTCTTTGCCATTTCTGAAGTGCTTGCGGGCATTGAACAGAATCTTTCTACAAAAAAGACTGAAGCAAAGATTTCCGGCGTGCTGCCCAGTCTGTCTGACATCAAGTCGATCATACGAAATGTCGTGACCGGCGGTCTCATCGGAAGCTTTATCGGCTCAATTCCGGGCGCAGGCGGCGATATTGCGGCTTTTGTTTCCTACAGCGAGGCAAAGCGTGAAAGCAAACACCCGGAAAAATTCGGTACAGGCATTCCGGAAGGTATCGCTGCTTCTGAATCTGCAAACAACGGCTGTTCCGGCGGCGCAATGATTCCAATGCTCAGCCTGGGCGTTCCGGGAGACTCAAACACTGCCGTTCTGATGGGTGCCTTTATCATGAAAGGCTTCCAGCCGGGCCCCATGATGTATGTAGAACATCTTGATATTGTCTACGCAGTATTTGCTTCCCTCATTCTTGCAAACATCGCCATGCTGATTGTAGGTATGGCAGGCGTAAAAATCTTTGCAAAGATTATTTCAGTAGAACGCAAACTCCTGCTTCCCGCAATTCTGGTTCTTTCCCTGGTGGGTGCATACGCAATCAATCAGAATATGTTTGATGTCTACTTTGCCATCGCCATGGGCGTTATCGGTTACCTGTTGCAAAAGTACGGCTTCCCGCTTTCCCCCATCCTGCTGGCCCTGATTCTTGGTCCTATGAGCGAAAGCAACCTGCGCCGCTTTATGCAGATTGACGACGGAAACTTCTTCGCAATCTTTACCAAACCTATCTGCGTGATTTTCATTGTGCTTGCCCTTGCGTCACTGGTTACATCAGTTATAAATCAGCTGCGCATAAACAAAAAAATTGCGGCACAGGAAAGAGCGGCTAAAATGTCAGAATCAGAATCTATTTAGTTTTATATAAAACTATCTTTACAGAAAAGCACCGATCTGCTACACTTCCTGCATGGACTACTGTGTGGCATCGGTGCTTTCGCTTATCTCGCGGCTGCACTCCCTTTCCCAGGATTTTCTACAGGCCAGAATGACGGAAAAAGGCTTACCGAATCTTGTATCTTCCCACGGATACATTCTCTACTGCCTGTGCCAGAATCAAAACATGACTTTGGGCGAAGTGTCGCAAAAAATCAACCGTGACAAGTCTACAACCACAGTGCTTGTGAGAAAACTGGAATCTGCCGGTCTTGTTGAAATCCAGAGGAATAAAAATGACACACGAAAAAAAATCATCAGTCTGACGGAGAAGGGACGAAATTACAACAGTCTTACTGCCCGCCTCTCTGAAGAACTTTTAGCCACCAGCTACAAGGGCTTTTCCCAGGCAGAAAAAGAAGAACTTTTACGGCTGCTGGAAAAAATGCATGAAAATCTAAAGGCAGATTAAAGCCTTACAATAGAATATATATCAGGAGAATATTATGAAGAAGATTTTATTACTGGCTGCAAGCGCAATTTTTGCCCTTACAATCGCTGGCTGTGCGAAAAAAACTGCCGGCCGTGCCCCCTCAATCGCCGTTTTTATTCCGGGCATTATGGCAGACTCGCCCTCCTATGCACATGTAGCAGAAGGTGTGACCCAGGCTGTTGAAGAATACAATTCTGCCATAAGCGATGAAAGCAGAAAGGCGAAACTCTATATTATGGAAGCCGGCACAAATCAGGCTGAATGGGCAGGCAAAATAACAGCCCTTGCCGCTACCGGTGAATACGACCTTATCCTCTCGTCCAATCCTTCACTTCCGGAAATAGTTGCCCCAATCTCCAAACAATTTCCCAATGAAAAATTCATTTTTCTGGATGCCGCATACGAAGGAAATCCCAACATGTACACGGTAAGCTATAATCAGCGCGACCAGGCATACATTTCCGGCTACATGGCAGGACTTTATTCTAAAAACCACAAAGTAGGACTGGTTGCCGCCCAGGAATACCCCATTATGAACAATATTCTCTACCCCTATTTTGCAAAGGGAGCCGCAGATGCTTTCCCCGGAACCAGCGCAGAAATCCGTATTGTAGGTAACTGGTACGACGCCACTAAGGGAGCAGAAATTACCAGCGCCATGTATGACGCAGGAATCGATATGGTTCTTCCCATCTGTGGAGGCGCTTCACAGGGAGTCATTGCAACTGCACGCGAAAAAGGCATGCACATAGTCTGGTTTGATGAAAACGGATTCAAAAAAGCGCCGGGTGTCATTATCTCCTGCTGTATGACCAAACATGCCCTCTGCGCAAAAGAAACGACCCTGCAGTATCTGGGACAGACAATTTCCTGGGGCAAGGTTCGTTCAGTCGGCTTCCGGGACGGATATGTTTCTTACTTTGACGAAGACCCTGCCTATCTGGAATATGTTCCCCAGGACATCCGTGAAAAAATGGCGGCACTGGTAAAAGGGCTGCGTTCTGGAGAAATCCTTTTGCCCCAGACTCTGGAGAAATAAGCTACGACCATAACGACCCGGGAACTGACAAAAAAATATCTTCTCAAAACTGCTTTGGACAGTGTAAGCGTCAGTTTTACGGGTGGAAAAATTCATGCCCTTGTGGGAGAAAACGGAGCGGGAAAGTCTACGCTGGCCGGCATTATTTCCGGCGACATTCAGCCCACAGGTGGCGAGATTCTTCTTGATGAAGAAGTCCTTGCCTTTTCTTCGGCAAAGGATGCCCTTTCCAGAGGCATTGTCCTTGTTCACCAGCGGCCAAAACTCGCCTCAGCAATCACCGCAAAGGAAAATATCATTTTACAGCTCCAGACAGGAGGAAAAAGGCAGCCTTTTTTTCTTCACGCTCCTTCCGCAGAATTGCTTGCCCTGCAAAAAGAATGGGCACCCCAGTTGAACCTGAACGCAGTCGTAAGGGATTTAGGCGGGAACCTTCGCTTTTACACATCGCTGCTGGGTGCCCTGCTGCAAAAGCCAAAGGTTCTGTTACTTGATGAACCTTCTGCTTTTCTGGACATGGATGAACGCCAGACTTTGTACGCCCACCTCCGTTCCCTGGCAGATTCCGGCACAAACATCATCGTCATCACCCACAGCCGGGCCGAAGCCACAAAGTATGCAGATACCGTAACCATGCTCAAACTGGGAAGACTTGCCGGATATTTTCCGACAGCAGGCGAATACGAAGTTTTTCTTTCGGAAAGTGACAGACAGCTCTCCGCAAATGAGCCTTACCTTCAGCCGGCTGAATCGGCAGACAGAAATCACTCTTCTGCCCTGGAACTTAACCTTTCTTCCCGGCCAAAAAATCGTCCGGCCCTGCTGTCTGCCTCAATTCAGGCAAACTATGGAGAGATTACGGCGGTAACTGGCCTGCAAGAAGCCGCTCTGGACACACTGGAAGATACCATAACAGGCATGGAGACATCCTGGGCAAAAGGCAGCCTGACCATTACAGACGAAACAGGTTCGCACACAATAGCGGCAAACCGCCTCAGCCCGGGTTTTCTGCGCTCCCACAAAGTGGCCATTGTTCCCTCAGATAAAACATTCCGGGCGGCAAATCCAAACATCACAGTGGAGGAACTGCTTTCCGTTTACACAAAAACAGAGCCCCGCCAGAAAGCTGCCGCCCTCATCAGGGAAGCACATGTAAACATTACGCCGGAACAGTTTGTTTCCAACCTGAGCGGCGGCATGCTTCAGCGCCTCATAGTCACCCGCGAACTATCCACCAGCCCCGACCTGCTCATCCTCTGCAACCCCATGCAGGGACTGGATATTGAGGCACAGGGAAATCTCTGCCACAAGCTCACCGATTTAACGGCAAAAGGAAAGGCGGTCATCATTATCGGCACACAGGACTTTCCCCTGACTCTCTGCCAGAAAGTATACAGGCTGGAATCCGGCTGTACGGAACTCATTTTTGAAAACGGACTTCTGAAAAAGGAGGAAAACGAATGACAAAGAGTTTGAATCGTCTGACAAGATATGTTTCACGCTTTCCCCTGCAGACACTTATTTCTCCTGCTCTGGGAGTTGCCGTCTGCATTCTGCTCATTCTGGGCTTTGCCGCCCACCCCCTTTCTGCCCTGCGCAGTCTTTTTACAGACACTTTTACTTCAGCCTACTATTTTGGAAATATGCTCAATACGGCTGCCTTTCTTATGCTGGCAGGATGCGGTTCTGCCCTTTCCATAAAAGGCGGCAACATGAACTTAGGCGGTGAAGGACAGGTTTATGCGGGAGGTTTTACAGGCTGCATCATACTGAACACAGCAGCCTTTCCGCCTGCCATTACTTTCTTTCTGGCCTGTCTGGGCTCCATTCTAACCGGGGCTGCCATGGCAATTATTTCAGCCCTGCTCAAAGAACTGCGCGACGCACGGGTTCTGCTCACAACCTTTCTGGTATCGGCAGCCTTTATTCCTCTGATTGACGGACTCATTACGGCATCAAAAAACTCCAGCCAGACAAACATGCTGGCCCTACCCTATATCGCTGATGTATACAAACTGCCCCAGCTGCTTCCGCCATCGCCCCTTACATGGTCATTTTTTGCGGCACTGGTCATCTGTCTTGCCATGTGGTACCTCATCTTCCGCACGCAGGCAGGCCGGACCCTGCGCCTCTGGGGAACAGCCCCGGACTTTGCTAAATACTGCGGCTATTCAACACGGGCAAATACCTATCTTACCCTCGCAGTTTCAGGTGCCCTGCATTCTCTTACCGGCTTTTTTGCAGTAACGGGTACCTACTACACCTGCCACAAGGGTTTTTACACCAACATGGGCTGGAATGCGCTGAATGTTGCACTCATTTCAAAATCAAATCCTCTGGCGGCAATCCCCGTCAGCCTCCTCCTCTCATGGATTTTTACATCGGCTTCCAGAGTGTCCCTTACCCAGGGCTTTGGCTTTGACATTGCAGGCATTGTCCAGAGCGTCATTCTCTTTTCCATTGCAATTCCATTTTTTGCAAGATCAGGTAAAAAAGGAGTCAGTCTGTGAACATTACAATATCAATCATCCACATAGCCGCTCCCCTGCTGCTTGTTACGCTGGGCGGGCTTATAAGCGAATATGCTGGCCGCATGGCAATGTTTCTGGAGTGCATGATAAATCTGGGAGCCTTTCTCTGCTATGCCTGTACCCTGTGGACCGGAAACCTTATTGCGGGCATGCTGCTTTCAGTCTTACTCTGTACTCTGATTGTTCTGGTAATTGAACGCGTTGCTTCCCGCTACAAGGCCAATATGTTTTTAATTTCCCTTGCCATGAACATGTTTTTTGCCGCCCTGGCATCCTTTCTTTCTGCTACGATTTTTGGCAACAGGGGCGTGCTCTACAACGAAGTCTTCCGCTTTGACGCAAAACTGGTAAGGCCTGTTACCAGCATAATCTGCTACGTCCTGGCAGCCGCCCAGATAGTCATGCTCAAGGGAACCAGAACAGGCCTTACCCTGAGGATAACCGGAAGTGACAGCGATGTACTGGAAGCAAAAGGAATTTCTGCCGCCCGCTACCGCACCCTTTCCTGGATTTTTGCAGCCGCAAATGCTTCGCTTGCAGGATGTGTACTTGCGGCACGACTTTCTTCCTATGTCCCGGGCATGGCGGGAGGTCGCGGCTGGACGGCACTGGCGGCAGTCTATCTGGGAAAAAAGCATCCTGTTTTTGTAGCCCTCGCTGTTCTTGTTTTTTCAGCAGCCGATTATGCAAGTTCAACCGTGCAGAATATTTCAGCCTTCAAAAACCTGCCCTCATCGCTTCTGCTTGCCCTGCCCTACCTTGTTGCCCTTGCCCTCATCATCGCCATTCCGCAGAAAAAAGAAAAATAGACTATGGGAAGCTGACCTGTTTTACAGCTGGTCTTGAACTACACTCTTATTTAAGTTACTATAGTATTATTACAATTAGTCCCCTGCGGTGAAGGCATGTTTCGCAGCGGGGCACAGGAGAAAACGTATGTCCACACCTTTGGAAGAATATCTGAAGTCTACCAAAAATCCCACAGCGGCAATGACCGCATATGTGGCTAATCTGCAGCAGGTTGCTTCTGTCAATCCGTCAATTGCGGCTGACGTAGTAAACGAAATTGAAAATCAGCGCACCCACCTCAAACTGGTTGCAAGTGAAAACTACTGCTCACTGGCAGTACAGGCTGCAATGGGAAACCTGCTCACTGACAAATACGCAGAGGGATACCCAGAGCACCGCTACTACGGCGGCTGTGTAAATGTGGACAGCGTAGAAAATACAGCGGCTCACGAAGCTGAAGCCCTCTTTGGTGCAGACTATGCATACGTGCAGCCCCACTCTGGTGCAGATACAAACATGGTTGCCTACTGGGCAATTCTTTCTGCAAAAGTTGAAACACCCACTCTGGAAGAACTTGGCGTAAAAAGCCTGAATGATTTGACTGACGAACAGTTTGCAGAACTGCGCAAGCGCTTTGGAAACCAGAAACTGATGGGTCTGGACTATTCCTGCGGCGGACACCTTACCCACGGCTACAAAATGAATGTTTCTGCCCGTATGTTTGAAAGCCATCCCTACGGCGTAGACAAGGAAACAGGTCTGCTTGACTACGATGCAATCGAAAAGCAGGCAATGGAAGTAAAGCCTCTTATCCTGCTTACCGGCTACTCAGCATATCCGCGCAAGATTAACTTTAAGCGTTTCCGTGAAATTGCAGACAAGTGCGGAGCAGTACTCATGGTGGATATGGCACACTTTGCAGGTCTCGTTGCCGGCAAAGTCTTTACCGGAGACTACGACCCCGTTAAGTGGGCAGATGTCGTAACTACGACAACCCACAAGACCCTGCGCGGCCCCCGCGGTGCAATGATTCTCTGCAAGAAAGAATTTGCTGACTATGTAAACAAGGGATGCCCCATGGTTCTTGGCGGTCCTCTTCCCCACGTAATGGCAGCAAAGGCAATTGCATTCAAAGAAGCAAACACACCCGAATATCAGCAGTATGCACAGAACGTGGTAAAAAATGCTCAGGCTCTGGCAAAGGCTCTGCAGGACAAAGGCGTTCGTCTCCAGACCAACGGCACAGACAATCACCTGATGCTGGCAGACATTACTTCATACGGTCTTACCGGAAAGCAGGCTGAAGCCGCACTCTTTGAATGCGGTGTAACTGCAAACGCAAACGCCCTCCCCTACGATAAAAACGGCGCATGGTGGACAAGCGGTCTGCGTCTGGGAACTCCTGCCCTTACAACACTCGGTTTTACCGAAGCAGAAATGAATGATGTTGCTGATATCATCGACTTCGTGCTTAAAAACACAAAGCCTGGCGTAACAAAAGACGGAAAGCCTGCAAAGGGAAAAATCGCCCTTGACGACGCTACCAGAGCAGAAGGTAAAAAGCGTGTCGCAGCCCTTCTGAGTAAGCACGTGCTTTATCCTGAACTGGATCTGGACTTCCTAAAAAAACAATTTGTAAAATAAGGAAATGTTGCGGGCATCTCTCCGCACTTTCTGATTTGATGAACTCCAGTCGCCACCCGGTGACTGGAGTTTTTTTTTCGGGGAAAGATGTGGGAGGGGCAATTCAGACTCCGATGAATCAAACCTTCGCTGAATTATTTTTTCTCGTGCTCTGCAAAAAGATGAGCGGTGGTTTCCAAAAACTGTCTGGTTTTTATAGAGCAGCGTTCCAAATCTTGTTCTAGTTTAGATTTCATAGGTTCAGGTAACTTTCTCTCTGTTTTTCCTTCTCCTGTAACAAGATATTCCACAGTGACATTGAGAGCCTTTGCAAGACGGACAGCAACATCCGCAGGAGGCATTGAACCTTGAGTGCCCAGATACATATCTAAAGCTCTTTGTTTTATATCCGCTCTATACGCGAGTTCTTTTCTTGTTAATCCCAAAAATTCAATTTCTTCTCTTAATCGATTCGCAAAACTTGACATAACTATATAATGTCGTAATTACGCTCTTAAACTAATTGACTAAATCGTAAATACGATTTAAATTACAGAAAACGTAATAGCGTAAATACGCTATTAAATCAGTGCTATAGCGTATTCTTGTCATAAAAGGGAGATTTCATCTTGACCCGATATGCCCTTCTTTGCGGTTCGGCCCCAAACGATTACAGACAGAAAAAACTCGATGATTTGCATAACTTTCTTCTCGAAAAAGAAGGCTGGAATGTTACCTGTATGGCAAACGGAACTGATGAATTCATGCTTGAATATGCAATGAATAATATTTTTGACGGGAATGTGGGTGATGAAGTGGGCGGAGTCCTTTTGTATTTTTGCACTGAAAAACCGCTTTTGGAAGACGAGAAAACTTTTTGGCTCCAAAAATGGGAAATCCGTAAAGATGTAGTTGCGCATTATGCGAATCTGGCGAAACAGTGCGGAATTGACTTTCAGGTCATTTATGACTCTGATTGCGACTTTGTAAGCGAAGAAAGTCTGGGCTACGAGGAACTCTCAGACGAAGAAGAGCGTGAGTTTGTGGCAAAAGTAAATGCCGGACTTATAAGGATAGGCTGATGAATCTTACCGCAAGCGTCGTACTTTTTAACACACCAAGAAGTCAGATAGAGTCTCTTTTTAAGTCCGTGATTGAGTCAAAATGCGTCGAAACCTTCTATATAATCGATAATTCTCCCAGCGACAAGTGGCGGATTCTGGAAAAAGAATATGCTGAAAGGGCAGAAATTGCCGGAACAAAAATCCGCTATATTCACAATCAGAATTTGGGCTATGGTGCAAGTCATAATCTTGCCATGCACGAGGCGATTGAGAGCGGGGCTGTTTATCATGTGGTATTGAATCCAGATATTTATTTTGGTGCGGAAGTTTTGCCAGCTCTGGTTCAGTTCATGAACGAAAATCTTGATGCAGCCTATGTTTTGCCAAAAGTGACTTACCCGAATGGCGAATTACAGTATCTGTGTAAGCTGCTCCCCACACCAAGTGACTTGATTTTCCGTAGATTCCTGCCAAAAAGCTGGGGTGTAAAAAGAAACGACCGTTACTGTCTCAAAGCGAGCGAATACGACAAAGTGATGAATCCACCGTGTTTGAGCGGATGCTTTATGTTCATGCGGCTTGCGACTTTGCAGGAGAATGATATTTTCTTTGACGACGGATATTTCATGTATTGCGAGGATTTTGATTTGATCAGAAGACTGCATCGTGTGGCGAAGACGCTGTATTTTCCTGGCGTGACGATTGTGCATGACCATGCCAGGGAGAGTTACAAGAGCCAGAAAATGCTCGTGGCGCATATTAAGAGTGCGGTGAGGTATTTCAACAAATGGGGCTGGTTCTTTGACCGGGAACGTCGGGATATGAATAAAGTTATCTTGAGTGAAATCGGGGTGACTAAATGATTTTTTCTAACCTTTCTGCTCGAAAAAAAGAAGTTGCCTATACTATTGTAAGCAATTTGCTTTTGCAAGTAGTTACTGCACTCTGCGGTTTTATTTTGCCTCCGCTCATAATCGGAACTTTTGGTTCTTCGGTGAACGGCATGGTTTCTTCGATTTCACAGTTTATTGCATATCTGAACATTGTAGAAGCTGGTGTCGGCGGAGCGTCTATTGCGGCATTATATAAGCCGCTTGCGCTTGGAGATGTAGCAGGTCGAAACGGTATACTTTCTGCGACGGCAAAGTTCTATAACCGCTCTGGTGTGCTTTTTACAGTGCTTGTTTTTGTTCTTGCATTTGTTTATCCGCTTATTGTTGGGAATGAAGTTGACCGTTTGCAATCCGCCCTTATGGTTCTTGTGCTTGGCATCACAGGAGCGGCAGAATTTTTCTTGATTGGAAAGTATCGTGTTTTGCTGACTGCAGATAAGAAAATGTATGTGATTTCGCTCGTCCAACTTATAGCGACAATAGTAAACACAATGTTTGCTGTGATTTTGATAAAAATGAATTGTGCTATTTTAGTTGTGAAACTTACATCTTCTCTTGTTTATTTATCTCGATATGTTTTGCTTTCGATTTATGTGCGTAAAAAATATAACGATGTTGATTTCCACGCCGTTCCAGACACAAAGGCAATCAGTCAGAGCAAGAATGTTTTAGTTCATAGATTAACAGGGCTTGTTGTATCTTATTCTCCTATAGTACTCATAACTATTTTCTTAACATTAAAAGATGCAAGTATTTATGCTGTCTATGCAATGATTTTCAGTGCGGTTGGACTTATGTTATCTGCGTTTGGTAATGGAATTAGTGCTTTTTTTGGAAACTCTCTTGTTTCGGAATCAATAGCAACAACAAAGAAAGTGTTTGAAAAATATGAATCTATTTTTTTAGGACTTCTTAGTATGGTTTATTCACTTTCATTAGTTTTAATTATGCCATTTATGCGTTTGTATACTGTAAATATGGTCGATGCTAACTATATGCAACCGAAACTTGCTTTTTTGTTTGTTGTTAGTGGAATCTTAACTTATTTTCGTGACCCCCCATGCCAACTCATAATGGCATCAGGGCAGTTTAAGCAAACCCAATGGATGACAATTGTGGAAATGTGCGTGAATTTGGTAGCAAGTATAATAGGAGTTTTAATAATTGGATTGGCGGGAATCCTTTTTGGAAATATTATTTCAAATTCTATTCGAATTTTTACAGATGTTCTTTATGTATCAAATAAGATTATACAGCGTAATCCGTTTAGAGCATTTATAAAGTTTGGAGTATATTTTTTATACTCGCTTTTATTTGTATTTATAATTAGTAATCAAAACTTCAGCATCGATTCATATACTTCATGGTTTTTATATGCAACATTATTTTGCGTAATATACATTATGCCGTTGAGCGCGTTCTTTTTTGCTAGGAGAAAATTTAAATATGCAAAGTAAAATTTCTATAATTATACCTCTTTATAATTCAGAAAAATATATTCGCTCGTGTATTGATAGTGTTCTTGGCCAAACTTTCGCAGATTGGGAACTTATACTTTGTGATGACGGTTCGACTGATAGCACATTACAAATTATTAATGAATACTGTAAATCATATAAGAATATAAGCCTATATCAAAATGCACATAAGGGACCAGGATGGGAGCGAAATTTTGGACTGCGAAAGGCAAAAGGTGAATATATAGCATTTATGGATCATGACGATTGGGTTGAACCCATATGGCTTGAAACTCTTTATAATAGTCTTGTCACAAATAATGCAGATGTATCTTATTGCTCGAATGCTGATTATTATGATGAAACAGGGAAGCTTAGGAATTATTCTTTTTCAAAGAAACTTCTAGGTTTCTCTGTTCTAACTGAACAAGAAAAATGTGGAGATTTATGTAATGTATATTTTGCTCCATGGCGTAGACTTATAAAAAAAGAAGTTGTTATAAACAATGATATAAGATTTGCTGAAGGTGATTTTAAATTCGATGATGTTCTTTTCACACAAGAACTTATTGAATGTACATCTTCTGTTTTTATCACTAATGAAATTCTTTATTATCACAGAATATTTGATGAATCCATTACAGGCAAGGGGTTTCATAATCATGATATGTTCATGGAACATTTAGCAACCGTACATGAACTTGAGATTTGGGCGGAAAAAAACAATAAGAATATTTCAGTACTTGTAAAAAGAATGATTCCTTTTTTGATTACTTATTTTAAATATGTTAATTCCACGAAATTATATTATGACCAACTAAAAATGATAATAAAAAATGATATTTATGAATCGAAAAAATATGTATTTAAAGTAAAAATTGTGTACGCAATGATACTCACAAAAAGATTCATAAAGAAAATCCTACATTTAAAGAACGGAGAATTATGATTATGATTCAGCTCATAACTTCTACGGGATTCGGGGATTCTGGTTCTTCTGCAATAACAGACCTTCTTCGTGAATATGACTGCATCGATACGAAAAGCAGCGAATGGGAATGTACCTTTCTGCACGAGGCGGACGGGCTTGCCGACTTAGAGAGTGCAATCAGTGAAGGACACAGGCTCAAAGTTGATTTTGCAGCAGCAAGATTCCTTGAACTTTCAAAAATGCTTTCTAAACAGGCAGACTATAAAAACTTGTTTAATGGCACGTTTTACGAAATCTCAAAAGATTTTATAGATTCTCTTTTTGAAATAAAATGGAATGGTGGCTGGCACAGAAGAGATGCCGAGAAAAGCGCATATTCGTTTGCAGAAAAAAGAAGAATTGCCTGTGCAGAAGGCTTTTATAATGCAAAAAGTTCAAAATTCTGCCTTTATGAAAATTACGGCTGGCGTCCGACCTACCGCTATTACAACGAAATGCGCTATGAAAATGACAGCGTATATTTTTATGAATGTGCAAAAAAATACATTGCACGGCTTATCGAGGCAATGAACTGCGATAAAAATATGCTCTGCATTGACCAGCTTTTTCCGCCCATAAGCATAGAAAAATATGCGCGGTATTTTGAAAGTGCGCCGAGCGTGTTCGTCGTGGACAAAGACCCGCGCGACCTTTACATAACAAACCAGATTTTCACTGCGAGCCGCTATATTCCGAGCGCGGATGTCGATGTGTTCATAAAGTGGTACAGGGCGACACGGACGAAAAGCCGCGAAACTTGGAATTTTCCGAATGTGCTTTCGCTGAAACTGGACGACCTTTGCAATGATTATGACAATCAGATTGCAAGGATAGAAACATTTTTAGGATTGCCGGAAGGCTCTCATTCAAAGGCTTTTACTTATTTTGAGCCTGAAAAATCTCGTACAAATACACAACTGTATCGGCGTTATACGAATTACTCATCTGAAGTATCAAGAATAGAAAAAGAATTGGAGGAGTTTTTGTATACAGGGCATATAGTTCCGTGCGAAAGACCTGAGGAACACGAAAATCCTCTGATTGAAATTGTAAAGCAGTGTGATGAAATTCAAAACGGTAAAAAGTTTTTGAGCATATGCGACAAATTTGTATCTGCATTTTTCGGCACAAGATTTTGTGTACAAATAAAATGTTTTCCATTACGAAAAACGATTAAGTCTAAATGTGTGGGGCTTGTAAAACTTGGTATTGGATTCGTTCTGCTTATTCCAGAATTTTGTGCAAATATAGCAGTTTTGTAATTTGAGCAGAAACAAGGAGTACCGTTATGGCAGGAAACAAAGCCAATGGTTTAGCAGAAGTATCATTTTCAGTAATTATTCCCTGCTTCAACTGTGAAGATACAATACGGGCAACAATAAACTCCATTCTGATGCAAGACTATTATAGAGTTGAAGTCATTTGCATCAATGACTGTAGTACAGATTGTACATTGCAAATTCTCAATGAATATAGAGAAAAAATAGTTTTACTTAACAACTTGCAGAATGAAGGTCAGTTTTTGGCTCGTAACAAAGGTGTTTACATTGCAAAAAATGATTTTATTCTTTTTGTTGACTCTGATGATTTACTAGTGGAAAATACATTTTCTCGCCTTAATGAATTTATAAATTCTTTATCCGATGATTTTGATTTTGCCGTATTTGGTTACAAGACGCATTGTTCTAATCAGAAGTTTTATCCACATAAAACGGATGTTTTACGTGCTATGCTGACTAAGAAAAATTTTTCTTGTGTTGTCTGGAATAAAATCTATAGACTTGAATTTTTGAAAACTGTGTTGCAGGAAATTCAAAACGCTTATTGTATATTTGCCGAAGATTTATTTTTTAATGTATTTCTATGCAATAGAACAGACAAGATAGTGTATATAAATGAATGTCTTTATGAGTATAACGATACGAAAGGTATCAGTACATCTGTTTACAGACGAACTTTTTCAGAACTAGAAAAAACCTATAATTCTGCTGTTTTTGCCTATAACAGTATTGTCCATGATGTAAAAAATAATAATCCGAAATATAAACATTTTTTGCCAGCCTTTCGGATTATGTTTTTCAAGAGAATTTATAATTTTATTTTTTCTCATACAAAATATTTAGACTTAAAAAAAATGTCAAATTTTACTCTTCCTAAGAAAAATCTCTGTCTTATGCTTTTGCATAAAGAAATTCTGCTAAAACAAAAAATCAAGCATTTCTTGAGAGGGAGTGTATGAGTAAAATCTGTTTTGTGATAAATAGTTTTGACATTGGTGGAATAGAGCGTGTGATTGTCACTTTATGCAATGGTTTGTGTAAACATCATCATGTGGATTTGATAACGCTTAAAAATCATGGTGCGTTAAAAGAAACTCTTTCCTGCAATGTTAATATAGTTGATTTTTGTAATATAAAGGCTCGTAATCTTGTAAAGCCACTCTTGCTGTATTTGAACAAAAATAAGCCAGACTATATTGTTACAAGTATATGGCCGATAACGGTTCTTTCTCATATAGCAATAAAAAAAGCTAAGTCTGATGTAAAACAGATAGTTACACACCACGCACTCTTTGATTTGGAAAACAAAAAAAATATAATAGCTGATTTCTGCACAAAAAAAATCATTGCGTTTTTTTATAATCGTGCATATAAAGTTCTTGCTGTTTCTGTGAGTGTCAAGCGATTTTTACAAAATATCGGGGTAAAAGTAGTTTCCGTAATGTACAATCCATTTGATACGGAGCAAAGAAAACTTAATGTTAAAAAAGAACTTGTGAACGCAGTGCAGTATGAAAAATATTTCGTTTTTGTAGGGCGGCTTGCGAAAATAAAAAATGTTCCGCTTATATTAAAGGCTTTTTCGCGCTTCATATTGGATTCGGAATACAAAGAGTACAACCTGCTTATTATCGGCGATGGACCTGAAAAAGATTCTCTCATTCAGACAGCACAAAATCTCGGCATTTCAGAAAAGACTTTCTTTTTGGGGAGCAAAACTTATCCAGAAGCCTTCATAAAAAATGCGCAAGCAGTTCTAATGGCCTCTTTTTCAGAAGCAATGCCTGTTACGGTTCTGGAATCTTTTGGTTTTAATGTTCCTGTGGTTTCTACCCCAGCATCAGGCTGTCTCGATATTTTCAATCTGCTAGGTTATTCATGGCACACTAATTCATTTGACAATGCAGAGGAATATTGTTCTCTGATGAAATATGTTGTTTCACATAAAGACGAATTTCCCGATATGGCTTCCCGTGTTGAAGAGAATTATGGACTTGAGAAAATCCTTGATTTATGGAATGAGGTGCTTGCATGATATTTGCAACTTTTCAATTTATAAACAGTTTGCTTCTTGTTTTATATCTTATTCAGATTGTTTTTAAGTATAAAAAATATAGAGTTGCATATATTTATAGTCCGTTATGCTGGTTTATGCTGTTTTACTGTGCATATTTTATGATACCAGTTCTACTTATGAAAACTGTTGAACAGAATCCTGATTTATTCGGACATTTTTCTTTTCCGTATGAAATTCTGGTTGAATGTCAGCTGATTGTGCTTCTTGAAAGTTCTTTACTCATGATTTTTCACGGGAAATACATACCCCAACCTTTTAAACCTGGATTTTCAGTCCTTGAACGTTACAAAATTGTAAATATAACATGCCTTGTTATTGTTACTGTGTTCTTCATTACTTCCTGCATTGCTTTTTTAGGAATTTGTAATGCAATTCGAACAAACGGTTACTTAAAGGCTTTTTTCCTTCTGGATGAACTTGGCGATAAATACAGAAAAATGTTCAAATTTCAGACAGTTCGTTATATTGCCGTGATTTGTGTTTTTTACATCTTTCTGAAAAAAAAGAATTTTTCCATTTTTTTATTATTCATTCCAAATATAATGTTTGAAGTTCTTGCGGGAAAACGAACTACAGCCTTTCTTTATATTCTGTTTGTTTATCTTGTTTATATAAAAATTACAGAAAAGTCAAAAATTGTTGTCATCGTGAGTGTGTTCAGTGCTCTCCTTGTCAGTGTATTATTTTCACGAATGAGTTCCCTTAGTAGCGATTCAATTTCGCTTGATGTAATCATAGCTTCCATGCTGGGGGAATTTGTAAATACTTTTTTGACCATACCCTATGTTTTAAATGACGGCTTAACTGGCTGTATTTCTTTTACGCATGTTTTGTACAATCTTTTTTGTCCGATTTTGCCAGGATTTATAAAAACATCAATAATGAATGACCCTGATTTTTTTGAAATCGGAGCATTTTTAGCTGTTCACATCAAAAAAGGATTTGGTTTGGGGTCGAACTGTATTTCTTATGATTTGTGTTCATTTGGCTTTTTAGGACTTCTTTGTCTTCCATGCATATATCTTCTGGTGTGGAAGTTAGAGGAAATACTTTCAAAAGACTGCAACTTTATGATTCGATTTTATATTATCTATCAGCTTAGGCTTTATATGCGGCAAGGATATGAATCTTTTGCGATAGTTTTATATATAGCCATTTTTTATAATGCACTTTTTTATTTTTTGCATAAGAAAAAGAATTATGCAGTTGTTGTAAATAAAATATTTTCACCTGCTAAATTTAAATGCCACAAAATCTTAAAAACTTTCTTGGAGTCCTCGTCATGCTAGTTTCCGTAATAATTCCAGTCTACAATTCAGAAAACACAATCCGTCGCTGTGTCGAATCCGTTGTTACTTCGTTGGAACGAATCACGCAGGACTATGAAATCATCTGTGTTGATGACGGCTCAGCGGACAATTCTTTATCGCTGTTAAAAGACATTGCATCACAAAATGAGCGGGTTATTGTCGTCCATCAAGAAAATGCAGGAGCGGCTACGGCGCGCAATAGGGGGCTTGAACTTTCTAAAGGCGACTTCATTGCATTCAATGATTCCGATGACGAGTGGCTTGAAAATCATTTTGAGGTTCTACTTGAAGTGTTTAAAAATTATCCTGAAATTGACTGTATTTCAGGGAATCATGAAGTCGATAAGCAAAAAACTCAATTTATAAAAAGGATAGACGGAAATCTGTACAGAACAACGCTTCGTTCCCAGATGTTGAAAAATTATTTTTCTCCCCCAAACAGTATGTTGCGGCATACTGTTTGGAGTAAGGGCATAAAGTTCAGCTCTGGTATGCGTCATGCAGAAGAAGGATTTTTCTTTAACTGGATTGCAAAAGAGTGTAACGCTTGTTTTTTGAATCAGAAGGTTTCTCAAAGCATTCTGCATAAGGCACGGTTTGGAGAGAGCGGCTTGAGCGGAAACTTAAAGGCAATGGAACAGGGAGAGCTTTTCAACATTCATTATGCTTATGAACATTTTGACATTCCTTTCTATTTCTATCTTTTTGCAAAGTATTTTTCTCTACTGAAATATGCACGGCGCATACTTATAGTAAAACTCCGCGGGCTCAGGAGAAAATAGAATGAAAAAATCAGTTTCAGAAATCCTTTACCTTATGTATTGTAAAGTTCGCACTTTTTTTGTCGTCCCTTCTGCCCGCCTTGTTCGCTTTCCTCTTGATGTTCGTGGAAAAAGATGTATTGATTTTGGAAAGAATCTGACGACAGGCTATCACTGCCGCTTAGAAACGTACCCGCTTTCTGCTTCTGTGGAAAATCACAATGAAAAAGTACTTCGCTTTGGGAGCAATGTCCAGATAAATGACTTTGTGCACATTGCAGCAGCCCAAAAAGTTGAAATCGGTAATAATGTCCTTATCGCAAGCAAGGTTTTCATAAGCGACATCTGCCACGGAAGTTATTCGGAAGGCTCTCAATCCGCTCCCGACATTCCGCCGAAAGCCCGTCCGCTTTCTGCAAAGCCCGTGATTATTCACGATGATGTCTGGATTGGTGAGCTTGTTTCTGTTCTGCCTGGTGTGGAAGTTGGAAAAGGCGCAATTATCGGAGCAAACAGCGTGGTAACAAAGTCTGTTCCTGAATATTGCATTGTGGCAGGAAATCCTGCGAAAGTCATAAAGAAGTATGATTTTGAAAGCAAGCAGTGGATTAAAGTTTAATTGTTTTAGGTTACAACTTAATCCGCAGTACTAAAAAACGCCTATAACATAGCCAAATCTCATAAAAAATAAGACTTTTGGCTATGGTATAATTGAAAAAACAGAAAATCATGCTACAATAGAAGCATGAAGACTGAAATAATTGGCCGCTTATATGAGCAGAATCTTATCAAACAGTGTTATGAAAGTCCGAAATCAGAACTTGTTGCGGTCTATGGACGCAGGCGGGTTGGAAAGACTTTTCTTGTAAGAAGCTTCTTTTCTGAGCAGTTCGACTTTTGTTTTACTGGAATGTATGAAACAGCTCGTAGTGTGCAGCTAAAACAATTCGGGAAGGAACTTTCAAAGTTTTTTGATTGCGAAATAGCAGCTCCAAAAGATTGGTTTGAGGCATTTGATAAACTACAGGAGTATTTGCTTTCTCTCAATAAAGAGAAAGTTGTTGTTTTTCTTGATGAGCTTCCCTGGATGGACACTCAGAAAAGTAATTTTTTGCCAGCATTCTCATATTTTTGGAATATGTGGAATTCGGGTAAAACAAGCTTAAAATTGTTTGTATGCGGTTCTGCAACAACATGGATGATGGATAAACTGGTAGGTGATAAAGGCGGGCTTTACGGCAGGATAAGCAGGGCAATCTATCTTGAGCCTTTTTCGCTTTCTGAGACAGAGCTTTTTTTGTCAACTGTAAAAAAAGTAAATCTGAGCCGACGGCAGATAATCGAACTGTATATGGTCATGGGAGGAATTCCGTATTATCTTGACATGTTTGATAAGAGTCTTCCTTTGGCCAGAAATATAGACCAGTTTTTTTTTGCTAATGGTGCGGTTCTGAAAAATGAATTTGATTTTCTCTTCCGTTCGCTTTTTAAAGAATCAAAATCCTACAAAAAAGTGATTGAGGCTCTGTCTGGAAAACTTAAAGGCATGACTCGCGAAGAAATTCTTGCGGAAACAAAATTGACTGGAGGTGGAACTCTCTCGGAAATCCTTGATAATCTTTGCAGCTGTGATTTTATCCGAAAGTATTCTTCAATTGGAAAAAAAGAAAAAGACTGCATGTATCAGCTGACAGATTTATTTTCGCTTTTTTATCTTAAGTTTGTTCAAAAAAATGTCAGTCAGGATGAGCATTTTTGGTCTAATATGACTGATTCTGGCGTTAAAGCTGCATGGAGCGGTTATGCTTTTGAGCAAGTATGTCTGCATCATATCTGGCAGATAAAAAATAAGCTTGGAATTGCCGGCGTTTTAAGCAACGCTTATTCATGGAGCGCAAGACCTTTTGTTGATTCCGATGGAACAGAATGGAAAGGCGGGCAAATTGATTTGCTCATCGACCGTAAGGATGATGTCATTAATCTTTGTGAGATGAAATTTACTGACGAAGAATATGTGATAACTGATGCCTATGAAAAAACTTTGCGTGAGAGAATTGCACTGTTCAAGCATGTGAGTAAAACAAAAAAAGCGATAAATTGTACTTTTGTTACCACATACGGAATAAAGTCCAATTCTCATTCAGGAATCGTGAATAGCGAAGTTACAATGGAAGATTTATTTACTCCAAAAAATCGGTGATTCTATAGCCAAATCTCTTGTTTTTTAGGACTTTTGGCTATGTTATAATTTTTATCTTTTCCCTTAAAAATAGAAATGGTCGCAAAGGACTTACATAAAAAATGTAAGGAGACCTTTCTATGAAAAGGATTTTATATATTACAGCTTTTCCGCCGTGTCAGAAGACGGGTGGACAACAGTTTTCTCTTAATGCTATTCGTGAATTGTCGCAGAAATATATTGTTGATGTTTGGTATTTTTCTTATCCTGAACATTCTTGTGAGATTTATTCTGATACTGATTCTTTAACATCTGATCATGGCATTGCAAATATATGCGATTTTCAAATACAACATTATGACTTTATAAAACGCTTTTGGATTCATCCGCTTTTTACACGTCGTTTTAATCGTAAGATTTTGCATAAAATCCAATCCGTTTCCAGCGATTATGACATTCTGTATTTTGATTTTTCTCAAGTTGCTTTGTATTCGCTACATGTTAAGCACCCTCATAAAGTCCTTCGTATGCATGATGTCATGTTTCAGAAGTTCAGCCGCAAAAATCCACTCATGGCAAAATGGGTGACAGGAACGGAGCGAAAAATAGTAAGATCATTTGAAAAAGTATTTGTTCCATCAATAAAAGATGCGGATTTGTTGAACAGAGTATACGGTGTAAACGCATTTTATACTAACGAATATCTTAAACCTGTAGATTTCACTGCAACTGTTGAACAGAAAAAACAGTTTGTGTTTTACGGTTACTGGAAACGTTCTGAAAATACAGATGGACTTATTTGGTTTGTTCAAAAGGTTTTGCCATTACTGAAAGGTAAATATGAATTTATCGTCATTGGTGGAGGTTTAGATTCACAAAAACAGCAATCTGCAAAATATTTTGAGTCAATATATAACAATCATCATCTGCTTGAGCAGATAGAAAATTTTGGAGGTAATAATCAATGATTATCACACAAACACCCTTCCGCATGAGCTTTTTTGGCGGCGGAACAGACTTTAACGGCTTTTTTAATGAACACGGTGGAGCTGTACTCAGTACAACATTTGACAAATATGCTTACGTAACAGTACGCCACCTGCCACCTTTTTTCGATTATAAAACCCACCTTACTTACTCAAAGGAAGAAAAGGTAAACTCAAATTCAGAAATCGTGCACCCGGCTATCCGTAATGCTATGGAATGGCTTGATATGCACGAAAGACGATGCCATTTACCTTGAGCGAGAACTTTGTAAGGAAGCAGGTGGCATTCAGGATCAGATAGCGGCTTCTTTCGGCGGCTTCAACAGAATCAACTTTTCACGCGACGGTTACAGCGTTAATCCTGTAATTATTTCTCCAGAGCGAAAAAAAGATCTCAACGACCACCTTATGCTCTTTTTTACAGGTTTCAGCCGCTTTTCTTCTGATATTCAGAAAGGCACTGAAAAATCTATGAAGGATAAGACTCAGCAGCTTATTGAAATGTATCATCTTGTTGACGATGCTGAAAAAATCCTCACAGATAAAAATACTTCCCTTGACGAGTTCGGAAAGCTTCTTGACTACACATGGAAACTTAAGCGCGGTATTTCTGCAGGCATTTCTACAGGTTCTATCGACGAGCAGTATGACCGGATTTGCCTGTATGCACGAATGAAGTTGAGAAATCTACGCAGGCCTTACTAACAATTCCCTCGTTTTTTTATTCCTCAAAATCAAAACAAGGCATATCATTCGGAAGAAAAATTAAGAATTTATGGTACTTTTCTATCCATTCGCCACTTTCAACCCACATGGGAGATGTCAGCAAAACATAGAGCCACTTTCCTGATGTATTGTTCTGCACATCGTTTTTTAGAATTTCCAGAACAGTTACTGTCATTCCGCCTTCATGGTTCAGGGATTTGTATGTTACTTCTGCGGAATAATCTTTTTCCGTGCGTAAATCTATTGCTCCCATTATTCTGAAAGAGGATAATTCTTTTATTTTTGAATGGTCTGTCAATGTGATGCCATAGGATTGCCAGAGGAGTAAAAGTAAAGTCAGACACATAAGCAGTAATTTTTTCATTATCTCATTTCCTATCTTTCTTATACAGGCTTTACACTTGAAAATCAAGCGTCCGGCTATGTTTTTTCGCCACAAAAGTGATTGCAGGGCTGGCCACATGTCCTACTTCTTTTCTTTTTCCCAGGCGGTGAAGCGATGGTAGAAAGCCCGGTTTGCACGGTCCAGTGCCAGGGCGGGATTTACTCCGGCAAGGCGGGAATAGTTTACAAGGGCAAAAAGGGCTTGGCCTATGTCGGCTTCCAGTTCAAGCTGCGCCTTATTCACGGCTTCATTTCCGCCGCTCATGGTAAAGGCTTCTGAGTCCGGGCTGGACTTTTCTTTTTGTACGGCTTCCTCACGGGCTGGCAGGGCCTGTATTTTTTCGGTCAGGTCTTGAAAGGCTTCTGCAGTGGTCTGCCGGCTGCCTTCTTTTCTGGAAGCTTTTTTGAGCATTTTCCAGGCACGTAAAAGAGGAGGAAAGCCCTGGGGTACTGTATCCAGAACGGAGTCTCCCTTGCGGCCTTCCAGATTTTCCTTGATATTTTCCCACTGGCCCAGCAGATCTTTCATGGTCAGAGGTGAGGCGGATTCTCCGCTTTTTTCTTCCTTACCGGCAAAAACATGGGGATGACGGCGGATAAGTTTGTCGCAGATAGAATTGAGGCTCTGGGCTACGGTAAAGTCGCCTGTCTCCTCATAGAGGTATGCCTGAAAAATCACGTTAAAAAATACGTCACCCAGTTCTTCGCAGATATGAGCAGGGTCTCCGCCTGTAATTGCGTCAATAGCTTCAAACGATTCTTCCATCAAAGAATAACGCAGTCCTACAGAGGTCTGGTCTTTGTCCCAGGGACAGCCGTCAGGACCTCGCAGAGTGCGCATTATGTCGTAGAGGCGGGCAAAGGCTTCGGCAGTCTCTTTTCTTGCATCGTCCATCAGGAGACCACCTTCTTTTTACCCCACTCCGCTATGAGCCGGTTAGGATCGGAAGAAAGGAGAAGTTTTGCAAAAAGTTTTGCACCTTCTTCAAATACGGCATGCAGGACAGGCCTTTCTTCCGCAGTAAATGCACTTAAGACATAGTCGGCGATATCCCTGTTCTGAGGCTTAGTCAGACCGAAGCGCAGGCGCCAGAAATCTGCGGTACCCAGAACAGCCTTTGTGGAGCGGAGACCATTATGTCCGCCCAGACCGCCTGACCATTTGAGGCTCAGGGTTCCCAGGGGAAGTTCCAGTTCATCGTGAACAACAAGCACCTGCTCCGGCGGAATCTTAAAAAAATGTGCCAGTTCGCCGATAGATTCTCCGCTCAAATTCATATAGGTAAGGGGCTTTAAAAAATAGATTTTGTCCGGCGCATTCTTTGGCAGAGGGGCAGCGCCGCCGTCTTTTGTGGTTAAAAGCCCCGTCTGCTGAAACCATTCAGCCAGTGCCGCAGGTTCTGCTACCGCGTAGTCTCCCTTAAACTTTTCCTGCCAGGAGAATTTCTGATAAAAAGGCAGAGACTCTGCAAACTGCCATGCCACATTGTGCCGTGTCTGTTCATATTCGCGGCCATAGTTTCCTAAAAAAGCAACGAGAGAAATCATAGGGCCAGTATAGCATATTTTAAAATCTTGTGCAGACGCCTTTGTATGCCAATTATCCGCAAGCCCTAAGCGCAGGCAGTGCCTGTCTTAAGCCATGTCTATCGAAAAAGCGTCCCACAGGCACCATGATTTTTCTTCTGGATGGGACATTTTTTCCCGGCTGGAGGTTGATGGTTAGTCAAACATGGGTCATTTTGATACAGAATAACTGTTGCAAAATGATACAATTGGGCTCTTTATGGGCAGAAAAGATGACCTTTAGAAATGAGGGGACAGAGGGTAAAAGCGATTGTGCGAAAAAAGCGGAAAAAAAAGGCCGAAAGTGACCATTTACAGCAATTTCAGACAGAATTTCAGGGGTTTTAGGGCTGAAAAAGGGGCAAATAGCCCTAGGAGAAGGGGGTGTGGCGAAGACTGCAGCGAAGCGGAAGGCTGAGCCCAGGGGGAGGGCTCTCCCCCTCAAGATTTTTAAAAGTTGGCACGCTTTCTGCTATATAGTAAGTGTACGATGAAGATTTCGTATGAAACCGAACACCGTATGGGGATTTTCCCCTGAAACATTATACAATAATATGTGAGGTATATCATGAACGAACTGTCACTTTTTAACAGACTTTTTAACGATGGAGACTTCTTCCAGAAGTCATTTGATTCAGCTAGCGTACCCAGTGTAGACGTTAAGGAGACAAAAGATTCTTACGTTCTGGATATGGATTTACCCGGCAAAACGGAAAATGATGTAGACCTGAGCCTGAAGGATGATGTTCTGACGATTTCTTCACACACAGAAGAGACCACAGAAAACAAGTCAGATGAAAAAGAAGCTGACCAGGGCGAATGGCTTATCCGCGAACGCCGCAACTATTCATTTACCCGCCGCTTTACACTGCCTCAGGATGTAAACGCAGAGGGCGTAAATGCAAGCTTTAAGAACGGAGTCCTTACGGTTGTAATGCCCCGCAAACCGGTAAGCGAGCCCAAGAAAATTGCAATTACTGCAGCATAAGGCTGGGCTGTATTACCTGCATTGAATGCATTGTCCGCATAGGCAACATTCCCCGTACCCGATATGGGCGCGGGGATTTTTTTTGGAAAGACCTCAGAAAGGTGCTAAAAAAATTAGAAAGAAACCGTACAGACAAGAGGCAGATGATCGGAATAACCGGCGCCATTGTACATCTGATAGCGGACGGGTTTACCTGTGCTTGTTGCCCAGGGACCATTGGTGGAGGCAGAAAAAGATGAAAGCATGACCTCCCCGGCGCAAAAGAAATTGTCAATGCGCTCCCATTTGTCGTTATACCAGTAGCTTCCGGGCTCCGTCAGATTTCCCTGTGAATCAAACCAGGGCGAATAGACTGGCAGCCCCCCGCCTGCAATTTTGTCTGAAGAACGGAGGAGCAGGTTTGCCCTGATTCCGGCCACTTTTTCATACTGTGAAAATTCCAGAATGTCCATGTTGAAGTCTCCGCATGCAAGCACCGGCAGATTTGACTTTTCCAGAACAGACTGCATGCAGCGGGTAAGCACTTCTTCCTGACGCAGACGCCATGCCGCACTTTCTCCGCCTGTGTCTCCCGCCTTGCTTTTCCAGTGATTTGCAAAGACAACAAGTTTTTTTTCTGCCTGTCCGCCCGCAAAGACTGAAAACTGGATTATGGGCCTCATGGCAGGCTGGTCGCTTTCTGATGTCCTTACATCAATTGAATGAAGGGAAATCTCTCCGATGGGAAGGCGGGAGAGAATTGCACAGCCGATGGAAGAATCCTTGTCCGCCGCAAAAAAAGCATGGGAATAGAGTTTGGAAAAATTGAAGGTGCCGGACAGCCTGTTGCTGATGTCGTAAAGCTGTTCTTCTTTTTCCAGCTCCTCAAACACAAGCAGGTCAGCGTCCAGTGCCTTAATGACCGATGCCAGCCTGTCCAGACGGGTTTCGTATTTTTCGCGTGACCAGCCGGACTTGCCGTTCTTAAACTCAGTGTACTCGTTACCGTCAAAAGTGGCATCAAAAAAAGTTTCCAGATTCCAGTTGAGAATCGTAAAGGATTCCTTTCCGGCCTTACTTTCATTTGAACAGGAAAGCACTCCCGCACACGAAGACAAGATGCCCAGAAGGACAGCGACCATAAAAAAAGACAGATATGATTTATGCATAAAAAAACCTCCACCTATTTATAGGCAGAGATTTTTCATTTCAGGCTAAATTTTCAGAAAAAAAACTGAAAAATTTGAAAAAAACGGCAGTTTTCTAGGCTAAAACCATAAAAGATTTGAGTCGCCAGGACGGCGGCTGAAAACTGAGAGAGAATATTCTGTTTGCCTTTAGGTGAACAGAATATTCTCTAGAAGTAGAAAACTACAGGAGGTAGTTTTCTAGGCTGAAACCATAAAAGATTTGAGTCGCCAGGACGGCGGCTGAAAACTGAGAGAGAATATTCTGTTTGCCTTTAGGTGAACAGAATATTCTCTAGAAGTAGAAAACTACAGGAGGTAGTTTTCTACTTCGTTACATTGAACTTGAAGAACATGCAGTCGCCGTCCTGAACGACATACTCCTTGCCTTCCTGGCGGTACTTTCCGGCAGCCTTGATTTCAGCTTCGCTTCCGTACTTGCGCAGGTCTTCCACGCTGTAGACTTCAGCCTTGATAAAGCCTTTTTCAAAGTCCGTGTGGATTACGCCAGCCGCCTGAGGAGCCTTGTCTCCGGCATGAATTGTCCATGCGCGGCACTCATCGGGACCGCCCGTAAAGAAGGTGCGGAGTCCCATCAGATGATAGGCTGCGCGGGCCATAACGGCAAGACCGCTTTCCTTGAGACCAACGCTTTCCATAAAGTCCTTGCGGTCAGCTTCGTCAGTTATTTCAACAAGGTCGCTTTCAAACTTACCGCAGATTACAATTACTTCGCTTTTTTCTTCCGCAGCGATTTTCTTTACGGCTTCAACATATTTATTGCTGCCAGTACCAATCGTGTCTTCATCAATATTGCAGACAAAAAGCTGGGGCTTAATGGTGAGCAGGTGCAGGTCGTAGATGCCTTCTTTTTCGTCATCAGTCAGTTCTGCCATGCGGGCACATTTTCCGTCCTGCAAAAGGGGAAGAATTTTTTCCACAGCACTCTTGTAGCCGGCAAATTTCTTTTCTTCTTCCTTGCCCATTGCGCGAATCTGCTTGGTTACCTTTTCCTGACGCTTGTTGATTGTATCCAGATCTGCCTGGCAAAGTTCATAGTTAATGGTAAGGATGTCGCTTTCCGGGTCGATGGGAGCTTCTGTCTTTGCATCGTCGCGAACATGCTGAATGTCCGGATTGTCAAAGCAGCGCACGACATGGGCTATGACGCTTGTTTCACGGATATTTGCCAGGAACTGATTTCCCAGTCCTTCGCCCTTGGAGGCACCTTTTATGAGGCCCGCAATATCAACAAAATCTACGGTAGCGGGAATCTTCTTTTTTGGCTGGAATACACTGGCCATAAAATCCAGGCGCTCATCCGGCAGTTCTACAACACCCACATTGGGGTCAATCGTAC
>DFDV01000029.1 GCA_002369025.1 Treponema sp. UBA3819 | reverse complement strand
TTGCTTTCATTTTGTCCTGCCAGCCCGTCCGTAGAGGGCAGTCAGTTCAGAAAGCCAGGCAGCCGCTTTGTCCGCCTTCTCCCCGCTGATCATATCTTCTGTCATGCGCCAGGCCCAGTTTTTACCGCTGGTGGACGGCATATTCATGCGGGCTTTTGTGCCAAGCTGATAAAGGTCCTGCATGGGAATGACCGCAAACTGGGCCGTGGAAGCAAAAGCCTGTTTTATAAGACTGCGGCAGAGTTCTCCTTTTTTACAGAGTTTTTTTGCCGCTTCTACAGTCAGTCTTTCACCATTGCAGTAGGAAGCAATCAGAGACAGCATCTCATCATCAGCAGATTCCAAAAAGCCCTGAGTTGTATCGTTGTCATGAGTGCCCGTATAAACGACACAGGGTTTATCGTAAGCATGAGGCAGGAAGGCATTTACCAGACTGCCCTTTTTATACTCGTTTACATCAAAAGCAAACTGAAGAATCTTCATGCCCGGAAGACCAAGTCCGTCGCGAAGGGCACGCACGCCGTCAGTAATGATGCCCAAATCTTCGGCAATGAGGGGAAGCTCTCCCAGAGCCTTTTTAATTGCATCAAAGAGGGCGCGACCGGGGCCTTTTTTCCATACACCTTTTTCCGCAGTAGGAGCGCCATAGGGAACCGCCCAGTAGGCTTCAAAACCGCGGAAATGGTCAATGCGGACATAGTCAGTCAGTTCAAGAAGTTTTTTAATGCGGGAAATCCACCATGAGTAGCCGTCTGCTTTCATTGCAGTCCAGTTGTAGAGGGGATTTCCCCAGAGCTGACCCGTTGCACTGAAATAGTCCGGGGGAACGCCTG
The DNA here is from genome assembly GCA_002369025.1 of Treponema sp. UBA3819. Taxonomy (GTDB): domain Bacteria; phylum Spirochaetota; class Spirochaetia; order Treponematales; family Treponemataceae; genus Treponema_D. The sequence goes on along the minus strand of DFDV01000029.1, from coordinate 20,468 downwards.
CAACGCATTTTGGCACCCCCCTCTTATTCAGCTGGAAGAGAGACTGATTTGCCCACACGTCTGCACTGTCGGGAGCAACGAAAATCGGAATGTCACCGATAATTGAAATACCCTTGCCGTTTGCATAAGCCTTAAGGGCAGCCCACTGCATGGCGGCAAAGAACTGAATCACCTTGTAGTGCTCAATTTCAGCCTTATGAGTCTTGTTCCAGGCAGAGACTGCAGTCTTATCGTGGGAAGCAAGACCTTTTTCCCAATAGACATTCCATGTACCGGAAACAGGCTTTCCCTTCTTTTCACTTTCAGCGGCGGCTTTGAGGTCATGCTCAGTTTTTATGCTCATAAAAGAAGCATAGTCATCAAGCCAGAATTTATTCTTTTTGCAGAATGCGGCATAGTCAGCCTTGTCCGCTTCATTGGCGTTTGAAAGGAAATAGTCGGCGGCATTTTTAAGCACAGGCGTTTTCCACCAGACAACTGCGCCGTAGTCAATATCACCTTTATTTTTGATAAAATCAGGCGGCAGAATATCTGTGGGGCGGGCCCATCCGCGGTCAGAAAGTAAATCCAGATCAATAAGAAGAGGATTCAGTGCAAAAGTGGAAAAAGACTGATAGGGACTGTCACCATATCCGGTCGGCCCCAGCGGCAGCACCTGCCACAAAGAGATTCCAGCCTTTTCCAAAAAATCAACGAATGCAAAGGCACTTTTTCCCATAGTCCCGATGCCATAACTTGACGGCAGGGATGTAGGATGCAATAAGATTCCTGATAAGCGCGGTAAACTCATAATGAATTTATTGTACTCCTATCCGGTGGAAATTGCAATGCGTTATCACGCCCCCTCGGAGAGCATGCCGGGAGAAACAGGGGATGGCATGCAGGCTCTGGGGGGCTGGAGAATTTTATGGCTTATACCCCGTATGATCATAATTTTTTGAAAATGTTTGCAGTATTTCCTGAGTTTGCAAATTTACAGAATACTCTGCATACATATCAATACTGTCTAAAACAATAGTTACTGGAAGACCATTTGTGTCATATTTTACATTTACTATGTCAGCTACAAACGAGGGAGTAAAAAATATCTTAAGCCCCATCTGACCTTCATTGTCTACGCATGCCAGCCAGTTACTGCCAGGTGCCATATAAAGAATGTAAACATTTTCACAATTTCTTGGTTTTCCAAGAAAAGTGTAATACCGTTCTACTCCCCTTTCAAGCACTTTGTATCCAGCCTCCTTATCTGCGAAAAACAAGAGCCAGTCATCAGTTTCGTTTTTTTCGTCTGGAAAGAGACCGATAAGATTTCCATTGGCATAAAATCTCGTATGCGCTTCCAGATTTCCTTTTTTCATCACACCAAAGCGCCCGATTTCTTTATCAGACGGATAAAGCCGCAAGCTAGTATAATCCTCATTTACAGAAACTAGAAACCGTTCCTGGGGCGACTCCACTTTGCCCGTTTCAGTCACTGTAGAATCATTTTTTCCTGGTTTTGCTTCTTTTTTACCAGAACAGCCGATTCCTGAAAGTAACAGAAAAGCAAGCGTAATGATAAACAAAACTTTACAATTCATATTTTCTCCGTTTGTTTTCACGTAGATACAAGTAGAATAATTATATCGCAAGTCTCAATTATTTTTATTACCCATTGTTACAGTTGCCATTTTACTACTATCCATAACGGTAATTCTAGTAGAATGAGGATCATTCTTTTCATTTTGAATTACTGCCCATACTAATGCATCCATCTGTTCTTTTGATTGTACACCAACACAGCCATTTGTCATTGAATATGCAGTATAATGTACGCAATATCCTCCATCCTGAACTTTTCCACCATTTTTAATATCATCCAAATATTGAGTTGCATCAGTCCTTAACCATGCGCCTTCAAAATTATTGTTTCCACTCCTATTTGAGGTTACTGCTGTTACATTGTATGTTCCATCTGGAAACTGTGTTGGATGGGTAAGACCAGAACCTGACACTTGAGTACGAGAGGCATCATAAGACAAACTACTGTTATGAGAAACAACAGCAACAGTAACTTCAACTTCCATAATTAAGACGCCATCCTGATAAACACCCATAACACAAATATCACGAGTGTCTTCTTTATCACCATACCGGCCGGAATGATTGCTATGAGAACCTTTATCGACAACCAGTTCCATTTCCAGTCCCAGTCTGTCTACCCAGTTCACGGGGTCGCCGCCGCAGTAGGTGTACCAGTTGAGGCCATCGCGGGCGGGGTCGGAAGTGGTGAAGCGGGTGGCAGAAGGACTGTAATCACGGTAGCCGAAATCATAGAGCGATGTGATATCAAGGGTTTTTTTGCCGGCAAAACCATAGATGCGTGCGGCGGCAGTTGTTCCGGAGGCAGAAAGAGGTGCGCCGAACGCATCGTAGGAGAAAATGTTCTGACTGCCATCGTTTTTGCCACAGGCTTTTACGCTGCCGGCTGCATCTGAAAAAAGAGAATATCGTTCGGCAGAGTCTGTGCCGAGCATGGACAGAGCGACGGGGGTAGACGTGTTTCCGTAGAGCAGTGTGTAGCCTGTGTATGACGGACGGGGAGAAAATGCTCTGGAAGCGGAATAACTTCTGCTGTCACCTGAGGGAAGAGATGGACTTCTTGTGCGTCCGCCGGCAGATTCGTCATCAATAAACTGATAGCGCATTCCCTTTATTTCATTTTCTTCGTCTTGCGGAAGCTCGCCTCTGACTGCATACAAATCGCGGAATGACAGGCCGTCATACGTTGTAGTAAGTCTGCCGGAAAGAGATGAAGAAATTTCTGTTCGACGTCCTAAGGCATCATAGCGGCAAGTGACTGTCTGACTTTCTGATGATGTCAGGTCTTGAACTGCAACACTTTTCATTCTGTTATTTTTAGAATATGTGTAGTTTTCACATTTGAAAAGATTTTTTTTGTAAATCAGGTTTCCATTGGCATCATAAAGGGCAGAGCCTGCATTTCCCCAGGAAAGAAGTCTGTCTTCCGCATCATATTCATAGACTATCGTGCCAAAGGGTGTTTCCCGGCGGGAAAGATTTCCGTTTGCGTCATAGAAAAATTTTTCTTCCAGCATGGCTTCATTTATTCTGGGCTGATAGAAGCCGGCGCCAAGTTGTGAACACAGATTTTTCACAGCCCTGTATTCTTCCGGAGAAAGAGAAATAATTGCAGAGGCTGTATCGCTGCTCCTGCTGACGGCTGCTCCGCACTCATCACAAAGTTCTTTCAGATAGCCGGCAAGTTCTTCCGACCAGGGATACTGCACACTGCAAAGCCGTCCATCCTCATCGTAACGATAACGGGTAAGGGTCAAATCACTGTTGAGGGAAAGCAATTTCTCTCCATGTGAGCCGTAGACTGCACCTTCCGCTGAAATCAGGTTAGAGAGGGCAGAAAATGCGGCGGACAAAAGCAGACGGCCACTTTCATCGTAAAAGGACTGCAGGCTTTCTCCCGTAGAATGCAGCCTGAGGATTTCATTTCCCATGTCATCATATACAAACTTCATTCCGAGTCCGCTGATCCGGTCAGAGACTTCCGTCACTTCGCCACGCTTTCCGTAATGCCAGGTCACATCCTGTTTTGGACTTTGCAGTCGTGTTCGTCTTCCACATTCATCGTATGTAAAAGTCACGATTTCACCGCTGATTAAATCTTCCTGACTGAGCATGAGCCCCGCAGTATCGTAGGTAAAATGCAGGTGAGAAGATTCATTCCGTGCATAAATGATATTGCCTGCCGCGTCCCTGATTTCTTCGGTATAACTGCCGTCTGAATGCCTTGCAGTAGTTTTATTCTCTGTCCTGACATAAGAGAAGGCACTCTCCCCTCCTCCAAAATCCCTGCTGAGGGAAAGCGAAGCATCCGCACGGTAGTGAAAGGTTTGCTCCGCGCCAAGACGATTCTTTTCGCTGAGAATACGGCCGAAAGTATCTGTCTGGTAGATCTGACGACCGCCTTTTGCATCAATGCGGGTAAAAGATCTGTCATCTTCTGCGTATTCTGTGGAAAAGACCTTTTTGTCGCCCCTGAGGATTTTGACAATTCTGTCTTTTTCGTCATACACATACCTTTCTGTCACGGGGGAAGGATTTTCTCTTTTGCTCACAAGGCGACCGCTTCTGTCAAAAGCGGCTTCGTAAATGCTGCCTGAAGAATCGGAGATTTTAATACAGTTGCCGTCAAAATCATATTCCCGGGTCGTCACTACTCCCATACATGACACTGTCTGAATGAGCTGATTTTTGCCGTTGTATGTGAAAACTGTCTTTTTTCCATAGACATCATAGGCTTCCACGCAACGCCCCCGCACATCATAGACAAAATGTTCCGTATTTCCGTCTGCATCCTGAATGGAAATGACCTGGCCGAATGCATTCATGCGGAAAATTTTTTTACAGCGGCCACCCTTCGTATAGATAAGGCTTCTGTCGTCTGCACTGTAAGCAAGGGCTTCTTCCGCAACAAGCCTTCCGTCCGGGGCAAAAATGCTGTGATTCTTCAGGCGGCTGGCAGCGTCGTAAGTCCATGTTTCAATTTTTCCTTCTGAAAGAAGTCTGGTCAGGTTTCCGTGCACATCGTATTCGTAATAGGTCTTTGCCCCCAGAGCTGAAATTGAGAGCGATTTTTTTCCGTCGGGATAGCAGAAGGTCTCTTCCCGGCCAAGACTTCCGTCAATTTCGCGGGAAGAAGCAAAATGACCGCTGTTTCTGTCATACTCAAAGGCCATTTTCCCGCCATAGGGGGTCAGAGTTTCCAGCAATCGGCCGGCCGGTGAATAGCCTCGCTGCTGGCGGAGCATATTTCCACTACGGACTTCCAGCAGGCGGTCCCAGAAATCGTAGCGGCGCAAAATACTTCTGCCGTCATCATTGCTTTCTGTCATTTCAAGCCCATCTGCCGTGTAGCGGGTCTGATAGTTCAGGGCATGTGAGAAAGTTGTAAAATCGCCACGGCTTCCGACCATGCCATATTTCATGCGGACGACTGTACCTGCGCCGCTGTATTCAGACTGAACTGCCCAGCCGTCTCCCGGATTGCCACTTCCCGGATTGCCGTTTTCCGGATTGTCCCAGACGATATTCTGCAAAAGGCGGCCTTCTCCTGTATAGGATTTTGACTGAACGAGAACTTCAGGCTGTTTTCTTCCCCTGCCGTCAGTACCGGAAAGAAATGTGCGGATAATTCTGTGGCACTTATCGTATTCGTAACGATATATTCTTTCTTCGCCGGTTACAGTGTCCTTCTGGCCTACATAGACAAGGTCTTTTCTATTAGAATACCGCATTTCCGTCTCAAAGCCATTGGACTGGCTGCAGAAGACGGCATGATTTTCGTAGCGGAAGGTCTGTACAATTCCAGAGGGGAACGTATGTTGTATAAGCCTGTTTCTTGTGTCGTAGAGCCAGTTTTCGCTAGACAGGGCAGCAGATGATGCAGGGGTAAAGATTTTTTTCTGAGCAAGATTGCCCCTTCCGTCATAAGAAAATTCAATGCGGTTTCCGTAAGAGTCGCCTGCTTCGGTTATGAGATTCAGGGCATTGTACTTATAGCTCCAGACTTTGCTTCCGCCCCGCCAGACTGCCGTGTTATTTCCGCGTGAGTCGTATTCAAAGGAAGTCGTTACGCCGTCACGGTCACTATATGAAATCAGTTTGTCACCGCTGTAAGTCTGACGGATAGATGAACCGTCGCTGAAGTGAACGGAAAGCAAATGTCCGTCCGCGTCGTAGGAATATGACTCCCGGTTTCCGTTTACCTCACGCCATGCAAGCCTTCCTTCGCCGTCATAAGCAGAGGAAACAATTTTGCCGTCTGCATAGCTTTCGCGGACAGTTCGATTCTGGCTGTCATATTCATACAGGCTCTGAACTCCATCGTGGTCGATGTAGGTTGTGCGGCGGCTGGCAGGGTCATAGATGAATTCTTCTTTTGCACCATTTTCATTTATGGTACAGGCAGTGCGGGTCTTTCCGTCTGGCCCAGTCGCATAGCCAATGCCGATATAGGAGCCGTCACATTTTATCTGCCGGGTCAGACGGTTATTTTCATCATAGGCATAGGATTTTACATCTCCCTCTTCATCCTGTACGCTCAAGAGGCGCATTCCCTCGTAGCCGTAGGAAATTGTCTTCATGCCCTCTGAAACTGATTTTACATGGAGCCCGTCCCAGCTGAAGGACAGACTGCGCATTCCGTTTACGCAGACTTGTGCAATCCGGTGATTTTCATTGTAGGAAAAGGCAATCAGTCCACCGTCAGGAAAAGAAATTGTCTGCAACAGCCCCTTTCCATCATAGACTCTTTCTTCTCCAGTCTTATAGAGCAGATGATAAGAATCTTCATCAGCGTTATAGGAAAGAGTCAGTCTGTCACCAGAACTATCACTTTTGTAGAGTCCGTCACTTTCCTCAAAAACATGGGGATTTCCATGGTCATCAACGAAAATCAGTCTCTTAAGGCCAAGACTTCCTGCCATGCGGGCTGGATAGCCGTAACCGGTGCAGGCATTTTTCTCTGCCCTGGCAGCAGAAAGAGAGGCCAGCGCCTGCATTTCATCCCTTTTTGCAGTCCGCTCAGCAAGAATTTCTTCTGCCTGAAGGACAAATTCTTCACATTCAGGGTCCTCTTCCGCATAGCTCTGGACACTTTCCAGTAAAGTCTGAGCGGAATCCACAAGCTGCTGCCATTTTTCCGCTTCTACTGCATAAGCTTCATAAAATCCCAGAATAATTCTGGAATCAAGCAGACTTGTCCAGAGACTGCCAAAGGCTCCGTCACTTGATTTTTCTTCATCATAATCAAAACTTTCATAGTGGCGGGTCACAGAAAAAACTGTCTTTCCTGCCTGAATGCTGATGTCACTGTCTTCCAGACGGAAAATGCCGCTTGCCAGCATGACAGGGTCGCCGATGAAATTGACTATCTGGCCGTCTGCATTATAGACCGATACAGCTCCGTTGTAAGCATCTTCTGCATAGGTATAATCATGGGCGGCACAGTAGGCATCAAGGGCATCTTTTGCACTTTCCATCGCTTCCTGTAACTGGCCATATTCGATGGGGTCTGCCGTTTTTTCACCCTCAAGAACAGCCGCAAGTTCTGCCTTTGCCTCTTCGTAATGACTTATAAGGCTTTCCAGACTGTCGCTGTCATCATCCTTTTTTCCGTCTCCAAAGTCAAAATCATCTTCATAATCAAAATGTTCGTCCGGATTTCCCTGATAATTGTCTCCATTATCCAGATCATCTCCGCTCCAGCTGTCGTCAAAACCGTCGTCGCTGTCACTGTCGTCAAAGACATCACTCCAGTCAAAACAGTCGCTGTCATCGTCATCATCACTCCAGTCCCAACTTGAGTCATAACTGTCGTCATCGTCGTCGCTGCTGTCTCCCCATGAAAAGAGAGGAAAGCCGCATATTGAAATCAGCAGCAAAAGAAAAATCCATTTTTTTCGTATATTAACTCTCATTTTATACTCCTAAAATTTTCTGAAAGTCCTGAATTATCCGCACTAGAACAAATCCATGCGGAATAATTTGTCCAGCAGGCTTCCTGAACGTGAAGATGTGGGAACATAGCCCGTACACTGCTGTACGAACTGACTCTGCCCTGCTTCCCGGCTGCCATTAACATAGGGAGCAGGATGTGTCACCTGGGGATTATTTTCTGAAAGGAAAACTGCATAAAAAACTCCCATGGGACAGAGGCTTGCAGTCTCACTTGCATTCCATGAACGGGGAATAGCCCTGCGCATGGAAGATTTCAGGGCAACGGCAGAAGATAAGAGGGCCGGATCAAAAGACACAGCCTTTTCGGCCAGACTGTATGCATCCAGAAAAAAATCGCAGGGATAGGAATCCATGTGATAAGATTCTGCCTCTTCCTGGATAAGGGCACGCCATGCGTTCTTTGCACTGATATCCCTTATGCCTGCCGCAGAAGCAGAAGAAAATGCATTGAAGGCGCTGACTGCCTCTGAAACAAAAGCAGTGTCTACAATGGAAAAAGATGCGTGCCCGTATGAGGCATACTGAGTCCGGTACTGGTCCAGGGCGCAGTCACACAAAGATGAAAGAGTCTGATTTCCCCGGGAAAAAGCGGAAAAGAGATTTGCATACTGCCATCCGTTTGAGGGAACAAGAGCCGGAGTGCCCGCAAGATATTCCGCACAGTCCCGGAGTTCGTATGCACTTTCCATGCAGATTCCGAAGCAGGTATCAAAACCGATAAAATCCACTTTTTCCCGCTCCGGCATTCTGGCCAGTCCTTCCAGAATTCCCTGGCGCAGGTCGGAGACAGTCATGTAGGTGTCTGCATAGCTGTCTATGGCGCAGGCACGGAAGCCCCCGGCAGATTTTTCGCTCACAGTATCACTGAAATAGCCAAAGCCTGCTTCTGCCCCGTCACTTTCTCCCCGCCAGCCGGTACCATGTCCCCAGATGATAAGACCATAATGTTCTGCAGGGTATTCCCGGGCTGAAAAGGAAAGAAATCCCGAAAGCGTTGCCGTGTCCGCCATGTCAAGTTCAGCGTTTTCGAAGGGAGTTAATCCCAGTTCCGGACAGAAAAGCCTCTCAGAGACAATGGTATTTGTGCCGTTTTCATCGTAAGTCACATTAAAGAGTCTGGTGTCAGTCCAGTTTCCGTTTGTCGCGTCATAGCCTGCACAGCGGTCAAAAAGAACAAGCAGATTGATATTGCTTTCCCGTAAGTCCACGGATTCCAGCTCATTGAAATCGGCAATTGCAGATTTTTCCAGATTGTTGTCTGCCGCCATGTATATGAGAAAGGTCCAGTTTTTCACCACGGGCTCTGGATCCGGCTCCGGTTCTGGTTCAGGTTCCGGTTCTGGCTCAGGTTCTGGTTCTGGCTCAGGGGGAATCAGCGTGGGGTCAATTTCATCATCCACAACCAGGGACTCATCATCTTCAACATCATTTTGCGGCTGGTCTTTCTGCTCTCCATTCTCCGCATCACTTGCATCAGATTCGCCGGTTTTTCCGGTCTCACTGCTGCCTGCCTCATCTGTCTCACTGCTGTCTGCCCCATCAGCATTTCCGCTTTCACCGCTTTCATCAGAGGCATCTTTTGCCTTTTCTGTCTCAGTCTTTCCAGAATCGCCTGCCTGCAGCTGCATAGTACATGCCGGCAGCAGAAAAAGCAGGGAAGCCAGAAATAAAAGGCTAAAGTTCATAACTGTCTTTTTCATTCGATTGCCTCCCTCACTGCATACATGCCAAAGGGGTCTTTCCATGAAGAACCGTCCGTATAGATAATTTCCCGCAGATAGAGGTAATCCATCAGATAGGGTTCATCAGGTACAGAGGGAATGAAGGAATCGAGGTTTACAATAAATGTTTCTTCTTCGTAAGGCGGGATAGGACTTTCACAGTTTGCCACCACACAATTTGTTCCAATAAAAGGAATGTTGCCGTCACTGTCATAAAGCATAAAGGAGACGGTGTATTTCTTAATCGTCTTTTTGGAATCATTGAAAACCGTCAGATAGGCACCAGCATATTTGTGATATGTATATTTCTGGCCGATTTCCACATGGGGATTGTCAATCAGATAGGGACAGCCCAGGCTTTCCAGTGTAGAGCAGCTCTGAAAGGATGTGAGAATCAGAATGAAAAAGGGTATAAAGAGGTACAGGAAGAATTTCCAGCCTCTCATAAGTGATTTACATTTCATAATCTCTTTCCTCCATGACTTGTTCTGTGATTTTCCGCATTTTTCTCTCCGACGGTGACTGAAGGTAATCGATAATGCGCTGATAAAACTGATACATTTTGGATTCCGAATTTGCGGATTTTTCCTTTTTAAGAATATCTTCTGCCTCATCGTAAAGCCCTGAACGCAAAAGGGATTCGACCCGCTGATAGACGGCGGAAAGAGGTTCCACCTGCACACAGATAATGCTCCGGCGGTCAATAAAGGTCACTTCCTTTTCAACGGAAGTCCAGCCCACTCCTTTTCCATGCAGGGTGTAGGTTCCCGCGCTCATTTCCGGAATCAAAAACATGCCGTTTGCTTTTGTTACCGTGCTGAGGCCAAGTCCAAAAGACACCTGATAATTTTCTACCGGCTCGCCATGGGGACCACAAACCCGACCCGTACAGACAGCCTTTCCCGAAAACTTCGACGACGCACAGGAAATCAGCATCAGAAGAAGCGGAATGCATACTAGAATTCTTTTCACCTTACTGAACCTCCCTACTGTGCTTTCTCGCAGACGATGCTTCCGTCCTGCATGCGGTAGTAGGCAAAAACATCACCGTTTATCCGCTTGATTTCGCCGACTTTGTCCCTGCGCGGGGAAATTGACTCTGCGGCCACTGTTCGCGGAATGATTTTTTCTTTCAGGACTTTTGGCTTAAAGAGCCAGGCATAGGAAGCCAGTACCTGAAAAGGCGACTGATTTTCATAGAAGCGGCTGCCAGTGGAAAAACTGACTTTCAAATCGCATCCGTTTTCGCCGCTTTGCAGACGCAGGGCCCGCTCATGCCAGTGGCTGACTTCAGCCTCCTCCGCACAGACTTTGAGGGCGGCAGTCAGATTCTGCTGGGAACAGAATAAGGTCAGGCTTACATCGTTTTCTCCCGCTTCTTCCCGCAAAATGACCACTCCATTTTGAAGAAGCCCTTTGCGCAGCTGGGGCAGAAAGTTTTTATCTCCACCGGAAAGCAGGGCACTTGTGTAGGAAACAGGCAGTTTAAGTTCAAAACGAGGCTCATTATTGGCATAAGAAACCGAACAGGCTGTCCTGGAGGCGATATCTTCCGGATGGCAGCCGGTCACAGAAAAAGTGCAGTTTCCGCCCTGCCAGGCAAGCGAAGCAATTCTGCCTCCTTTTTTACCAACGGCAGACAGCACGGAAAGAAGCAGGGATTCCGGCGGCAAAAGCATTGAGTCTGCAACTGCCTCCGCCACTTCCACTTTTTCTGTCTCAGCCTCATGGGGAATCAGATAGTGGCGGCCCAGCAGGAGAAGAGCCGCAAGTGCTGTCGTCGCCATCAGGCCGCCTTTTTTCCATCCCTTGTGGCGGATAAAAACTGCCCTGTCAGGCTTACCTTCCAGAAAGAGATGTCTGCCCGGGTACTTCTTCCGGTATTCAGCAAGGCGCAGGGTGTCCATTACAGCTACTTCTGCAAGAATTTTTCCCCGGCGGAATAAAAATCTTGTGTCTGCGCAGCATTTTTCTGAAAACTGAGGATGTCTTTTTTCCAGTTCCCGCCTGACAAAGACCGCTCTTTTTCGCCGCCGGATAAGGGAAAGAGGCAGCTTCATCGTGTAAAAATCGTAGTCTCCACTAGCAACCAGTAACTTTTTCATATAACTCCTCCACTTTTTTTAATACCTTCTCCGCCTGCCGCAAAAACCTGCCTCTTTTTCTGCCCGCTTTTCCATGTGCAGGAAAAAACAGGTCTGCTGTCTCTGGTAAAGCCGGCCTGGAGCACAGAAACTTTTGCTTCCGGGTAAAGGCCGTTACAAAGGCAGCACCAGTCATCAAGCTGGGAACGGCTTACGGCCCCTGCACACAGACGTCGAAATCCTTTTACAATCAGTCTGTCCTGGGAAAGGGCCTGGGACAGTTCCTGACTTTCCTTTACTAAATGAGTGGCAGGTCTTACCGCCGATGCCGTAACTCCCGCAAAGGCTGCAAGCACAAAAAGAGCAAATGTCAATTCAATCAGCCGCATGCTCTGCCTCCCTGTAGCCCTGCAGTTCTATTTCTTCCTGCCACTTTTCGTTTTCCAGATCCAGCATGGTGTAAAATTGACCTGCTTTCTTATGCAGGGCTTCGTATCGCAGTTTGACAGCGGAAAGGGCTGAGGCACATACAAATGAAAGTCCAAACAAAAGCCAGAGCACGCTGAAAAAGGTAAAACCTCCGTCTTTTCTCTTACGGTCAAGGTCAGGCCTGATTTTTTTCCTACTGCCATGAAAGAATGTCTTTGTCATTTCCACTTCCTCCTTCTTTTCTGTCTGCTCCCAGCGAATAAATCACAAAGGGGAGGCCTTCTGGACTATCAGGTGGCATTGCCGGGCTGCCCGAAAGCGCATAGCGGTAGTCCTCGCCCCAGGCGTCTTTTGGGAGAGTCTTGTCAATGTAGGGTCCCTTCCAGTCTTCCGGCACCGGGGATGCAGTCGGCTTTTTCCACAAAGCCTGCAGGCCCTGCTCCTCCGTGGGAAAGGAACCGCAGTCCACATAGTAAGACTGCAGGGCCGCCCTCAGTCCTTCAATTTGAGTCCGGGTTCCAGCCACCCGGGAGCGTTGAAGCATGGCATGAGCGGCCACACTCACCTGACCTGCAAGAACCGCCGTCACGGCAAGCACTGCAAGCGTTTCCACAAAGGTAAAACCGGCGGCAACGTCAGCCGCAGACAGTTTTTTCCCCTTCCAGCCACACAAAAAGCGTCTCTTTTTCATATTCCCAGACCTCCTCCAGTCAGATAGGGCATCAGTGTATTTTTCAGCAGAATCAGCATATAGACTGCGGCACAGGCCAGAAGCACAGGCTGCTCACAGGAAAGGACGGAAGTGCGCAAGGCATCCGCTTTTCCGGCAAGGGCTTTAGCCGTTCTCGCAAAAACATTCTCTCCCCCGCCCGATTCGGCAAGGGCAACATTGGAAGCAATAAGTTTTGCCGCAGAAGAAAAGCCAGCCTCTTCCAGCTGTCCTGAAAAAGCACTTTCTATCGCTTCTCCCCGCAGTAAAGAATCCCGGATTGCTAAGACTGCATCACAAAGCCTTTCATTTTTTTCCACAACAGGGATGGCGCATTCCAGAGATTCCCTCAGCGACGTTCCTTTTTCAGTCAGAAAGGCCAGCACATGCATCAGAGCCAGACACGGATTGGGCTGAGTCACCATTCTGAGCACCATTACAGAAAAGAAAAGGACAGTCAGCATAAAAAGTCCGCTCAAAAAGAAAGAGCCCGCTGCGCCGTTTGTATAGGTAATAGTGTCGTTTTCAAAATAGGAAGGATACATGCAGACTGCCCATATTGAAGCGGCAAAACAAATCAAGGCAACTGTGACCGGATAGATCAGGGCTGTACAAAAAGAAACAAATGACTTTTGCCGGCTCTTCATGATTTCAGCCAGAAAGGCAAAACTTTCTCCCATGCAGTCCTTTGATTCCGAGGCAGCCACAAAAGCCGTGTACCAGCGGGGAAAATGAATGGTCAGGCAGGTTGCAAGCACCGAAGACAGTCTTCTGCCTTCTTCAAGCCCCTTTCCCACTTCTCCGCACAGGGTCTGCATTTTTTTCCCTGTTTTAGAGTTTCCTATATCCCGCACAGCCTTTCTTACCGGAATTCCCCGCCCGGTCAATTCCGAAAGCCGGCTGGTAAAAGTAATGCGTATCTGTTCATCCGTCATAAAACTGCCTCCTGAATAATGTTCTGCACATCAGCCGGTGATGAGGCTGTGCACAAAGACCATGAAATGTTTTCTCCAGCCCGCAGGATTCTGGCATGGAGCTGCACTTTTTTTCCGTCACTTTCCAGTTCCTGCACGATTATTCCCCTCAGTACCGTAGCGATTTCTTTAACATCGCTTCCCAGCTGCCCCAGGCGCACCAGGCTTTCGTAAAAGCCTCCGGTATGCATGGTGGCAAAAACAAGATGTCCGGTTACCGCCGCCTGCAAGGCCGTCCTCGCTGTCTCCTCATCTCGTATTTCTCCAATAAAAATCACATCGGGGTCCTGTCTGAAAATCAGGCGGAGGGCATCAGAAAAATCCAGTCCAAACTGACCGTTCACTGCTATCTGGGTTACGCCGGGCAGTATGTATTCAGGCGGCTCTTCAATCGTTATGATTTTTCGCCTGGCATCTTTTGCCGCAGCCATGAGCATTGCCGCCGCCGTAGTAGACTTCCCCGAACCGGTTGCCCCGCACAAAAGCACAAGGCCGTTTTTCTGCAGGGCAAATTCATTGAGAATCGCAGACTGTTCCTTTGAAAATCCAAGGGAAGCAAAATCAAGGGGAGTCCTGGCCGCATCAAGCAGGCGGAGAACCACGCTTTCTGCAAGGCCTTCGCCATCGCCGCTTAAAGCCGGAATAATTGAAACCCGGACAAAAAGCTGCCCTTCCTCTGCAAGTTTTTTCCCCGGAGCAGTCTGTCTTTTGGCCACAAACTGACCGTCCTGTCCTTTCTGCTGGTGGAGCACGTCAAGTTTGGCAAGCATTTTTATGCGGCGTATCAGTTCACGGCTTCGTTCCGGCGCAAGGGGACAAACCTGATAGAGTATGCCCTGAGCCCTGAAACGCACCGCTTTTTCTTCTATATGAATATCCGTAGCCCCGCACCTGCAGGCTTCATCAAGCAGGGAATCCAGAAGCAGTACCGCCGCATGATAGTTCTTTTCTTTTTCGCTCTCACGGGAAACGGGTACATTTGAATCATCTTCCGTCAGCCCGTACTGCAGGGAAGCAACTTTTTCAAACTCCTCCCGCGAAATCTGTACAAATTCACAGGAACCCTGCTTACCGCTCCCCCTGAAAAAATTTGCAACGGATTTTGCAAGTCTTTCTTTCAGGGATTCATTGCTGGAGTCCAGAAGACCGAATACAATGGAGTCCCCCTCACTTTTTAGTACCACTGTCTCGTTGTAGAGGGAAAATGGTGTAGAAAGAACAAATTTTTCACTCATAAGACAAACTCCCTGTAAAGACGAAGCATTTCATCTTTTTCGTAAGATGCAATTTCTTTTTCAGTCTTTTTCGCTTTTGTTTCTGCACTGGGAACCAGATAAATCACCAGTTCTGTTTTTTCTGAAGATTTTGCTTTTGCCTTGAATAAAAGACCAAGCAAGGGAATCTTAGAAAGGAAGGGTACCCTGCTCTGACTTTCATTTTCTTCGTTCTGAATAAGCCCGCTCAGCACAACGGCTTCCCCGCTTCTTGCCCTCACTTCGGTCGTAATCACTTTTTCGCTTGTCGGCGGCGGATTTCCTGTGCTGGAAGACAAATCTTTTCCCTGCCGTGACATGGAGGCGGTGATTTTGCTTGTTATCATGCCGTCTCCCGTTACTGTTCCCGTAACTTCCAGTTTCAGGCCGGATGCAATTTCTTTGGTAACGCCCGAATAGACCGGCTTTCCTGTTTCCGGGTCCAGATTGTTGTCACGATAGCGGTAGGTATTCGTGTTCTGAAAAGAAATCGTGCTTCCGCTTACGCCGTTCAATGTAGTATCAGCAAAGACCTGAGCCCTGGACTCATTGATCTGAGCCTGAAGTTCCGCCGCAAAATGAAGGCCAAAAACTCCCACCACATCCAGGCTCAAATCCATCACGCTTCCCAATACCGCAGAAGCCGTATTGATATCCCCCATCTTCAGGCGGTTTGCAGAAAGATGAGCCGACCAGTCCTGACTTTCTGTTTTCTGATACTGCATTATCAGTAAGTCATAGGAGATTCTTGCCACCGGCTTATCAAGCAGAGTCAATTCCGCAAGCAGACGCTGATAAACAGATTCCGGTCCCATAAAATAAAAACTGTCTCCGTGACCGCTGTCACTAATCTGGCTTTTTTCCACAAAGGGAGGAAGGTGGGCCATAAAATCACTGGTACGCAGATACTTAAGCTGAACCAGATGAACGGGAAGAGAAATATCAGTATTTTTAGCAAAAGCCGCAAAGTCTGCCCTTTCCTGCTCATCCCCCCGGTAGAGGACGTCCCCCTGTTCATTCACGGCAATCACTTCCATGCCGGGAAAACGTTTTGCCGTCAGCTGAACAAATTCCTGGGGCTTTTTGTTTTTCAGAGTCAGCCATTTCCATTCCTTGTCCAGACCTGCCATCTTTTCCCGGGCATTCTTAGAGGCAAAAACATAGAAGACGCCCTCATGCAGCAGCGTTTCAGCCCCTCCCTGCTGACAGAGAAGCGAAAGGGTGTCAAAAAAATTCTTTCCTTCAAAATCCGCACGGATAATTTTCCCATCACCACCGGATACAATGCAGAATTTTTTCTCCGCACATCTGCAGAGTTTTTCAACGGCAAATCCAAGCAGGGCGTTCTGCACGTCACAGGAAAAAGTGCCGTCTTCATGACCGCTGAACTCCGCCCGCCCGGCAGCCTGAGCCAGTCCGATAGTCTGCCCGCTTCCTCCACGGACAATACGGTAATAGCCGGATTTTTCCGTCACAAGTTCAAAGCCTGCGCACAAACCCACAAGGCGCTTCATAAGTTCATGGCTGCCGCAGAATCCCGTATGCACACTCAGCGCCGTCTGGGGAAGATTTTCTCCCACGATGCAGATACCGCATTCTGAGCCCAGGCCCTCAAAAATCCGCTCCGGCTTTACATCCACCGCATCCACGGAAAACTCATCATTTCGCCGCTGAATGCGCATTCTGCTCACCGTCCAGCCATCTCGGCTCTTGCTCACATAAAGCCGGTTCTTTTTCAAGAAGGACTCAAAGGCCGCGTCAAAATCTTCACCCGTACAGCGAAAATCCGCCCTGCCAGTCACCGTGTCATCTGCCGTTACCGGGAAACCCTCATACTGGGAAACCGCAAAGAGAATGTCCCCGATATCCCTGTCCGTAAAATCATAGGACACCACCGTTTTTGAAATTTTTGTCTCTGAAAGCCCCGCTTCTGCCGTCAAAAGCAGCTGAACAAAGAAAATCAGCAGAGTCAAAGTCATACTTTTTTTCATACTTCACCTCATCTTTCAGCGTTTTTTTCCGCTGACACCTATATATAGGCTTCAAAATGCAAAATCGGTCATTTTTTATGATAAAAAACAGAATTTTCCAAAATGTCGGCAGTCAAGTGCAAAATATCCTGTCTCAAGAGGGGTAAAATGGTGCCATGGTCTATTTGTGGCAGCAGGACGACGGCGTGTTTGTCCGAAAAGAAGAGGAAGAAATCGACTCAACAAAACGTGTCTGGGTAGATGCCCGCAACGTCACTTCTGATGAAATGCGTGAGCTGGAAGAAACCTATGGGCTTGACCACGAACAGATGCTTGATATTCTTGACCCTGACGAACTGGCCCGTATTGAAAAAGAAGATGACTATGTGCTTGCCATTCTTCGTCTTCCTGTATTCCAGCCAAAGGCACCCCTGCAGTATTTTACGGCTCCTGTCGGCATCATCATGGTTCCAGACAAAATCATCACCATCTGCTGGACAAACTGCGAGGTTTTAAAAGACATATCTGCAAACCGCATTAAAGACCTGACCCTCAACGACTTTCCGGCCTTTATCATCCGCATGATGAGCCGGGCAGACACCATGTTTCTCCGCTACCTGAAGGAAATCAACCGCAGGACAAACAGCATTCAGCAGGAACTTCAGGAAGCAGTCGCAAACAGCGAACTCATTCAGCTCTTAAACATGGAAAAGTCACTGACTACATTTGCAACATCCCTGAGAAGCAATCAACAGTTACTGGAAAAAATCCGCAAGACCCGCATCCTCACTCTGGATGAAGATGACCGTGAATGGCTGGACGACGTGGAAATAGACTCCCGTCAGGCTATGGAAATGGCAGACACCTACAGCACCATTACCGCCGGCACCATGGATACCTTTGCTTCCGTTATCAGCAACAACATGAACATGGTCATGAAGAAGCTGACCGTTTTTTCCATTGCCCTTGCAATTCCAACGATTATTACCAGTTTTATGGGTATGAACATCCGCCTGCCCTGGGGAACAGAAACTACCTGGGAAGGAGTCATATCCATAACCTTCCTCTGTATACTTGCCTTTGTCATTGCCTATGTGATGATGGAAACTTCTCCTTTCCGACGGCGTAAAGACCAGAAAGGATTCAAATGGAGAAAGAAAAAATGAAAGCAAACTTCAAAATCTCAAAGAAAATTCTGCTTCCTTTTGCCGTCCTTGCATGCATTACTGCCCTTCCCCTTTCCGCCCAGGAAGCCTTTAATCCCCTCAACACAGTCAGACTGGGTCCCACAGACGGCGCACAATATGATGTATTTGTCATTGGGGACGGAAGTCAGTCCTACACGGCAAAACGCTGGATAACTCCCTTTCTGATGAACCGTTACGAAACCACCTATGCCCTCTGGTATATTGTCCGCAGTGATGCAGAAAAAAAAGGATATAACTTTGCCCGCCCCGGACAGGAAGGCTCAAAAGGAAAAGTCGGAGCAAAGCCCACCACAGCAGGACTCCACCAGCCGGTCACTATGATTTCATGGTATGATGCCGTAGTCTGGTGCAATGCCTACAGCGAATACTGCGGATTTACCCCCTGCTACACCTACAAGGGCGAAGTGCTTAAAGATTCAGAAGATACCGCAAAACTGGATCTGGCAGAATGTAACTGGAATGCAAGAGGCTGGAGGCTTCCCACCGAAGCAGAATGGGAATATGCCGCCAGAAAAACAAAAAGCGGCTGGCAGAGCGGAGGAAGTGCAAGCGGTCAGGTAGATAAAAACGGATTTAACGATCCCACCATCCCCGAAGAAGCAGTCAGCTGGACGGCAAACAATGCCTCCTCTACCCATCTTGTGGGAACTGCAGGTACTCCTTTTGAAGATGATGCCCCTCCTGCGCCGGGAAGCGGAAAGGCAAACGGCATGGGACTTTTTGACATGAGCGGCAATGTGCTTGAATTCTGCTGGGACTGGTACGGCACCTACATCGACATTGAACCGGGTCTGCGGGCCATTGGTGCCCCCTACGGACATCAGCGGGTAAGCCGTGGCGGAAGCTGGAGTGAGTACACCCCCTTCCCCTACACAGGCGACCGCTACAAGTACGACCCCAATGAATTCTACAACTACATGGGATTCCGTTTCTGCCGTACCGCAAGATAGCACTCCATTGCAAGAAACAAAAAGGGCTTCCGCTGCGCGTTCTTGAAAAAGCGCGGTGCAAGTGGTATGGAATTTTATAAAATGGGCTTACGCCCGCCACTTGCAAGTGCTTTTTCAATCCCGCTCCACTCACGCCCTTTTTGTACACATGCAATTCAGTCAGTATGAGGTTATCAAAGTGATTGCTATTACAGGCTGCACAGTTCTGCCTTGGTTACAGACCAGAGGCCGTCAGCTTTTTTTTCCACCTCAAGCCATGCGTATTTTCCCTCGGCAAGAGAACCGGGATTTATCACCCTTGTTTCGCCAATCTGATCAATGGCGGCGCTTTCGTGGATGTGGCCGGTAATTACCGCAAGAGGACAGGTCTTTTCGATAAAGGCACGAAGTTTTTCGCTTCCAACATGCATGCCGTTGGGAATCATGTCACACTTTGTGTCCTTGGGCGGATTATGCATAATCAGAATCAGATTATTCCAGTGGCCCTGTTCGTCAGCACCTTCTGCGGCATTTTCCACCACATCAAAGTCAGCCACAAGTTCTTCTTCAGTGCGCTCATAGGGGGTTGTACCGGTAAACTTTGAACCGCCGCCACTACCCGCAAAGGCCAGTCCTTCGTGATACAGCAGGCTTCCTTCTACGCTTATATCTTTTTCTTCAATTTTTTCAATAAAGTCAGGCTCGTCGCAGTTTCCCAGCACGGAAAAAATTGTCTCATGCTTTGAGCAGAGTTTTTCCAGAACGGGAAGAGCTGTCTCCGTATGCTCAAATTTGGCAAAGTCTCCGCCAAAAAGAACGGCATCCGCTGCCTTAAACTTTTCATCCAGCTTATCCAGGGCATCCACGTCACCATGAATATCAGACAAAACTAAAAATTTCATATCATGCTCCTTATAAAACTCCGCGTTAGCGGGCTTGCCTTAATCCAGCGAACATTATAACTGCTCCATTACCTGCCTGAGGGCAGACATCTGCTCACGGGTACCAATGGTTATGCGCAGAAAATTTTCAATTCCGGGCGTAGAAAAATGGCGGACAAGAATTCCTGCCTGCTTAATCTTGCGGTAACTTTCCTCTGCAGACCTTCCGTCTTTTTTTACAAAGATAAAATTGGTTGAGCTGGGAATAACGAACCAGCCCCTCTCCCGCAGAAATTCGCTAAAGCTATCCCTTTCTTCTGCTACTTTTTTTGCCGCCATAGCATAATACCCGGCATCAGAACAGGCCGCAATTCCAGCCTGCTGGTTCAAAAAGTCAATGGGAAAGTGATTCAATGAATTTTTTACGGTAGTAATGTGGTTGACCAGTTCAGGACAGGCCACCACATAGCCCAGGCGCATTCCCGCTCCGCAGAGACTTTTGCTAAAAGTGCGGACAATGACCAGATTGCTGAATTCTGCCAGAAGCGGAAGACAGCTTTCCCCGCCAAAATCCACATAGGCTTCATCCACTACAAAAACCCTGTCTTTGGGAGCGGCCTTAATCATATTGCGGACTTCATCCCGGCTGAGGGCAATGCCTGTAGGTGCATTGGGATTTGCAAAAATAATGCTGGTATCCCGGGCATTGGCTTCAGAAAGCATTTTTTCCCTGTCCAGAGTCCAGTCTTCCTTGAGCGCCACCTGAGTCATAGG